>NZ_JBFYGP010000003.1:0-403448 GCF_041079415.1 Microbacterium sp. 20-116
CCCCCCCCCCCCCCCCCCCCCCCCCCCCCCCCCCCCCCCCCCCCCCCCCCCTTTTTTCAAGCAGAAGACGGCATACGCGATCTACTCAGTCGTCTCGTGGGCTCGGAGATGTGTATAAGAGACAGGTACTCACGCCCGCCGCACCCGCGCCCGCGCCTCCGCGCACCCACGCACGCCGCACCCGCGAACGCGCACGGCACGCGCCCGGCTCACACCCGCGGCCCCCCGCCCGCCCACGCGCACACGCCCGCGGCATCACTCGCCGGGCACGGCACGCCGACGGCCCGGGCCAGGAGCCCGCGAACCGCCTCGCGACGCGTTCTACAGCTTGGTGATGGGCGCGATCTTGACGAGCAGCTTCTTCGGCCCGACCGTGTCGAAGCGCACGTGCGCCACGCGCTTGGCGCCTTCGCCGGTCACGGCGTCTACACGGCCCTCGCCGAAGTCGTCGTGACGGATGCGGTCGCCCGACGCGAGCTGCATGTCGCCGTTGTCACGGACCTTCGCCGGGATGCGGTTGGGGAACTTGCTCGGGTCGGCCGGCGCGCGCTTGGGCAGCGGCACGAGGTCGTCGCCGTAGCGGTTACCCGCGCTCCCGGCCTGGCCGGGGCGTCGTCCACGGGCGTTGAGCGCACGCGACTGCGAGCCCCCGCGGCCGTTGACGTCGCCGGGCGACTGCCGCCAGTCGATGAGGTCGGCGGGGATCTCCTGTAGGAACCGGCTGGGCATCGCGACCGTGACCTCGCCGAACTGCGCGCGGGTCATCGCGAGCGAGAGGTGCAGACGCTTGCGGGCGCGGGTGATGCCGACGTAGAACAGCCGGCGTTCCTCCTGTGGCCCGCCCGGCTCGTTCGCCGAGATGCGGTGCGGGAGCAGGTCTTCTTCGACGCCGGTGAGGAACACCGCGTCGTACTCGAGCCCCTTCGCCGTGTGCAAAGTCATGAGCGACACCGAGCCCGACGCGTCGTCGAGGTCGTCGGCGTCGGCCACGAGGGTGACCTCGGTGAGGAAGTCGATGATCGTGCCCTCGGGGTTGTTGCGCGCGAACTCCCGCGTCACCGCGACGAGCTCGTCGAGGTTCTCGAGACGCGCCTCGTCCTGCGGGTCTTTGCTCGCGCGCAGGGCGTCGAAGTAGCCGCTCTTGTTCAGCAGCAGCGTGAGACCCTCGGTGACCGAGGTGGAGGGAGCGAGCTCTCCGGATGCCGGGAGCATGACCGCCGTGGCCTCGGTCAGCACCGCGTCGAGCTGGTCGATGGCCTTCTGCAGCTTGGGGCCGACGCCGATCTGGGCCGAGTTGGCCAGGGCATCGCGGAAGGTGATCCCGTGCTCTGCGGCGTAGCGGGCGATGGCCGTCTCGGTGACGTCGCCGATACCGCGGCGCGGCCGGTTGAGGATGCGCCGGAGGGCCATCGAGTCGGCGGGATTGGCCACGGCGACGAGGTATGCGAGGGCGTCTTTGATCTCGGCGCGCTCGTAGAACTTGGTGCCGCCCATGATCTTGTAGGGCACGGCCGAGCGGATGAAGATCTCTTCGAGCGCACGCGACTGCGAGTTGGTGCGGTAGAACACCGCGACGCCCGAGTAGTCGACGCCCTTCTTGTGGAGTGCCTCAATCTCGTCGGCGACGAACTGCGCCTCATCGTGCTGCGAGTAGCCGGTGAAGCCGATGATCGGATCGCCGGCGCCGACGTCGGTCCAGAGCTTCTTGTCTTTGCGGTCGAAGTTGTTCGAGATCACCGCGTTGGCCGCGGAGAGGATGTTCTGCGTGGAGCGGTAGTTCTGCTCGAGCAGTACGACCTTGGCGCCCGGGTAGTCGCGCTCGAACTCGCTGATGTTGCGGATGTCGGCGCCGCGGAAGGCGTAGATCGACTGGTCGGAGTCACCGACGACGGTGAGGGATGCGGCGTCTTCGCCCGCCGGCTCGGCGTCGAAGATCATCATGCCGCCCGACGAGAACGGCTCGGCGTCGGCGCCCGGAGGCCGTGTCAGCTCGTGGATGAGCGCGTATTGCGCGTGGTTGGTGTCCTGGTACTCGTCGACCAGGATGTGCCGGAACCGCTTGCGGTACCGGTCGGCCACCTGCGGGAACGCCCGGAACAGGTAGACGGTCTGGGCGATGAGGTCGTCGAAATCGAAGGCGTTGGCGCGCTGCAGCTCGCGCTGGTACGAGCCGAAGATCTCGACGAACACGCGCTCGGCCGGGTCGCTCATGTTCGCGGATCGCGCGTAGGACTCGGCATCCGCCAGCTCGTTCTTCAGCTTCGAGATGCGGCTCTGGGTACCGGCCGGGGTGAGGCCGAACGAGTCGCCTTCGTGCTCTTTGACGAGACGCTTGATGAGGGCACGCGAGTCGCCGGAGTCGTAGATGGTGAACGACTTGGTGAAACCGAACTGCTCGGCCTCGCGGCGGAGAATGCGCACGCAGGCGGAGTGGAACGTCGAGATCCACATACCGTCGGCCTTCTGACCGATGAGCTGATGCACGCGCTCGCGCATCTCGCCCGCGGCCTTGTTCGTGAAGGTGATCGCGAGGATCTGGCTGGGATACGCCTCGCGCGTGCGCAGCAGCGAGGCGATGCGCCGCGTGAGCACGCTCGTCTTACCGGAGCCCGCGCCCGCGACGATGAGCAGCGCCTGGCCGCGATAGGTCACGGCCTCGCGCTGCGGACCGTTCAGCCCCTCGAGGAGGTCGGCGTCGGGTCGGGATGCCGACGGTCCGGGACCGTCGACGATGAGGGGCGTGGAGGCGTCGGTCATGGCGGGGTCAAGTCTAGGCGGGGCCCCCGACATCGGCCCCGTCGGGGCTCAGCTCCGCGCCTCCCCCGCCGCACCCGACGACAACAGCGACTGCGCGCGCGAGAAGTGCTCGGCATCCACCGTCACGTCCCAGCGCTCGGCCTCGAAGCCCTGCACCGACGAGAAGTCGCGGCGTCCGCCCGTGAACGCGTGCCCGGCAAAACCGAAGACGGCACCCCAGACGGCTCCGAGCACGAGGCCCAGCAAGACGAAACCGAGGAAGCCGTTGACGCTGAGCAGACCGATCAGCACGCCGATCATCAGGCCGAACCAGGCCCCCGACGCGGCTCCGAGCCCGGCCGCGCGACCGCGCGTGAGGCGGCCCGTCACCTGCTCGACGATCCGCACGCCGGTTCCGACGATCGCGGTGTGCTCGACGGGGAAGCCCGCGTCGGACAACCGGTCGACGGCGGCTTGTGCCCCGGTGTAGTCGGTGAAGCTCGACAGGACGCGGCGTTCGGGCGTGGCCCGGGTGATGTCGGACATGGCGGTTCCTTCCCTCGGTGGCCCCACGCTAACGGCGCCTCCCGCTCGCCGCGGGGCGGTTGCGCGTCGGGGGAGCCCGGGTTAGGGGCCAAGAGTCAAACCCGCACGCCATTCAGGCGACACCTGGATGATGGAGGCATGCGCCTGATCCTCAACGTCCTCTGGCTCGTCCTCTCGGGCTTCTGGCTCTTCCTCGGTTACCTCGCCGCGGGGGTCGTGCTGTGCATCTTCATCGTCACGATCCCCTGGGGCATCGCGTCGTTCCGCATCGGCCTGTACGCCCTGTGGCCGTTCGGTCGTGAGATCGTGGCGAAGAGGTCGGCGGGAGTCGGCTCGTTCCTCGGCAACGTCGTCTGGGTGATCCTCGCCGGATGGTGGCTGGCCCTGGGCCACGTCTTCACCGGACTGCTGCTGTGCGTCACGATCATCGGCATCCCGCTCGGGATCGCGAACTTCAAACTGGTCCCGGTGTCGCTCATGCCGCTGGGCAAAGAGGTGCGTGAGATCGGTCGCGGCGGGCCGTTCGACCAGACCCTGGGACGCTGACGCTCAGCGCCCGTACACGCGGCGCGGCAGAGCGAGCAGGATGCCGACCACCAGCGCGACCCCGCCGATCACGGCCGTGGTCGTCATGATCTCGAGGGGAAATGCCCCTTCGCGTGCCCCGCTGAAGCGCGCGAGATCCCAGGGAAGCACTCCGATCTGCTCGTTCCAGGAGCGGAGCGCGTCGTGCGCCCCCATCACCGCGATGGTCGCCGCGGGCAGGGCGTAACCGATGCCCATCCCGGCGAGGGCGACGCCCGCAGCACGACGGCGGCCGAGCTGCGCCGAAAGCGACCACCCGGCCACGACGAACACCCACGCCACCAGCGCGAAGGCGACCGCGAGGTAGAGGATGCGCACCCACGGCTGCGCCCAGATCGTCGGCCAGACGCCGTCCGGCCCCGACAGCGACACGGCCGACAGCGCGACCACGCACCGCAGTACGAGGGCCCCGCCCACCGCCGCGATGATCGGCCAGGGCGAGCGGCGCCCGAGCAGCAGACGCACCGTGGCGGCGAACACGAGCCACCCGGCGACGGCGATGAGGATGCCCCACAGCCCGTCGCGCGGCGTCTGGACGACCCGCGTCATCACGAGGAGCGCGCCCGGCACCAGGATCATGAGCCAACGGTCCAGCGGCAGCAGGCCGAGGCTCGACTCCCGCGACCGCCACGGCCGGGTGGAGGCGATCCACGACGCGCGCGCGGCAGCGGCGCCGGGTCGTCGAACCAGACGCGTGCGCGCGGCGATCGCACCGATCAGCAGCCAGACCACGCCGAAGACCAGCAGCACGCGCGCGACCCATTCCGCCGTCGGGTCGACCGTCACCTGCTCGCGCGTGAACGGATCCACCAGCACGGCCAGAACCGTGCCGACGGCGAGAAGGATCACGGCGACGCTGAGGGCCAGGATGCCTCGCCCCGCCGTCGTCGCCATGTACCCACGTTACCCGCCCGTTCCTGGGCTTCCGCCCGGCCGGCGGCGGGCATCGGGGCGGGTGAATTCGGGCGTGGGCCGGGGTGACGGCATCCGTTCCGCTCGAGCATCGCCGTACCGCGGAGTCCACCGCCGACACGCCGTCCCCCAGCCACGGCAACCGGCGTGTCCCGCCCCAACTCCGCCGGACGGCCCCGGATGCCGGGAACCCGCCGCCCCGCCCGGCCGAAACACCCGCAGCCCGACACCGCCCCCGACCGCCCCTCCCGCGGAGTCCACCACCGACACGCCGTCCCTCGCCCCCGGGAACCGGCGCGTCCCGGCCCGACTCCGCCGGACGGCCCCGGATGCCGGGGACCCGCCGCCCCGCCCGGCCGAAACACCCGCAGCCCGACACCGCCCCCGACCGACCGTCCCGCGGAGTCCACCGCCGACACGCCGTCCCCCAGCCACGGCCACCGGCGTGTCCCGCCCCGACTCCGCCGGACGGCCCCGGATGCCGGGAACCCGCCGCCCCGGTCGGGCTCAGCCCCTGTCGTGCACGGTGACGTGGTAGCCGTCGGGGTCGGCGAAGGTGAAGGTGCGGCCGAAGGGGCCGTCGATCGGAGCCGAGACGATCCGGTGTCCGGCGGCGGCGAGCTCGTCGTGCATCTGCTGCACCTCGGTGGCGTGGAGCCAGACGGCGACGCCGACGCCCGGCTGGTCCACGCCGGTGAGGTCGGTGCCGGGCGCGAGGTCGCGCAGAGCGAAGGCGATCGGTGCGGTGTCGAAGACGACGGCGTGAGGAGGGCCGGTGGGCGAACGGCGCAAGCCGAGGTACTTCTGGTAGAAGGCGTGGGAGGCGGCGAGGTCGCGCACCTGCAGAGAGATGAAGTCGGGTCCGGTGGCGGGCATGGCATGCTCCTTGCGTGTCAGTTATCTGACACAGAGCGTATGTCAGAATACTGACATGGCGCAAGAGGCAATCGACTTGGACACCTCGCTCGGCTACCTCCTGAAAGAAGCGGCGAGCGCTCTGCGCGCAGCAATGGAAGACGTGCTACGCCCACTCGGAATGACGATCACGCACTACTCCTGCCTCGAGCTGCTCGCCCAGCGGCCCGGCCTGTCGAACTCCGACCTCGCGCGCGGCGCTTTCGTCACACGACAGTCGATGAACGTGCTGCTGCAGAGCCTCGAGCGCGACGGCATCGTCGAGCGACCGGACACCGCCCCTGTCGGCAAGGCGCTCCCCACCCGCCTCACCGAGAAGGGCCGACGCACCCTCGCTGCGGCGAGCGCCGCCGTCCGGTCCGTCGAGAAGCGCATGCTGAGCGCAATGACGGATGCCGAGCAGGCCGCCGCCCTGCACGCGTTGCGATCGATGGTGACGGCGCTTCGCGACTGAGGTGCGCGGCGACGCGCAGATTGTGTAACAATCCATGCATGCTTCCCGCCCTCGCGATCCTCGCCGCGGCGCTGTGTTTCTCCACCACGGGCACGGCGCAGGCCCTCGCGGGCGTCGACGCCTCGCCGCTCGCGGTCGGGGCGGCACGGATCGTGGTGGGTGGTGGCATCCTGGGCCTTCTCGCCCTGACGCAACGCGCGCCCGTGCGGCCGCACCGCGGCTCTCGAACGTCGACGTCGGCACTCATCGCCATCGGAGCGGTCGGAGTGCTCGCCTACCAGCCCCTGTTCTTCCTCGGCACGCGCGAGAACGGTGTCGCAATCGGCACGGTCGTCGCCCTCGGCTCGGCGCCCATCGCCACCGGGATCGCGGATGCCGTGCGCCTGCGCCGCGCCCCGTCACCGCGCTGGATGCTGGCGACCGCCGTCGCCCTGCTCGGGGTCGTTCTCGTGTCGGGCATGACCGGCGGCGCGACCGCGCTCGCCCCGGCGGGCCTACTCGCCTCGGCGGGCGCGGGAATGTCGTACGCCCTCTATACGGTGTGCGGCAAAGCGTTGATCGAGAGGGGGTGGAACTCCACGCGCGTCATGGGGGCGGTATTCGGGGTCGCCGCCGTGGCGAGCCTGCCCGTGCTCCTGCTCGCCGGAACATCATGGCTCCTCACCCCAAACGCTCTTGCCCTCGCCCTGTGGCTCGGGGTGGTGACGACGGCGATCGCGTACCTGCTGTTCGGGTGGGGCCTGGCGCGCTTGAGCGCCGTCACCGTGTCGACGCTGACGCTGGCCGAACCCCTCGCCGCCACCCTGCTCGGCCTCTTCGTGCTGCGCGAGCAGCTCACGCTGGTCAGCGGCATCGGCCTGGCCCTCATCGCGGTGGGCCTCGCCGTGGTGTCGACTCCGTCTCGTCGTGGTGAGGAGGTTCCGGATGCCGCGGCACGGGCCTGACGCGAACGAAGGCGCTGCGGCCGGGGCGGGCCGCACCCCGCCAGGAGAGGCCGAGCGCATCGCCGCGGATGCCGCGGCACTCACGACCGCAGCCGCGCGCCGATCTTCGCCGTCCGTCCCCGGCCCCCGCACCGCCGACGCGGTCGCCGCCGCTGTGCGCTCCGAGATCCTGTCGGGCGAACTCGCGCCCGGCACCCCGCTGCGGGAAGAGGATCTCAGCGCGGCGCACGGCGTCTCGCGGCACACCGCGCGCACCGCTCTCGCCACGCTGACCGCCGAGCGACTCACCACCGCCGAACCGTACCGCGGAGTCCGCGTGTCCCTTCTCGACGACGACGCCCTGATCGCCCTGCAGCAGTTGCGATGCGCCCTCGAGACCGAGGCCCTGCGGATCGTGCGCGATCGCGGCATCCGCCCCTCCGCCGTCGGTGCCGCGCTCGACGACCTGGCTGCAGCCGAGGCCGCGGGTGACTGGCCCGCCACCCTCGATGCCCACGCTCGCGTGCATCTCGCACTCGTGGACGCGTCCGGCTCTTCGCGCATCGCCGAGGAGTACCGCCGCCTCGACGGCGAGATGCGGCTGCTGCTCACGCACGTGCGGCCGGCGTACGCACCGGGGGCGTTGACGGAGGAGCACCGCGCGTACGTCGAGGAGGCGTTGCGAGACCCGGAGCGGGTGGTCCGCGCGCACCTCGAGCACTCGACACGGGCGATCATCGACGGGCGCGCCGGTCGCTGACGAGCGCCCCGAGCGCCACACGACGACACATCGCGTCACGCCGCGCAACGCCTCTTCGCCCCTCCTGCGCCCCGGGTTAGCGTGGGGACACATCGCGGCGATCCGGGCGGTCCCGGGCCTCGGCTCATAACCGAAGGCGTGGCGGGTTCGACTCCCGCCGTCGCGTCTACGCCTCAGCCGAGACCGCGTCGGCGCCGGCACGTGGAGAGGGTCGCCGCTTTCGCACCTCGCGCAACACAATCTGCTCCGGGCACACCGTCGACAGGAAATCGCCCACCGACAGCGCCAGCCGTTCGCCGACGAGCGAGTACAGGATGCGGTTCGCGTCACGCCGCTCCGAGATGAGACCGGCTTGGCGCAGCACGCCGAGGTGCCGCGAGATGGTCGGCCCACTCGCGTCGAACCGCGCCGCGATCTCACCCGCGGCCATCTCGCCGTCTTTCAGATCTTGCAGGATCTGGCGCCGCGTGGGGTGCGCGAGAGCCGCGAAGATGTCGGATGCCGTGTCGGTCACGGGACCCAATCTAGCACTGTAGCTAAATTGCGTGTAGCTTCTTCGCTAAATAGCGAAGGATGACTCATGACCGAGCAGACGAACACGCGGGTCCGAAAGAACCCCGCATCCCGCCTCCCGCCGATGGCCGCGACGATAGCCCAACGCGTGCTCGTCAACTACCGCGTCGACCCCGACGTCGCCGGGTCTCTGCTACCTCAGGGCTTGCGCCCCCAACTCGTCGCCGGCAGCGCGGTCGCGGGCGTCTGCCTGATCCATCTCACGGCTTTACGCCCCGCATGGTTCACCCCCGCGGTCGGACACCGCAGCCGGAATGCCGCGCACCGCATCGCGGTCGAGTGGAACACCGCAGACGGCCCGCGAACCGGCGTGTACATTCCCCGCCGTCACAGCTCCTCGCGCCTCGTCCGACTCGTCGGCGGTCGCGTCTTCCCCGGAACACACGCCCCGGCGAGCGTCGACTTCCGCACCACCTCCGACGACCTCGCGGTCAGCGTCGATGCCGACGACCTGCGCGTGCGCGTCACGGCTCGCCGGGGTCCCGGCATCCCGTTCCACAGCCGCCTCTTCGAGACGCTCGAAGACTCGTCGACCTTCTTCCGGAAGGATGCCGTGGGGTGGTCCCCCACGCGCTCCGGCCCGCTCGAGGGCCTCCGGCTCGACACCGACGCGTGGCGCGTCGAGCCGCTCGCCGTCGCCGACCTCTCGTCGACCTTCTTCGAGACCCTGCCCGCCGGCGCCGCCGAGTTCGATCACGCCCTGCTCATGCACGACGTCCCGACTCGATGGAGCAGCGTTTCCGAACCCGCACCGGCCCCGTGACTGCTGCCAGACTGGACGCATGACCTCCCCCGAGCCCCAGGACGTACCCGTCGGCAGCGAGGGCATCCGCCTCGGCCAGTTCATGAAGTTCGCCAGCATCCTCGACTCCGGCGGAGACGTGAAAGAGGCGATCATCGACGGCTACGTCGAGGTCAACGGTGAGGTCGACCGCCGCCGCGGCCGCCAGCTTCAGGTCGGCGACGTCGTGACCTTCGAGGGGCGTTCGTTCCGCGTGCAGGCCTGAGCCGCACCGCGACGCGAAAGGCCCGCCACCCCGAAAGGGGAAGCGGGCCTCGAAGCACCCTGCGCTCGTGACACAGGATGCCGCTCGAGCTCAGTGCTCGTCGTAGTGATCGGCGTGCAGCGCGTGACGGTGTCCGTCGTGCACGTAGTCGGCGTGGCCGTCGTGCTCGACCTTCTCGTGACCGCAGTCATCGCCGTGGGCGTGCTCGTCGACGGTGTGCTCGGCCTTCGACTCGTGCTCGTCGTAGTGGTCGCCGTGGAGGGCGTGGTGATGGGTCCCGTGCACGTAGTCGACGTGGTCGCCGTGCTCGATCTTCTGGTGGCCGCAGTCGTCGCCGTGCGCGTGCTCGTCGACGGTGTGCTCGGCGTGGGTCTCAGCGATGCTCATTGTTCGTTCCCCTGGTCGTTCGGTTCCTGGACGTGGGCGATCGCATCGAGCACGACATGAGCGACGTGCTGGTCGGCGAGGGCATAGCGGATCTCTTTGCCCTCGCGTTCCGAGCTGACGAGCCCCGACTGCCGCAGGGTCCGCAGGTGCTGTGACACCAGCGGCTGCGAGAGTCCGGCGCGCTCGGCGAGCGCGCCGACCGTGAGCGGTTCGCGGCTCAGCAGCCAGACGAGCGCCAGACGCGACTCGTTGCCGAGAACCTTGAACAGCTCGGCGGCCTCGTCGAGCCCCGCGATCTTGTCCACGACACCTAGACCACCACACACATGCACGGATTGCAATGTGTTCACCTATCTGGGAACGGTTCTCGTTTCCGTTATCGCAGCGACCCGGCGATCACCCCTGTCGACCCTTGAAGCGCGGGTTGAGCTTGTTGATCACGAACACCTTGCCGCGCCGACGCACGACCTGCGCACCGGGCTGTTTCTTGAGGGACTTGATCGACGCTCGGACCTTCATGGCATCCTCCTTGTTGATAAGCGTTATCAATAACAAGCTAGAGTGTCCCCACTCCCCTGACAAATGAGAGGTGGATGCCATGCCCCGCACGATCGCCATCATGGGCGTGTGCGCCCCCGAGCGCCGGACCTACTCGGAACGGACCGCCGTCGCCCTGTCGCGGCCCCTTCATCTGCTGCGGTACGCCGACCTCCGCGTGCCTCACGCGCTCCCGCTCCCCCGGCCGCGCGCGGACGACACCGCGTCCGTGGTCGATCTCGGCACCGACGTCGACCTCATCCACTCGATCGCGGCACGCGGCGGACCCGAGGTCGAGGCGGTGTGCGTCGTCGACGCCCGCCACATGATCGGCGACCTTCTCGACGACGCCCCCCTGTCGGCAGCCGCGAATCACGGTGACACCCGCGGTGACGTCGGCGCGCGGGCGCGTCAGGCCGCCCTCGCGCTGGAGCTCGCGACCCGCATCGTCTGGGTGAACTGGGAGCAGGTGCCGACCCCGGCGCTGGCGGTGCAGATGGCACTGGCCTCGCACCTGAACCCGACAGCGGTCGTCCGGCTGTCGCGCGACCCGGTCAGCGACCTGCACTCGGCCGCGACGCACGAGGGCGAGATCCTGGAGCGCGCCGGATGGGTGCACGCCCTCAACGGCGAACACGACCCCTACATGCGCGACAACCGCGTGATGACGCTCCGCTACGAGCAGCTGCGACCGTTCCACCCCGCGCGCCTCTCGGCGGCACTCGACCGGCTGGACGCGGGCGCTGCCGGACGCCTGGTGCGCTCGGCGGGCTTCTGCCGCCTGGCGTCTCGCCCCGGCATCCTGGCTCGGTGGGAGCACGTGGGCTCCGCGATGTGGATCGAGCCGCTCGGCACCGACGACGGCCGCATGGGTATGGGCCAGGAGATCGTCTTCACCGGGCTCGATCTGTCGGCACCGAAGCTCGCGCACGTCCTCGACCACGCGGCCCTCACCGACGACGAGCTCGCCGCCGGGCCCTCGGCGTGGCTGGCTTTCGATGACCCCCTGCCTGCCTGGCCCGCGGTGGATTCGTCGATCCCGGATGCCACCGACTGACCGTGTCAAGCCGGTCGCCCGCACCGCATCGGAGGAGGAACGTGAGCGCATGAGCACTCCTGACATCCCCTCCCGCCACTCCGACGACGCTCACGCCGACTCGGCCGCCCCCACCGACGCCGTGACCGACGAGGTCCGCGAAGACGCCGCCGAAGCCGAGGAGCACGTGAGCCTCGACGACCACACCGGCGACGCCCTCGACGGCGACGACGCTCCCGCCGCCGACCTCGGGTTCCCGGCGGCCGAAGGACACGCCTGAGTCTCGCAACGAACCGGAGGGGCGCCCATCCTGATCCAGGAGGGTGCCCCTCGCCCGTTTGCGCGCGCACGGCCACCGTGAGCGATGACCGGCGGCACGCCCGGCGGGCGACGGCGGCCGACGGGCCGCGCTAGGCGATGCGCGTCCCCGGCGGCAGCCTCTTCGCGGGCGTGCGCGTGCGGGCGACGCCCCATGCGAGCAGACCACTCGCCAGCAGCAACTGGACGAACAGCCCGACGAACCAGCTCGGCGCGGTGCCCGCGACTCGCTGCTCGGTGCTCGGGTAGGCATCGACGTTCCACCCGCGGGATTGAGCACATCCGTCGAACGACGTGGTCGCTTCGGGAGCGATCTGCGCCAGACGGACGCCGGAGGCGATCTGCGAGAACAGGTCGGTCGGGTAGCCGTCGACGTACGTCGGCGGAGTCGCGTCGGCGAGGATCACGAAGGGGTTCGCCGCGAGGATCCACCACACGCGATCGAAACGCGGCTGCTCGGAGAGGGTGCGGGACTCGACGCACGGCAACTGGTCGTAACTCGGGCAGTCGGTCGAGCGCACCGGGGCGCCGGGGTCGCACCCGGCAGGGATGGCGTTCCAATCGACCTCGCGGCTGATCGTCGTCGTCTGGGTGCGCAGAGCCGCACCCCCGAGTCCGAAGGCGATCAGCGTCCCCACCGTCAACGCCGCCACCAACAGATACGTCGACGCGACGGAGAAGATCGGCCGGGCGATCACCGCGCTCAGCCCCACCCCGATCGCTGCGACGACGCCGACCTCGATGATCAGGATGCCGAGCGAGGTCACGATCGCACCGGGGTTGAGCACTCCGGCGAGGGTCGCAACGACGAGGAACGGCAGCGCCACTACGAGGAATGCCAGTCCCGAGATCCACGCGGCGAGGAACTTGCCGATGACGATCTCGGCCGTCGTGACGAGAGTGACCTGGACGGGGGCGAGGGTCGCCGCATCCCGATCGCCGTTCACCGCGCTGCCGCTCAGCGTCGGTGAGACCAGCAGCGTGAGCAGCAGCACGAGCATGATGACAAGCGAGAAGAACCATTCGCTGCCGCCCGTTGTGAGCGAGAACGCGGCGAACGAGAGGCTCAGCAAGGCGATGAGGACGACCGCGAAGATCCCGAGCAGCACGTACCAACCGACGGAGCGCACGCGCTGACGCAGCTCGATGCCGATGATCGTGCGAAGGCGATGCAGGTTCACGAGGCGCTCCCGTCGTCGGTACGGTCAGCGGGCGGCTGCCAGGAGCCGGGTGGTGCGGGATCGACCACGGGTGTGGAAGGGCCCTCGGGGGCGGAGGCACCCTCGGGGGCGGACGGCGATGCGTCGGCCCGCAGATCGAGGAACGCGTGCTCGAGATCGCCGACGGCCGGGGCGAACTCGACGATCGGCAGCCCCGCGCTCACGAGCGAACGCAGACCCGCGACGGCGCCCGCCTCGTCGACGAAAGGCACGAGCACGTCACGCCGGTCGACGCGCACCTCGCCGGTCGTGCGCCCGAGGGCGGCCGCGACGTCGTCGCGCACCGCGTCCGGGGAACGCGCGACGTCAGCGGGGACCCGCACCCGCCACACCCGAACGCGGGTCGCCGCGGCCGCGACGCGGTCGGTGCCGACGGTGCGACCGTCGACCAGGAAGACGGCGTCGTCGACGACCTCTTCGAGCTCCGCGAGCACGTGGCTCGAGATGAGGATGGTGCGCCCCTCGGCCGCCAGCCGCCGCAGCAGCACGCGCAGTGCGATGCGCGCTTGAGGGTCGAGGCCCGAGGCGGGCTCGTCGAGCAGCAGCACCCGGGGGTCGTGCACCAGGGCACGCGCCAACGCCAGTCGCTGCTTCTGCCCCCGTGACAGCACCCGGGCGGGAGAGGCGGCGAGCGCGCCGAGGTCGACGAGCTCCAGCAGGTGGTCGGCCCGGGCCCGCGCGTCCTCGCGCGAGAGGTCGTACAGCTGCGCGGTCGCCACCAGCACCTCGCGCGAGGTGAGGCTCGGCCAGGCGCCGAGGGAATCCGGCATCCATCCGAGAAGACGACGCGCGCCGGCGGGGTCGGACACGGGGTCGATGCCACCGATGCGCATCTCGCCCTCGTCGGGTCTCAGGAGCGACGCGAGCATGAGCATGAGCGTCGTCTTGCCCGAACCGTTGGGCCCGACGAGTCCGGTGACCCGGCCGGGCAGGGCCGTGAACGTCACCTGCTGTACGGCGTGCACCGCTCCGAAGGAACGTTTGACTCCCGCGACGTCGATACCGGCATCCATAGCCTCACCATAGAGGGAGCCTCCGACACCGCCGAGGACTCTCGTCGTCGAGCGGCCGTCACGCGCCGATGATGGCGAGGTTCACCAGGGCTTTTCGCTCGGTCGCCGCCCGCGCGTGTCCTCGATGCGCTTCAGGATGCCGCGAGCGCCCGCCCCAGCGCGTCGCCCGAGGTCCACGCGGTGCGGACGGCGGCGCTGTCGCCCCACGCGTCCCCGCAGGCCGAGAGCCCCGGCGAGCGGAAGAACGGTTGCCCGGTCGTTTCGACCGGCCGGGCGAAGGTCCAGCGATGCGCGTGCGTCGACACCGGCTCGACATCGATGCCGAGCAGCCGCCGGGTCGCCGCGAGCACCGGGGCGATGGCCGCCTCGGGGTCGTCGAGGTGCTGTCGGGCGCGATCGGCCGTGGTGTGGACGACGAGCACGGCAGCGTTGTCCCCGCGGCGGTCGCCGTCGTCGGCGAGGAACGACACGTCGGCGTCGCCGTCGGCGAAGGCGCCGTGCAGGTCGGCATCCCACTGCCGCTGATCCCACCGCAGGACGACGGCGATCACCGGATCCCACTCCTGGGCGCCGCCGGGCGCCTCACCGGTCAGTCGCGCCGCCTGCGGAGCCGGCATCGCCAGGACGACCTCGCCCGCATCCTCACCGTCGACCCGGAAAGGCCCCGCGCTTTCGACGACACGCTCCGACGAGACCTCGAGCCCCTCGGCGAGGTCGAGAGCGAGCGAGCGCAACCCGGCGGGAGCGGCCCACCGCATCGGTCCGGGCTTGGGCGTGCACCCGCCATCGGGGTCGATCACCTGGAACGTGTCGGTCCACGGCCGCGCGAGCCCGCGCTCCTCCCAGTCGGCGACGACGTGGGCGAAGCCCTCAGCCTCGCCGACCACGAAGTACGACGCCCCGAGATCCACGGGCCGCCCGTCGATCGTGCGGCTCGACAGACGTCCGCCCACCCGGCGCCCGCGATCGAGTACTCGCACCTCGCGACCGGCCTCGTGAACCGCCCGCGCGCACGCGAGACCCGAGATCCCGCCGCCGATCACCGTCACATCCATCGTCATGCGGCCATCCTGTCGGCTGCGCGCGCGCCGGGCGTCGGGGTTGCGCGGGGCGAAACTCCTGAGAATCGCCGCCTCGACGCGGTTCAGCGATCGAAACGACCGACACGCGGCTCGAAACTCAGGAGTTTCGTCCCGCCCCGAAGAACTGGACGCCCAGATCGGGATGATCCACGAACACCCCGTCGAGTCCGGCGTCGCGCAGCACGGCCCACTCGCGTCGCCAGTCGCCGAACGCGGCGTCGCCGCCCGGCCCCCGATAGGCGGGCAGCAGGAAGGCGTTCTCGGGGCGGCACGTCCACGTGAAGACCCGCAGGCCCCGATCCTGCGCCTCGCGCACGAACCGCGCCGGTCCTCGCGCGACGCCGCGCTCATCGGGCGCGAGCACCGAGCGTTTGTCGGGGCTGATCCCCTGCACCTCGCCGGCGAGAACATCGAGACCCGCCGCAGTCAGCATCGAGGCGTACGAGGCGGCGTCAGTCCCGTCGCGCTCCCGCAGATCCCACGGCGCCCCCTGCGCGTCGATGAGCTGAACGAGCGGGATCCGGATGCCGCGCTCTCGCAGCCGCGCCAGGACCAGGGGCTCGAACGACTCGATGACGAGCGCGTCCTCGGCGTCCTGCCATCCCGCCGCGCGCAGCTCGGCGTCGACGAGCTCGGCCAGGTCGAACCCGAGTCGGGCGAAGAACGCCGCGTGCTTGATCTCGAGCACCACGCCCACCCCGCCCTGCCGGGCGAGGTCGAGGACGTCGCGCAGGCGCAGCAGTGGTTCGGTGTCGTCGTGGGCGGCGCTGTCGGGACGGAGCGCGGGGATCCGCTCGCGGCAGTGCAGGGTCCGCAGCTCCTCCCACGTGAAGTCCTCGACGAACCAGCCGGTCAGCCGCTCCCCGTCGACGATCTTCGACGTGCGCCGCTCGGCGAACTCCGGTCGCGTCAATACGTCCGTGGTGCCTGAGATCTCGTTCTCGTGCCGCACGACCAACACGCCGTCGCTCGAGGGGACGACGTCGGGCTCGACGGCATCCACCCCCTCCGCGATCGCCCGTAGATACGAGCCGCGGGAGTGCTCGGGCAGATATCCGGGGGCACCGCGATGACCGATGACGACAGGCACCTCGACACGCTAGCGAGACCGTGTGACGAGCGGGTGCGCTCAAAGCAGAATCCCAGTCAGCACAAGGAATCTGCCGCCCTGCTCGGCTAGTGTTGTCTGACAGCACGGTGCTGTGATCACCATCTTTGGAGTGTGAGTTCCCGTGGCCCTCAACAACCCGGCATTCAACAACCCGGCGTTCCAGGACCCTCGAGCCGGTGGCGCGAATACGCGCTACAGCCCGCCCCCGGCCGTCGATCCCGCCGCCGCCGCCTCGATCGAAGGCGCGTACGCCGCCCCGTCGGCGAGCGCCGTCGACACCGGCCGTATGACGGTCGAAGACACCGTCATGAAGACGCTCGCCCTGTTCGGCATCCTCGTCGTCACGGCCGTCGTCGGCTGGATCTGGTCGATGGCCGGCGTCAGCGCCGCCAACCCGAACCCCAGCGCTGCGCCGATGATCGTCGGTGGCCTCGTCGGCTTCGTGCTGGCGATGGTCGCAACGTTCAAGAAGAAACCCTCCGTCCCCGTCTTCATCGCCTACGCGGCGTTCGAGGGCCTGTTCGTCGGTGGCATCTCGGCCTTCTTCGAGTTCATCCTCCCGGGCATCGTCCTGCAGGCGACCCTCGGCACCCTGTCCGTCGTCGGTGTGACCCTCGCCCTGTTCGCGAGCGGCAAGATCCGCGCCTCGGCGCGCGCCACCAAGATCTTCATGATCGCGATGGTCGGCTACCTGGTGTTCAGCCTGGTCAACCTCGGCCTCATGCTGTTCAACGTCCCGATCGCCGGTGGCGCGTTCGGCCTGCGCAGCTCGATCGAGATCTTCGGCATCCCGCTCGGCGTGATCATCGGCGTCTTCGTGGTCATCATGGCCGCGTACTCGCTCGTGCTCGACTTCGACCAGATCCAGCGCGGCGTCCGCAACGGCGCTGCCCGGGTCTACGGCTGGGTCGGCGCTTTCGGCATCATGGTCACCGTCGTGTGGCTGTACGTCGAGATCCTGCGCATGATCGCGATCCTGCGCGGCAACAACTGACGCACTCGCTTCACACGAAGGGCCGTCCCGTTTCGGGGCGGCCCTTCGTCGTAGAGTGCCGGCATCCGGGCTCCCCCCTTCTCTCCCTCACTCCCCCACACGCCCACCACCATTGAGTGTCCGAAACACCCGGACCCCTCGAGAAACTGTCCGGGCGCCCTGGCCTCTTAACGCCTCGCAACGCCCCGGCACCCCGCCCCGTTACGAGTGTCCACAACACCCGGACCCGCCGAGAAACTGTCCGGGTGTCCTGGACACTCAACACGCCGCAACGCCCCCGCACCCCGCCCGCAAGGGGTTCGAACCCCGAATGCCGCGGCGCTAGCCTCACGCCATGAGCCCCGCGAAGACCCCGGCCGAGATCCTCGACGTCGACGGCCACGAGGTGCGCGTCACGAGCCCCGACCGCGTCGTCTTCCCCGAGCCCGGCCTCACCAAACTCGACCTCGTGCGGTACTACCTCGCCGTCGCCGAGGGCGCCCTGCGCGGAGCGGGCGGTCGTCCGATGGTGCTCAAGCGCTTCTCGAAGGGTCTCGATCATGAGCCCTTCTTCCAGAAGCGCGTCCCCGAGAACCACCCCGCCTTCATCGACACCGCCACCCTGCACTACGCCTCGGGCACCTCGGCCGAAGAGACGGTGATCCGGGATGCCGCGGGACTGGCGTGGGTCGTCAACCTCGGCTGCCTGGACCTCAACCCGCATCCCGTGCGCGCCGAAGACCTCGATCATCCCGACGAGCTCCGCGTCGACCTCGATCCGATGCCCGGGGTCGACTGGGCCCAGATCGTGGACGTCGCGTTCATCGCCCGCGAGGTGCTGGAGGATCACGGGCTCGTCGGATGGCCGAAGACCTCTGGGTCCCGGGGGCTGCACATCCTCGTGCGCATCCGTCCGGAGTGGTCCTACGCCGACGTCCGCCTGGCCGCCGAGACCCTCGCCCGCGAGGTCGAGAACCGTGCGCCGGGTCTCGCGACCGCCCGCTGGTGGAAGGAGGAGCGCGGCGAGAGCGTCTTCGTCGACTTCAACCAGAATGCCAAGGACCGCACGGTCGCCTCGGCGTACTCGATCCGCGCACTTCCCGACGCTCGCGTGTCGACGCCGCTCACCTGGGACGAGGTGCGCGACCGCCGCCCCGGGGAATTCACCGTTCTCACCGTGCCCGAGCGCTTCCGCAGCATGGGCGATCCCCATGCCGGCATCGACGACGCGGCGGGCTCGCTCGATGCGCTCCTCGCCCTGGCGGAAGAGCTCGGCCCCGCCGAGAAACCCCCGCGCGGCTCCGACGGTTCGGGTCGCCGAGCCTCGACCATGCCGCTCATCGAGGTCGCGCGGACGAAGACCAAGACCGAGGCGCTCGACGCCCTCGAGACCTGGAAGCAGCGGCATCCCGACGCGGCATCTGAGCTCCACCCCGCCGACGTGCTCGTCGACGGTATGCGCGGGTCGAGCTCGCTCTGGTACCGCGTGCGCGTGAACCTCCAGCACGTGCCGGATGCCGAGCGCCCGGCGCAGGAGGACCTGATCGCCGACTACGACCCCTGGGCCGGCCGCTCAGCTCCCTGATCCCGCGTGAGCGAGGCGACCAGGTGGCGCCGACCGTAGCGGTACGCGTCGTCGAGGTCGCCGCCGAGGCGGAAGGCCCCCGCGAGCTCCATCGTGACGAACCCGGTGGCCCACGCCGTCAACAGCCGAGCGGCGTCGAGCGCGTGCGCCTCACCCACCGCCGACGTCGTCGCGCGCAGCACCGGCGCGCTCGTGGCAGCAAGTCGGTCGGCATCCACCACCGTCGTGAACAACAGACGGAACGCCTCCGGCCTGTCGTGCCCGAACGCGCGAAAGGCGACCAGTAGGTCGTCGAGATTCGCGGATGCCGTCTCGAGCCGCACCGTCAGGTCGTCGGCCGCGGCTGCCCCGACGAGTCCGAGCAGGGCCTCGCGGTCGCGCACCCTCTTGTACAGCGACGGAGCCTTGACCCCGACCGCCTGGGCGACGGCCTGCATCGTCACGACGCTGGGTCCGCCCTCTTCGAGCAGTCGCGCGGCCGCCTCGACGATCTCGTCGAGCGACGTTCTCTCCGGTGTGGGCACGGACCCTCCTCATGGCTACGCTTATAAGCTATCATGGCTAATGTTCGTAGCCATCCAGAAAGGCACCCCGTGAGACTCGCTCCATCGCTCCACCGCATCGGCAACGACATCGTCGCCTCTTACCTCGTCGTCGCCCCCGACGGCATCACCCTCGTCGACGCCGGACTCCCCGGCATGTACGCCGACCTGCGCCACGAACTGGACGGCCTCGGCCGAACCCTCGACGACATCCGCGGCGTCATCCTCACCCACGGCGACAGCGACCACGTCGGCTTCGCGGAGCGGCTCCGCCGCGAGCACGGCGTCCCCGTCTTCGTGCATGCGGGCGACGCCGATCGCGCCCGCGGGGGCGACAAGCCGAAGAGCGCGATGGGCCCGTTCCGCCTCGGCCCACTGCTGAGCTTCGCCGCCTTCGGCATCCGCAAGGGGATGCGTCCGCAGTGGCTGACCGAGGTGCGCGAGGTCTCCGACGGCGAGACCCTCGACCTCCCCGGAAGCCCTCGCATCGTCGGCATGCACGGTCACTCCCCGGGTAGCGTCGCGGTCTTCTCCCCCGCGGTGCGCGCCGTGTTCGTCGGCGACGCCCTCACGACGCGCCACGTCCTGACCGGTCGCACCGGCCCCGGACCCGCGCCCTTCACCGACGACCCGGCCGAGGCGCTCGCCTCGCTCGATCGCATCGCGGGACTGGATGCCGACTGGGTGCTGCCCGGCCACGGCCCGGCGTTCCGCGGCTCTCCGGCGGATGCGGCGGACGCGGTGCGGAGGGTCGCGCGCGGCTGACGCGGACGCCTACGCGGCTCGGACCGTGTCGGTCGGAGCGGGACGTACGGGTGGGCGAGGACCCCGGCACCGCCAGGCCGCGCCTCGGCTCGAGCGACAACGCACACGGAACGCAATCCCGGGTTGCGCGATTCAGCGCCGGCGCGACCGCCCCAGCACCTCTTGTGCCACAGCCGCGAGGGTGCTCATCGCGCGCGCCGGGCTCACGGCATCCGCTGCCTGCCGCGCCTCGGCCGCAAGACTCTCACGCAGCCCGTCGTCGGTGAGCACCCGCCGCAGCGCATCGACCAGAGCGTCGTCATCGCCGTCCGGAACCAGGATGCCGCCACCCGACGCGAGCATGTCGCGCGGGCCGTAGCGGATATCCCACGCCACCACCGGCGTCCCGTGCGCGAGAGCTTCAGCGAGAGCGAGCCCCTGCCCCTCGAAGGCGGAGGTCGTCAGGTACACGGCGGCTCGGTCGAGCACAGCGCCCGGCTCGGTGGTGAGCCCGGGCAGCGAGACGGCGTGTTCGTGTCCGTGTTCGGCGACGAGAGCCTCGAGTGCCCCGCGCTGCGCTCCCTCGCCCCAGAGTTCGAGCCGAGCGTCCGGCACGTCGCCGAGAACGCGCGCGAAGGCGTCGATCGCCCGGTCGAGCCGTTTGCCGGGGGCGAGTCTCCCCAGCACCACGACGAGGCCCCGCTCACGCTGCGACGCCGACACAACGGCATCCGGAGCCTCCACGCCGTGCGGTGCGACCACGTCGTTCGCCGCGGTGCCGAAGCGCGCCCGCACGTCATCGCGCTGGTACGCGGTCGGCCACAGCACGGCGTCGAAGCGCGGTGAGATCTCAAACCACCGCGTCCACAGGGGGTTCAGCTCCGAGTCGGCCTGGAACGGCGGCTCGAGGTGGATCGTGTGCACCGTGTGGACGATCCGCACCTTGTCGTCGCCCCAGCCCGCGATGAGCTCGCCGAGCTGCCGCGACTCGCAGATGACGACGATCGGCCGGTCGTTGTCGACACGGAGCCGGTCGGCCAGGTGCGTCAGCCACGCGCGGTACAGCGCCCCGAATCCGTCGATCACTCCGACGGCTTCTGCCGCGGCATCCCGGACCACGATCGGCGCGGTCGTGAGGTGCCAGTCGGGGTCGATGACCACGGGCAGCTCGACCGCTCCCCGAGCCACGCTCCGGTACTCCAGCGCCGGGTCGGCAACGCCCGCGTGCGCCGCTTCGCGCAGCCATCCCGCGGCTCCCCCGTCGGCGTCGACGGCCTCGTCGAAGAGGTTGCGGAAGATCCCGGATGCCGAGGCCGCCCCCCGGTCGACGAAGGTCGCGCGGTGCGCGGAGTGGGCGTCGGCGTCACCGGGGTCGACGGTCAGCAGAAGCGGTTCCGCGCCGGCCTCCGCCATCTGTCGCGCCCGCGCGAGGGTGGCGATGGTGTATCCGCCGTCGAGGTCGGGGATCAGCCGGCTCGACAGGATGAGGTACCACGCGTCGGGGAAGTCGCCGGAAGTCACGCCCCCATCCTCCCCCACCCGCCGCGTCCCCCGCGGCACGCCGGAAGCGCGGCAGCCCTGTCCTTCTTTCCGCCGGAAGCGGCGGAGCGCACGCGCAGCCGCGAACGCGAGGACACGTGACACGCCCTCCCGAGTCGATCGGGCCAGGGTCCCGGTTTTGCATACCCTTCGCGGACAGACAGAGCGCCGCCGACGCCGGACGGCGAAGGGGCACCGTCTTCGGGTCGATCGGGGTAGGGGCCCCGCTCTCGACCCGAAGGCGGTGCCCCGGAGCCGGCCGACGACGTCGGCGCGGGAGCGAGCTAGACGCTCACTCCCATTCGATCGTCCCCGGCGGCTTCGACGTCACGTCGAGCACCACGCGGTTCACGTCGCGCACCTCGTTGGTGATGCGGTTCGAGATCTTCGACAGCACGTCGTAGGGCAGGCGCGTCCAGTCCGCCGTCATGGCATCCTCCGACGACACCGGCCGCAGCACGATGGGGTGGCCGTAGGTGCGGCCGTCTCCTTGCACGCCCACCGAGCGCACGTCGGCGAGCAGCACGACGGGGCACTGCCAGATCTCGTTGTCGAGACCGGCTTTGGTCAGCTCGGCGCGGGCGATGGCGTCGGCCTCACGCAGGATCTCGAGACGGTCAGCGGTGACCTCACCCACGATGCGGATGCCAAGGCCGGGCCCCGGAAAAGGCTGACGGCCGACGATGGCTTCGGGCAGGCCCAGCTCGCGTCCGATGGCGCGGACCTCGTCCTTGAAGAGGGTGCGCAGCGGCTCGACGAGCTCAAACTGCAGATCTTCGGGCAGACCGCCGACGTTGTGGTGGCTCTTGATGTTCGCGGTACCGGCTCCGCCACCCGACTCGACGACGTCGGGGTAGAGCGTTCCCTGCACGAGGAAGCGCACCTGCTCGCCCTCGGCCTTGGCCTCGGCGACGAGGTCGGCCTGCACCTTCTCGAACGCGCGGATGAACTCGCGGCCGATGATCTTGCGCTTCTGCTCAGGATCGCTGACCCCGGCGAGGGCGTTCAGGAACGTCTCACGCGCGTCGACGGTGATGAGCTTCACACCGGTGGAGGCGACGTAGTCGTTCTCGACCTGCTCGCGCTCGCCCTGACGGAGCAGACCGTGGTCGACGAACACGGCGATGAGCTGGTCGCCGACGGCCTCGTGCACGAGCGCGGTCGAGACGGCGGAGTCGACGCCGCCGGACAGCGCCGAGATCACGCGGCTGGTCCCGACCTGCTGGCGGATGCGCTCCACCTGCTCCGCGATGACGTTGCCGCTGTTCCAGTCGGCGGGGAGCCCTGCGGCCTTGTGAAGGAAGTTCTCGAGCACGTGCTGACCGTGGTCGGAGTGCTTGACCTCGGGGTGCCACTGCACGCCGTACATGCGGCGCGCGTCGTTCGCGAACGCGGCGACGGGGGTGTGCGCGGTGCGGGCGAGCACCTCGAAGCCCTCGGGAGCGCGCGAGACCTGGTCGCCGTGGCTCATCCACACGTTCTGCTCGGCGGGCTGCCCCTCGAGCAGCGTGCCCTCGGTGACGACCGTGGCATCCGTCGCTCCGTATTCGCGGAGGCCGGTGTTCGCCACCTCTCCGCCGAGCGCCTTGGCCATCACCTGGAAGCCGTAGCAGATGCCGAGGGTCGGGACGTCGAGATCGAAGACGCCGGAGTCGAGGCTCGGGGCTCCCTCTTCGTACACGGACGAGGGACCACCCGACAGGATGATGCCCACGGGATTCTTCGCCGCGATCTCTTCCGCCGATGCGGTGTGCGGGACGATCTCGCTGTACACGCCGGCCTCGCGCACGCGGCGCGCGATCAGCTGGGCGTACTGGGCGCCGAAGTCGACGACGAGGACGGGGCGCTGGGACGTTTCGGTCTGTTCGGTCACCGGTTGCCTTCCGGGGCGGGAATGGGAGCGGAGGCTTTCGCGGCCTCACGCTCGGCGAGGTAGGCGCGCACGCCACGGGCGGTGCGCACCTCGAGGATGAAGGAGAGGAACGGCACCACGCCACCGAGGGCGAGGAAGACGAACCGACGGAACGGCCACCGCATGAGGCTCCACACGCGGAAGCACGAGATGAGGTAGACGACGTAGAACCAGCCGTGGACCACCAGGATCGCCAGCGAGACGTTCACGCCGTCGCCGGTGGACAGGATCGAACACCCGTTGCCGCCCGGAACGAAGAGCGAGAACCACTGGCAGTCGGGGCCGGGCACGGCATCCGCGAACCACAGGAAGCCACCGGATCCGCCGAGGAACAGCTCCACGTGAATGGGCGTGTACTTCAGGATCATCTCGGCGACCAGCAGCAGCAGGCCGACACCCGTGATGATCGAGCAGATCTGGTAGAACTTCAGGGCTCCGCGGATCGCCGGGAAAGAGGCGAGCTTCGGGGCGCGGGGCATGGAGGCCAGTCTAGTCGCGGGATTCCGCGGCGCCCGCCGCGAGGGCCTCGGACTGTTCGTCCTCGAGATCTTCCACTTCTTTCTCCCAGGCGTCGCGCGCGAGGCGATACCAGAGGTACAGCGCGAAGCCGGCGAAGATGGCCCACTCGGCCGCGTAGAAGATGTTGAGCCAGTTGACGCGCGAGCGCTCATCGGGCGCGGGCGATGCGATCGCGTCGAGCGGGCCGACCGCCGTCTGCGACGCGATGTACTGCCGGTAGACATCGAGACCCTGCGTGTCGTGCCAGCGGCCCAGAAGCATGGCCGGCGACATCTTCACGAGCGTCAGAGGATCGGCGTCGGCGGGAGGAATGGACGCCC
Source organism: Microbacterium sp. 20-116 (assembly GCF_041079415.1). Lineage (NCBI taxonomy): Bacteria > Bacillati > Actinomycetota > Actinomycetes > Micrococcales > Microbacteriaceae > Microbacterium > Microbacterium sp. 20-116. The sequence continues at coordinate 24,250 of NZ_JBFYGP010000003.1, forward strand.
CCTCGTCGGAGATGAGACGGCCGGTGACCTCCACCACCGCGGTGGGATCGGCCTCGGCCTCGGCGCGCAGCTCATCGGCGGCCGCATCGGCCTGATCGCGGCTGCTCGTCCACCCGGTGGCGACGGCGATCGACGTCGGCTGAGCCGCGCCGGCGACGCGCAACTGCCCGGTCACCCAGTAGCCCTGGACGTCGTCGTTGTACCGCGACGAGACGACGATGAAGTCGGATGCCACCCAGGTGCCGCTCGTCTCGACCCGCTGTCCCACGAGGGGCTCGGCCAGGTAGCCGCCCGGCTGGACGACGTCGGCGAGCGGTCGCACGATCTCGGTCTGACCCGGCTCGGGGGGTGCGGTGTCGACCGCGCGCCCCAACTGCCACTGCCCCAGCCACGCCAGCGCGCCCGCCACGATGAGCGAGAACGCCAGCAGCGCGATCCAGCGCGGCCGCAGCATGACCTCCCGCAGCGTCGGCGGAAAGATCTGCGGCGGAGCCGGCTCGGTCGTGGGGGTGGAGGTCATGGGGCTCCGGGATCAGTGCCCGTAAGGGGCGACGACGACCTCGACGCGCTGGAATTCCTTGAGGTCGGAGTACCCGGTGGTCGCCATCGACTTCTTGAGGGCGCCGATGAGGTTGGCCGTGCCGTCGGCGACCGGAGCGGGGCCGTAGAGGACCTGCTCGAGCGGACCGACGCGGTCGACCTCGACACGACGACCGCGGGGAAGCTTGGGGTGGTGCGCTTCGGGACCCCAGTGGAAGCCGCGGCCGGGGGCATCGGTCGCGCGGGCGAGCGCGACTCCGAGCATGACCGCGTCGGCGCCCATGGCGAGCGCCTTGACGATGTCGCCCGAGGTGCCCACCCCGCCGTCGGCGATCACGTGCACGTAGCGTCCGCCCGACTCGTCGAGGTAGTCGCGGCGAGCGCCGGCGACGTCGGCCACCGCGGTGGCCATCGGGGCGTGCAGTCCGAGGGTGGCGCGCGTGGTCGAAGCCGCTCCCCCGCCGAACCCGACGAGCACGCCCGCGGCACCGGTGCGCATGAGGTGCAGAGCGGCCGTGTAGGTGGCCGCCCCGCCCACGATCACGGGGACATCGAGGTCGTAGATGAACTTCTTGAGGTTGAGCGGCTCGGCGACCTTCGACACGTGCTCCGCCGACACCGTGGTGCCTCGGATCACGAACAGGTCGACGCCCGCGGCGACCACGGTCTCGTACAGGTCCTGCGTGCGCTGCGGCGTGAGGGCGCCCGCGACCGTGACGCCCGCGGCCCGCACCTCGGCGAGGCGATCGCGCACGAGCTCGGGCTTGATGGGCTCGGCGTAGAGCTCTTGCATGCGACGCGTGGCATCGGCATCCGCGAGCGTGGCGATCTCGGCCAGCAAGGGCTCGGGGTCGTCGTAGCGCGTCCACAGCCCCTCGAGATCGAGCACGCCGAGTCCGCCGAGGCGGCCCAGCTCGATCGCCGTGCGGGGGCTGACCACGGAATCCATGGGGGCACCGAGCACGGGGATCTCGAAGGGGAACGCGTCGATGGTCCACGCGGTCGAGACGTCTTCGGGGTTGCGCGTGCGCCGCGACGGCACGACGGCGATGTCGTCGAAGGTGTACGCGCGGCGGGCGCGCTTGGCGCGGCCGAGATCGATCTCCATGGTCACCCCCTCAGCCTACCCGCGCCCTCCGACATCCCCGTCGGGATCGTCCACCGACGAATGTCGGCCACCCAGCGCGCGTGACAGCGGACCGTCGACGATGTACAGCAGGAACGCCCAAGAGCCCAGCCACGGGCTGAGCGCGACGACACCCGCACCGACGACGACGGCGGTGAGACCGGCCCGCCCGGCGGCGCGCGTCTCGACAGCGGCGCGGTCGGCCACGGCGCCCGACCGCGCCGCCCACAGCCATTGCAGCCAGCTAAAGAACAACGACACCAAGAACACCCCGGGCAGCACGAGTTGTCCGAGTCTCAGGTTCTCGCCGCCGTAGTTGACGGATGCCGCGAACGGCACCAGCACGACGAACAACAACCGCAACGTGTTCAACCACATGCCCAGGGTGTCCACCCGCACGATGTGCTCGAACTGTTCGACGTGCGTCATCCACAAGCGGCAGAGCACCAGGAACGCGATGACGAACGTCGCGAGCGTCGGGGCGAGCTCGGCCAGCGCGGTACCGAGCGCGGCGTCGGAATCCAGCGCCCCCACGGGGTGGTCGGTGAGCCCGAGAACGAGCAGGGTCGCGGCGATCGCGAACACGCCGTCGGTGAAGGCCTCCGTCCGGCGCGCCGAGACCGAAGCTCGCGGGTGACTTCTGCGTCCGATCATGCCGTCAGCGTAACGGCGGGCGATCGGGCCCACCTCGTGACGCCCTCCCGGGTCGCAGAAGGGCCGGGCACTCGTGCACCCGGCCCTTCGCTGCGACGCTTACTTCTTGTAGTTCGGCGCCTCGACCACGATCTGGACGTCGTGCGGGTGCGATTCCTTCAGACCCGCCGACGTGATGCGGACGAACCTGCCCTTGGACTTGAGCTCCTCGACGGTGCGTGCACCGACGTAGAACATCGACTGGCGAAGGCCCCCGATGAGCTGGTACGCCACCGCGGCGACCGGCCCGCGGTACGGGACCTGACCCTCGATGCCCTCGGGGATGAGCTTGTCGTCGCTGGGCACATCGGCCTGGAAGTAGCGGTCCTTCGAGTACGAGGTCTTCTTGCCGCGCGTCTGCAGAGCGCCGAGCGAGCCCATCCCGCGGTACTGCTTGAACTGCTTGCCGCCCTGAAACACGATCTCGCCCGGCGACTCGTCGGTACCGGCGAGGAGCGAGCCGAGCATGACGGTGTCGGCGCCCGCCACGAGGGCCTTGGCGATGTCGCCCGAGTACTGCAGGCCGCCGTCGGCGATCACGGGCACGCCCGCGGGGATCGCCGCCTTCGCGGCCTCGTAGATCGCGGTGACCTGCGGCACGCCGACGCCCGCGACCACGCGCGTGGTGCAGATCGAGCCCGGACCGACGCCGACCTTGACGGCATCCACTCCCGCGTCGATGAGCGCCTGGGCGCCCTCGCGGGTCGCGACGTTGCCACCGATGACGTCGATGTGATCGAACGAGGAGTCTGCCTTGAGACGGCTCACGATGTCGATGACCCCGGCCGACTGCCCGTTCGCCGTGTCGACGACGAGGACGTCGACGCCCGCGTCGCGCAGGGCCTCGGCGCGCTGCCACGCGTCACCGAAGAAACCGATGGCAGCGCCCACGCGCAGTCGCCCCTGGTCGTCCTTGGTGGCGAGGGGGTACTTCTCGCTCTTGTCGAAGTCCTTGATCGTGATGAGGCCGGCGAGCTTGCCGTCGTCGTCGACAAGGGGGAGCTTCTCGACGCGGTGCTTCGCGAACGTCGCGATGACGTCGTTGGCGTGGATGCCGACGTGCCCGGTGATCAGGCCGTCCTTCGTCATGACGTCCTTGACCTTGGTCGTCTGGCGCTCGAAGCCCGAGACGAAGCGCATGTCGCGGTTCGTGATGATGCCGACCAGAACGCCGTCGAGATCGACCACCGGCAGACCCGAGATGCGGTACTGCGCGCACATCGCGTCGACCTCGGCCACCGTGGCATCCGGATTCGTGGTGATCGGGTTCGAGACCATGCCCGACTCGCTGCGCTTGACCTGGTCGACGATGCCGGCCTGGTCCTCGATCGAGAGATTGCGGTGGACGATGCCGATACCGCCCTGACGCGCGATGGCGATCGCCATGCGCGCCTCGGTGACGGTGTCCATCGCGCTCGAGAGCAGGGGCGTGGCCACCGTGATTCGGCGGCTCAGACGCGACGACGTGTCGGCCTCGCTCGGGATGACGTCTGTGTGGCCGGGAAGCAGCAACACGTCGTCGTAAGTCAGTCCGATGAAACCGAACGGGTCGTGCTGCTCCATGAATCCTCCTGCGCGCGCGGCGCCTGCTCGAAAAGGGACGTCGTCGGCCGGGGCGCGTGCGGCGCGCTCCGCCTGAAAGTGTAAGCGCCGTAGGGACCTCTTTTCTTCCCCGCTCGCGCGATATACCCCACATCACACGCCCGCCACTACCCCCGTTGCGCAGGGGTGAAGACGCCCCGAATGCGCAACGCACAGCGAATACATCGCGTCCGGGTATCGTTCTCGCATCGACTGCTGCGATGGAAACAACGCGGCAATAATCCCGGACTACGGTGTCCGGGCGGCGACGGTCCACGTCGTCGAACGACCAGGAGGTTTCGTGACCACTCGGCAAGCATCTCCACGGATGCCTCGCCGTCGACGCTCGATCCTGACGCTGCTGTCAGGACTCTTCGCTGCCGCTCTGGTGCTCGGGTTCGCCCCCGCATCGACGGCAGCCGTCAACGACGAGGATCTTCCCTATTCCATCACGGTGAACGTGCGCTCCGAGGGAGAGCCCGTCGCTCAGGCGAAGGTCACCGCCACCGACGGTTCCTTCACGGGCGAGGCCACGACAGACGAGCGCGGTCGCGCGACAATCAAGGTCCCCACCAAAGAGGGGTCCTGGACAGTGGACCTGGATCGCAACTCCCTCCCCTCGGGCGTGACTGTTCCGGACGGCCAGGAGTTCGAGCGGCAGGTGCAGTTCGGCAGCTCCAGCACCGTCTCCAGCAACTTCACCCTCGGCGCCGCGGAACGCCAGACGGTCGGTTTCATGGACCAGCTGCTCTCGCGCACCGTGAACGGCCTGAACTTCGGCCTCATGCTCGCCCTCGCCGCGATCGGACTCTCGCTCGTGTTCGGCACGACGGGCCTGTCGAACTTCGCCCACGGCGAGATGGTGACCTTCGGCGCCATCGCCGCGTTGTTCCTGAGCGCGGGCACCGGATGGTCGATCTGGATCGCGATCCCCCTCGCGGTTGTCCTCTCGGGGGTCTTCGGCCTCGCGATGGATGCCGGGATCTGGAGGCCCCTTCGAAGGAAGGGCCTCGGCATCGTCCAGCTCATGATCGTCTCGATCGGTCTGTCACTGGCGCTGCGCTACGTCTTCCAGATCTTCATCGGTGGTGGGACGCAGCAGCTCCCGGGGGCCTCGAGCGACATCATCCCGGGTCTCGGGTCGATCCGCATCAGCGTCACCGACCTCACGAGCATGGGCATCTCGATCGTCGTCATCGCGGCCTTCGCGTGGTTCCTCACCCGGACGCGTCTGGGCCGGGCCACCCGTGCGGTGTCCGACAACCCCTCGCTCGCCGCCGCCAGCGGCATCGACGTCGACAACGTCGTGCGCATGGTCTGGATCCTGGCATCCGCTCTCGCCGGTCTCGCGGGCGTGCTGTGGGCCTACTTCCGCCCCGGCATCCGCTGGGACATGGGTTCCGGCATCCTGCTGCTCATGTTCGCCGCCGTCGTGCTCGGCGGACTCGGTACCGCGTTCGGAGCTCTCATCGGCTCGATCGTGGTCGGCCTCCTCGTCGAGGTGTCCACCCTGTGGATCCCCTCCGACATGAAGTATGTGGGCGCCCTCGTCGTGCTCATCGTCATCCTCCTCTTCCGGCCGCAGGGCATCCTCGGCCGCCGAGAGCGAATCGGGTAGGTAAACCATGGACTTCCTGCAGATCCTCTCGAACACGGCCTCGCAGATCCTCGCGCCGGCCACGTTCGGTTACGCCCTTGCGGCCATCGGCCTGTCGATGCACTTCGGCTTCGCCGGCCTTCTCAACATGGGCGTCGCCGGCTTCATGGCCATCGGCGCCTACGGCTTCGCGATCTCGATCCTGACGTTCGGCCTTGCGTGGCCGCTCGCCGCTCTGATCGGTTTCGCAGCGGCCGTCGTGTTCGCGCTCATCATGGGCATCCCGACGCTTCGGCTGCGAGGCGACTACCTCGCCATCGTCACGATCGCGGCCGCCGAGATCCTCCGACTGGTGTTCCTCACCTCGACCTTCCGTGGCGTCACGGGCTCGGCCGACGGCCTGTTCAACTTCCAGTCGGGGTGGCGCGGCGAGAACAACCCGCTCCCGGCAGGGGACTACGGCATCGGCCCGTGGACGTACAACGCCAACCGCTGGTACGTCATCCTCATCGGCCTGGTCGCCGTCGCCGTCGCGGTCCTCCTCGTCTGGATGCTCATGCGCAGCCCCTGGGGTCGTGTCATCCGCGGCATCCGCGAAGACGAAGACGCCGTGCGCGCTCTCGGAAAGAACGTCTTCGCCTTCAAGATGCAGGCACTCGTCATCGGCGGTGTGATCATCGCCGCGGGCGGCATCATCACCGCCATGGACACGAACGTGAACCCGAACGTCTACGTCACCTCGCAGACGTTCTTCGTGTACACGGCGCTCCTGCTCGGTGGTGCGGCGACGATCTTCGGCCCGGTGCTCGGCGCCGTGCTGTTCTGGGTCGTGCGCGCGTTCCTGTCGAACCTGTTGCCGGCGCTGTCCTCGATCGGACTGCTGCCGTTCCTCACCGCAGACCAGTCCCAGATGCTCGTCTTCGTCATCGTCGGCGTCGCGCTCATGCTGCTCGTGATCTTCCGCCCCCAGGGCATCCTGGGCAGCAAGAAGGAGATGACCTTTGTCCGATGAGTCCACGCCGGTCGTGCCCAGCGCCTCGGCGCCGCGGGTGAAGGCGACCGGGCTGCACAAGGGCGAGATCGCCCCCGGCGTCGCGAAGGTCGACCCGATCATCATCGCCGACAACGTCCGCCGCGACTTCGGCGGCAACACCGCCGTCGATGTGAAGCACCTAGAGATCCCACGAAATGCCATCACGGCGCTGATCGGGCCCAACGGTGCGGGCAAGACGACGCTGTTCAACCTCCTGACCGGCTTTGACAAGCCCAACAGCGGCCAGTGGTCGTTCGACGGCCGCAACCTCGCCGGTATCCCCGCGTTCAAGGCGGCCCGCATGGGTCAGGTGCGCACGTTCCAGCTCACCAAAGCGCTGGGTCTGCTCACCGTCCTCGAGAATATGAAGCTCGGCGCGACGAAGCAGAAGGGCGAGAGCCTGCTCTCGAGCATCCTCCCCTTCGTCTGGCGCAAGCAGGAGACCGCCAACGACGAGAAGGCGCGCGATCTGCTGAAGCGGTTCAAGCTCGACTCCAAGGAGACGGATTTCGCCGCATCGCTCTCGGGCGGCCAGCGCAAGCTCCTCGAGATGGCGCGAGCGCTCATGAGCGATCCGACGCTGGTCATGCTCGACGAGCCGATGGCCGGGGTCAACCCCGCGCTGACGCAGTCGTTGCTCGACCACATCCTCGACCTCAAGGACCTCGGTATGACCGTGCTGTTCGTCGAGCACGACATGCACATGGTCCGCCACATCGCCGACTGGGTCGTCGTGATGGCCGAGGGCAAGATCGTCGCCGAGGGGCCGCCCGACACCGTCATGAAGGACCAGGCCGTGATCGACGCGTACCTCGGCGCACACCAGGACGTCGACCTGGGTGTTGTCACCGGCCGCCACGAAGGCACGGTCGACTCGACCGCAGCCGCCGAGCTGCTCGAGACCGCGCAGCAGGTCGACGCCGCGATCGACGCAGAGTCGTCGCACGAGAAGGAGGACGGTCGATGACCGCCAACGTTGTCGAGCTCCGCGACGTGCATGCCGGGTACCTGCCGGGCGTGAACATCCTCAACGGCGCCAACCTGACCGCTGCTCCCGGCGAGCTCATCGGCATCATCGGCCCCAACGGCGCCGGAAAGTCGACGATGCTCAAGGCGATCTTCGGCCAGGTGAAGGTACGCTCGGGGTCCGTTCTGCTGCAGGGCGAAGAGATCACGGGCCTGCGGGCCAACAAGCTCGTCGCCAAGGGCGTCGGGTTCGTCCCGCAGACGAACAACGTGTTCCCCAGCCTGACGATCGCGGAGAACCTTCAGATGGGCCTGTATCAGCGACCGAAGGGGTTCAACGAGCGCGTCGACTTCGTCACGAGCATCTTCCCCGACCTCGCCAAGCGCCTGAAGCAGCGCGCCGGCTCGCTGTCGGGCGGTGAGCGCCAGATGGTCGCCATGGGACGCGCGCTCATGATGGACCCGAAGGTACTGCTGCTCGACGAGCCGTCGGCCGGCCTGTCTCCGGTTCGTCAGGACGAGGCGTTCATCCGCGTCTCCGAGATCAACAAGGCCGGGGTGACCTGCATCATGGTGGAGCAGAACGCCCGCCGCTGCCTGCAGATCTGCGACCGCGGCTACGTGCTCGACCAGGGCCGCGACGCCTATACCGGCACCGGTCGCGAGCTCATGGACGACCCGGCCGTGATCGGCCTGTACCTGGGCACGCTCGGCACCTGAGCCGAGCCCCCGCCGGAAGGCCCGAGTCCCCCAGGGGCTCGGGCCTTCCGCTTTGCCGCCGAGGTGCGCCCGCCCGGCTTCCCCGCCCTAACCGCTTCGAAGGTGACGACGTGCCCTTCTCGGAGGTCAGTGCGCGCCGTCGTCGGGCCGCTCGTTGCAGCGGACGCGATGTCCCGCCCGGGCGAGGCGGGAGAACGGATGCCACGGACCCGAGGCTTCTCATTCGCTCTACGGTCCGCGCCGACTAGCTGGGCCCCTCCGACGCCGCCTCGTGCTGACGTGCGCCTGCCACGAGGCCGCGGTCAGAGCCTGTGGACGCCTCACCGTCCGGGCCTTTTCGAATGCGGACGAACGCACCCCGCCCGGAACCTTCGCGGCCAATCGTTCGAGGTGCGCGCCGCCCGCAGGGAGCTGAAGGTGCGCGGATGCCGTGGCCGCGCCGCGGAACGGTCTCTCCCCCCCCCCCGCGTACGGGAAAGGGCCCCGGGACCGAAGTCCCGGGGCCCTTCACGGGGAACCGATCAACCGGCGCGGAGCCAGCTGTAGTTGTTGTCGTCGCCGTACTCGAAGACACCGATGGTGGCCTGCGTCGGGTCGCCCACGTCGTTGAACGTGATCGGGCCCGAGACGCCGTCGTAGTCGGCCTCGCCGCCGCCGATGATGATGTCGGCGCACGCGGCGTAGGTGGTGCACTTCGTGCCACCGCCCGTACCGCCCGAGACCGCCTGCATGTTGGCAGCCACGTCGGGACCGGCCGCCGAGCCCGCCTTCAGCGCCGCGAGGGCGAGGAGGATGACCGAGTCGTACGACTCGGGGGCATAGGTGAAGTCGTCGAGCTTGGGGTTGCCCTTACCGGTCCAGAACGACTCCAGCGTGCTGCGGAAAGTCGCCGTCGAGTCGGGATCGACGCTCGGGTAGGTCCCCTTGGCGCCGGTGAGGGTGCCGTTCGGGAACTGCGTACCGAAGTTCTTCAGGTTGCCGTCGACGAAGAACAGCTTGTCCTTCGCGAAGCTGGCGGTCAGGTCGGGGATGATCGTCGAGACCTCGTCGAACGTGATCAGGGCGATCGCATCGGGCTTCTGGGCCAGGACGTCCTCGATCTGCGCCGAGAAGTTCGTGTCACCGGTGTTGTAGAGGCTGGTGGCCACGACGGATCCGCCGGCACCCTCGAACGCCTTTTTGGTGAAGCACGCGAGACCGGTGCCGTACGAGTCGTTCAGCACGATCATGCCGAGGGTCTCGTTGCCCTCGGAGGCGATCAGGTTGCCGAGGACCTCGCCTTGGAGCACGTCCGAGGGAGCAGTCCGCCAGTACAGGCCCTTGTCGTTGTACCCGGTGAAGGCAGCCGAGGTGTTGGCAGGCGAGATCTGCACGGCGTTCGCCGCGATGACCTGGTCGATGAACTGCAGCGAGGTTCCCGACGACGCGGCACCGACGATCGCCGTCGCACCCGCACCCAGCAGGCGCGGGATCTCGGTCTCGTAGGCCTTGTTGTCGGTGTCACCCGAGTCGCCCTGGAGAAGGTTGATGTTCACGCCCTTGGCTGCGGCGTTGACATCGGCGGCCGCGAGCTCGGTGCCGGCGATCTCGGGCGGGCCGAGGAAGGCGAGGTTACCGGTGACGGGCAGCGCCGTGCCGATGTTGTACGTGAGGTCTTTGGCGGGGCCGGTCGAAGTCGACGAGTACTCGGGCGTGTACGAGGCGGGTTCGGCGGCGTTGCAGTCGATCGGGAAGTCGCCTCCACCGGCGGCGTTGCCGGAGTCGGACGGAGTGCTGGTACCGGTACAACCGGCGAGGACGAGCGCGGTGACGCCGACCACGGCGAAACCGCCGATGACCTTCGCCGCACGCGAACGGGAGAGGACACTCATATGGGTGCTCCTTGGTGAGTTGGAACCGCGCGGATAACCCGCTCGGATTGTGACAAACCTAATGGCGCACTTGTAGCCGCGATGTTGCAATGTGTTAACGGTCGATTACGCGACCTAATCGTTACTTTTGCGCGGCAATTCCGAGCCGCGAAACGAAAGAAACAGGTCAAACGGGCTCGGACACGTCCACCGCAGCCCGGCGATGACGCCGCGAGGCGACGACGGAGTCGACGCTGAGGATCACGAGCGCCGCCCACACGAGTGCGAACCCGATCCACCGTTCGAGGGTCATGGGTTCGTGCAGCACCCATACGCCGATCCCGAACTGGATGATGGGCGCGACGAACTGCAGCAGGCCGATGACGGTGAGCGGTACGCGCCGCGCCCCCGAGGCGAACAGCAGGAGGGGGACGGCGGTGACGGCTCCCGCGAGCAGGAGCAGACCGGTGTGCAGTGCTCCCGCCGTGCCCAGGGTGATGCCGGTGAGGTTCGCGACGAACCCCAGCTGGATCGCCGCGACCGGGAGCAGCCACAGCGACTCGAGGGCTAGCCCGCTCACGGCATCCACCGCCGGTCCGATCTGCTTCTTCACCAGACCGTAGAAGCCGAACGAGAAGGCGAGGGTCAGGGCGATCCAGGGGAAAGCGCCATAGCCGATGACGATGACCGCGACCGCGACGACCGCCAGGCCGATGGCGATCCACGGCACGACGCGCAGCCGCTCACGGAGCACGATCACCCCGAGCAGCACCGTCACGATGGGGTTGATGAAGTAGCCGAGGCTCGTCTCGATGACGTGGTTCGTCAAAGCGCCGTAGAGGTAGGTCTGCCAGTTGATGTAGATGAGTACGCCCGCCAACGCGGTGAGCCCCATGAGCCGCGGCTGCCGCACGATCGCGAGGAACGGCCGCCACGTGCGCAGCACCGTCAACAGCAGCAGGCAGAACACGAACGCGAGGATGATCCGCCAGGCGACCACCTCGAACGGGCCGGTGGGCTTGAGCTGCAGGAAGTAGAGGGGGAGGACGCCCCAGAGCAGGTACGCGCCGAGCGCGTACAACGCTCCGCGGGTGCTCCCGCCGGTCGGAGCGGGAGGAGCGGGGGTCACCGCTTCAGCCTAGGGGTCCCCTCGACGACTCGGAGCGCCGACCGTCGCGTCTTTCCTGCCACCTCGGACTCCGTCGGCGGGCACGAAGAAGGCCCCGGATGCCGTGGCATCCGGGGCCTTCGAACGATCTCACTCGATCAGCGGACGACGACCGCCAGGACGTCGCGAGCCGAGAGCACGAGGTACTCGTCGGCGCCGAACTTGACCTCGGTGCCGCCGTACTTGCTGTAGAGCACGCGGTCGCCGACGGCGACGTCGAGGGGGACACGGTTGCCGTTGTCGTCGATGCGGCCGGGGCCGACGGCGACGACTTCGCCCTCCTGCGGCTTCTCCTTGGCGGTGTCGGGGATGACGAGACCACTCGCAGTGGTCTGCTCAGCCTCGACCTGCTTGATGACGATGCGGTCCTCGAGCGGCTTGATGGAAACCGACACGGTCTACCTCTTCTTTCTCGTTACAGAAGACTTGTCAGCACTCACGCGGGGAGAGTGCTAATTCGAGTGTAGAGAAGCGCTGGCACTCACGCAACGCGAGTGCCAGCAAGAACCCCCGCCTAGGCTGAATCAGTGGATACCAGCGAGCTGACCGCCCTGCTCACGCCCGAGGGCCTGCGCCTCCTCGACGAGGTGGGCACCCTCGATTCGGTCGATGAGGTCGCCCGGTCGGTGTCGCGCCTGCGGGCCGCCGGCCACTCCCCCGATCTCGTGTCGGCCGTCGTCGGCCAAGCACGCCTGCGGGCGCGCGCGACGGCGAAGTTCGGACCCTTCGCCGACCGCATGCTCTTCACGCGCGCCGGCCTCGAGCAGGCCACCCGCCTCTCGATCGCCGCCCGTCACGCCGGCCGCTTCCGCGCCGCGGGGATCGACAGCGTGGCGGACCTCGGGTGCGGGATCGGCGGTGACGCCCTCGGGATGGCGGGCCTCGGCATCCGGGTCCACGCCGTCGACGCCGACGAGGTGACCGCCGCCATCGCCGCCTACAACCTCGCCCCCTTCGGCGACGCGGCGACGGTGCGGCACGCGCGCGCCGAAGACGTGGACCTGGGCGCGACGGATGCCGTGTGGCTCGACCCCGCGCGACGCACCGCCGGTCATGCCGAGACGCGACAGGTGTCGTCGGCCGAGTGGTCGCCCTCGCTCGAGTGGGTCTTCGAACAGTTGAGGAAGACGCCGGGCGGCGTGAAGCTCGGGCCGGGCTTCGACCGCTCGCAGATCCCCGACGAGTTCGAGGCGCAGTGGATCAGCGCCGACGGTTCGACGATCGAGCTCGTGCTCTGGGCCGGCGCTCTCGCCCGCGAGGGCGTTCGCCGCGCGGCACTCGTCGTGCGCGCCGACGACGCGTGGGAGCTCACCGCCCCGGGCGACAGCCCCGACGTCGAGGAGCGCGAGCTCGGCGAGTTCGTGCACGAACCCGACGGGGCCGTCATCCGCGCGCGTCTCATCGGCGAGGTCGGTCGAGCCCTGGATGCCGGCATGCTCGCTCCCGGCATCGCCTACCTCACCTCGGATGCGGCGTTGACGAGCCCGTTCGTGTCGTCGTTCCGGGTGCGCGAGCAGCTGCCCGCCGACCCGAAGAAACTCGCGCAGGCGTTGCGCGCGCGGGGCATCGGCACGCTGGAGATCAAGAAGCGCGGCGTCGACGTCGACCCGGCGGTGCTGCGGAAGAAGCTCGCTCTGCGCGGGGATTCCTCAGCCACGCTCATCCTCACGCGCGTGGGGTCGAAGCGTCTCGCGCTGCTGGCCGACCGCGTCTGACGGCTCCGCTCACCCGACGGCGAGCTGCGAGAAGCCCCAGACCAGCCAGCCGACGCTGAACGCGACGGAGAGCAGCGCGAGCGCCAGGGCCCACACGGCGACCCGGCGGCTGTCGTGGGCCCGCCGGAGCGAGACCATCGCGAGAGTCGAGCCGATCACACCGACCGGAAGCAGCCAGCCGGTGAACAACGCGGCCGCCAGTGCGATGACCGCCACGCCGAGGGCCCAGGGCGCGACGGACGGCGGCTTCGGAGGGACGGGCGGCGCATACGGGATCAGGTGATCGCCGAACGCCGCCATCTCGAGCTGGGCGGTGGGCAGACGGTTGTCGTCGTCCACCTCGGGGGCGACGATCTCTGACCCCGCGGCGCGGACGCCGGCGGGCAGGGGCGGCACGGGGGGAAGGTCGACTGCGGGGCCGGCCTCTTCCTTGCGTGCGCGGCGGGTGGGCGGCGGCGTGTCGGTCACAGCGTCGTTCCTGCGCGTGGCGCCGGGGCGTCGGCATCCGGATCCTCCGCCACCTGGATCTCGGTGACGGGCAGCGTCGAGTCCGCTCCGAAGGCGAGGGTCGAGGGGCGGCGACCCGACGAGATGAGTTCCGCAGCGAGAGCGGCGATCATCGCGCCGTTGTCGGTGCACAGGCGCAGTGGCGGGATGCGCACGGTCACACCGGCGGCCGCGGCCCGCTCGAGGGCGACATCACGTAGGCGCTTGTTGGCGATGACGCCTCCGCCCAGCAGCAGGCGGGGAACGCCGTGACGCTCGCAGGCGTCGAGGGCCTTGGTCACGAGCACGTCGACGACGGCCTCTCGGAACGAGGCGGCCACGTCGGCGACCGGGACGAGCTCGCCCGCGGCCTCGTGCTGTTCGACCCACCGAGCCACGGCCGTCTTCAGGCCCGAGAACGAGAAGTCGTAGCGGTGGGATGCCATGTCGGAGGCCCGCGAGAGCCCGCGCGGGAATCGGATCGCGGTGGGGTCGCCCGAGGCGGCGACCCGATCGATCTCCGGGCCACCGGGGTACGGCAGCTTCAGCAGGCGCGCGACCTTGTCGAAGGCCTCGCCCGCTGCGTCGTCCATCGTCTCGCCGAGGAGCTCGACATCGCTCGTCAGGTCGCGGACCAGCAGGAGCGAGGTGTGCCCACCGCTGACGAGAAGGGCGACGGTGGGGTACTCGAGTTCTCCCGCGTCGGCGTCGAGGATGTCCGCGGCGATGTGCCCGACCAGGTGGTTGACGGCGTAGAGAGGCTTGTCGAGGGCGACGGCGAGCCCCTTGGCGGCGCCCACCCCGACCATCAGGGCCCCCGCGAGACCCGGACCGCTCGTCACGGCCACGGCGTCGAGGTCGCCGAGGGTGACGCCGGCCTCGGCGAGCGCCGCGTCGATCGAAGGCTGCAGCGCCTCGAGGTGGGCGCGCGCGGCGACTTCGGGCACCACCCCGCCGTAGCGGGCGTGCTCGTCCATGCTCGAGGCGATCGTGTTGCTGAGCAGCTGTCGGCCGCGGACGATGCCGATGCCCGTCTCGTCGCAACTGGTCTCGATACCGAGTACGAGGGGCGCGTTCATCAGCACCAGCCCTTTCCGGAGGCGGTCGGTGGCGTGGATTCGGACGAGGGCAGGGGAATCGAATCTCCCGGCGCCTCCGATCCGATTCCGTGAGACCGGTCCGGTCCTTCGAGACCGGATGCCGGGATGCCCGCGGTCTCCGCCCGCCGCCCGGCCCACCCGCGCAGATCGAGCTGCATGACGATCGCGTCGACGTCGTCGGGTTGGTAGTACCGGGGGCGGCGACCGACCTCGGCGAAGCCCTCGGAGAGATACAGCTTCTGCGCGACGGGGTTGTCGGCGCGGACTTCGAGGAACACGTCGTGCACCTCGCGGCGAACGGCCTCCTCCAGCAGAGCCGTCAGCAGAGCCCGGCCCCGCCCCCGGCCGCGCGCGGCCTCGGAGATGGTGATCGTCTGGATGTCGGCATCCCGGGCCCCGCGCACCGCGCGAAGCCCCGCGTAGCCGACGAGTCGACCCGCCTCTTCGACGACGACGTACCAGCCGTGCGGTGAGGCGAGTTCTTCGCGCATCATCGCCGGGCTCCACGCATCCGTCGGGAACGAGGCGCGCTCGAGCGCCATGATGCCGTCGAGATCGGCGACGGTCGCGGTGCGGGTCGCCATCAGCTCACCCGCTTGGGCGCGTGCGCGGCGACCACATCGGGGCTGCGCAGGTAGAGGGGCTCGGAGTCCGCGAGCGTGCGGCCGGCGTCGAGGGCTCGCGCCGCGGCGAGCGCGATCATCGCGGCCGACACGGTGGTGGCGTCGTATCGACGGGCGCCTGCGGCAACCAGCCGGGCGTCGAGGTCGTCGCGAGGGCTCAGCTGCGCGTCCGACACCCGCACGGGAAGACCGTCGTCGTCGATGCCCTCGTAGACGCTGTAGGCGAACTCCCTGCGCCGCGCGTCGGTGACGACGGCGAAGCGACCGGTGTCGGTCCCCGTGAGCGCGTCGGAGAGGAGGAGACCGAGGGCGATGCCGTCGTGGCTCGGCACGGGGACGGCGGGGATGCCGCGGCCGAGGGCGTACACCCGAGCGGTGGCGATACCCACCCGCAACCCGGTGAAGGGACCGGGGCCCATGCCGACAGCGACGTGCGTGGGGGCGGGGGCTGCGACCGTGGCCCGGCGCAGGAGATCGCCGATCACCTCGGCGTGGCCGAGCGGGTTGGAGCTCTGCTCGTCGGCGAGCACCTCTCCGTCGCGGGCGATCGCGGCGACGGCGGTGCCGAGGGAGGTGTCGATGCCGAGAATCACGCATCCAGCGTATCCGGCCGCTCCTCGGCGGCATCCGAACTCCCCCTCCGCTCCGAAGAGGGGGCATGGATCATGACGACCTCGGCCTCCGCCGCGTCGTCGTCCCCACCGGGGCGGCGCCGATCGTGGTGCACGCGGGTCGGCGGTCGGGGAGCCCCGTCGCCACGATCCTGCTGCACGGCGCGGCCGGGTCGTGGCGTACGTGGCGTCCGATGATCGCGGCGAGCGACCAGCTCCGCCTCCCCCTGTCGGACGTCGTCGCGGTCGATCTCCCGGGCTGGGGCGAGACGCCGGGGCCGGTGCCGGAGCCGGCCGAGATCGCGGTGGCGGTAGCCGGCGTCGCCCGCGCACTCGGCTACCCGAGATGGCGCGTCGTCGGGCACTCGCTCGGGGGCGTGATCGCTCTCGACGTCGCAGCCCGCTTCCCCCGTGAGACCGTCGCGGTCGGGGTGGTCTCCCCCAGCGGCGCCGGTGCGCGCGCCGTCGCCCGGCGGCCGTTCCGTCAGGCTCCGAGGCTGCCGTGGTTGGCGGGGATGGTTCTCGCCATGCGGGTGTTGCGCGGTCTCGGCCCCCTCGCCCGCCCGCTGCTGCGCCTACTGCGTCGCACGGGAGCGTTGCACAGCCTCTCTCGCCCGCTCTTCCGGCATCCGGAGAGCGTTGACCGGTCGGTGACCGACGATCTCGCCGACGAGATCCGTCCCTCGGCCTTCCTGTCCGCGGCCCACCTCTCTCGCGCGCACGACGACGGCGTGTGGCGACGCATCTCGTGCCCGGTGCGCTCCGTCCGGGGTGCGGGCGATGTCTTCGTCGCCGAGCGCGACGCCCGCCAGTGGGAGCGACTGATGCGCGACTACGACGACCGTGTTCTGGAAGAGAGCGGGCACTTCGCCCACGTCGAGCAACCGGTCGAGACCCTGCGCGCGCTGCGCGAGGTGTGGGCTGCGGACCGCGCCCCGGCATCGCGCGGAAGAGGGGGAAGATCCGGCGGCGCCTCTGCGCGTCGAGCGGGGTTCAGGGCAGACGCGAGATCGTGACCCGCCGCGGGGCGTCGGCGTCGAGCTCGACGGTGTGCACGGCGATCTCGCCGCAGGCGTTGTCGACCCCGCGTCCCCCGACCTGACGGTCGATCTCGATCTCCCACCACGTGTCGGCGAGGTACTCCGCGACGCCGCGGCCCCACTCCACGATCACCGCGGAACCCGCGACGTCGATGTCGAGATCATCGAGCTCGACCGCGGCCCCCAGTCGATAGGCGTCGACGTGCACGAGAGGGGTGCCCCCGACCAACGAGGGATGGGTGCGGGCGATCACGAAGGTGGGGCTCTGGACGGGACCCCGGATGCCGAGCCCCTCGCCGATTCCCCGGGTCAGGGTCGTCTTGCCGGCGCCGAGAGGCCCGGTCAGCACGACCACGTCGCCCGGGGCCAGTGCGCGGCCGATCTGCCGGCCCAGCTCCTCCATGTCGCTCGGGCTCTCGATCACCCGCTCGCCGAGCAGTGCGTCGGGAACACTCACGCGCGGACCTCCCGTCGGGGCACGCGCACGCCGACGCGCGTGACGATCTCGTAGTCGATGGTGTCGGCGGCATCCGCCCAGTCCCGCGCCGAAGGCACGCCCAGGGTCGGGTCTCCGAAGAGGACGACCTCGTCGCCCACCGCGACCGGGTGATCGCCCACATCGACGATGAACTGGTCCATCGCGATGCGTCCGGCCACGGTGAACCGGCGGCCGTTGATCGAGACCGGCCCCCGACCCGAAGCCTGCCGGGGCACGCCGTCGGCGTAGCCGAGGGGGACCAGCGCGAGCGTCGTCTCGCGGTCGGTGCGGTAGTCGTATCCGTAGGACACCCCCGTGCCCGCAGGAACCCGCCGGACGGCCGCGACCGCGCCGCGCAGGGTCATGGCCGGGCGCAGGCCCAGGTCGGCCGACGAGCGATGCTCGAACGGGGAGATGCCGTACAGACCGATGCCGATCCGCACGCACCCGAGCCGGGTCTCGGGTAGCGCGATGGCCGCGTTCGTGGCCGCGATGTGCCGCAGCGGCGGATTCAGCCCCACGGACGCCGCGAGCACCACTCCTTCTTCGAACCGGGCGAGAGCGGCGCGATCGTCGGCCTCGCTCGTGTTCGACAGGTGCGAGAACAGCCCGACCACGCGCAGCCGGCCGATGCGCTCGAGACGCGCGGCCTCGGAGAACACCATGCGCCATTCGGCGGGGGCGATGCCGTTTCGAGACAGCCCGGTCTCGATCTTGAGGTGCACGGTCGCGGGTCGCTCACCGTGAGCGGCCTCGGCCGCGCGGAGCAGCTGGTCGATGTCGGAGATACCGAGCTCGATCTCTTCGCGCACGGCCTCGACGAACGATGCGCCCGGAGCGTGCAGCCAGGCGAAGAGCGGGGCGGTGATGCCGGCGCGGCGCAGAGCCAGCGCCTCGTCGATGTCGGACACGCCGATGCGCGTCGCCCCTCCGCGAAGCGCAGCGACGGCTGTGCGGTGAGCCCCGTGCCCGTACCCGGCGGCCTTGACGACCGCGATGATCTCCGACCCCGTCAACGCGCGCAGATGACGGACGTTCTCGGTGATCGCATCGACGTCGATCATCGCTTCGCGCAGCACTCCCGGTGCCATCGTCATGCGTCGTCCTCTCGAGTGGGCGGATTCACGGATGCCGGGGCCTCGGCGCCCGCGCGGGATTCGGCGATGACATACGCCGTCGCCAGCCCCGCGTCGTGCGACATCGACAGATGCAGGGCCGTGATCCCCCGGCGGGCGACCGTGGCAGCCGTCTCGCCGCTGAGCGAGAAGACCGGACGTCCCGACGCCTCCGAGGTGACCTCGATGTCGATCCAGTGCACGCCGTCGGATCCGCCCAGCGCCTTGATCAGGGCTTCTTTCGCCGCGTACCGCGCCGCCAGGGAGCGGGGCTTGAGCGTGCGCTCGGTCGCCGAGAACAGGCGGGGAATGAGCCGAGGGGTACGCCGCAGATGCTCCTCGAACCGCGGAACGTCGACGAGGTCGACGCCGATACCGACGATCACGTGCGCTCCCCTCTCGACTTCACTCTTATTCTGCCGGTGCCTGCGGACACCGAGACGACGAAGGGGCCGGATGCCACGGCATCCGGCCCCTTCGATGCGGTGTCTATTCGACCGTCACCGACTTGGCGAGGTTGCGCGGCTGGTCCACGTCGAGCCCCTTCGCCTCGGCCAGGCCCATCGCGAAGATGTGCAGCGGCACGACGGCCAGGAGCGGCTCGAACATCGGCGCCGCCAACGGGATGCGCAGCACCTCGTCGGCCGCGGGGAGCACGGCGACGTCTCCCTCTTCGGCGATCGCGATGACACGGGCACCGCGGGCACGGATCTCCTCGATGTTCGAGACGACCTTCTTGTGCATCTCGCCCGAGCCGCGAGGGCTGGGAACGACGACGAAGACCGGCTGACCGGGCTCGATGAGCGCGATCGGGCCGTGCTTGAGCTCACCGGCGGCGAAGCCCTCGGCGTGGATGTAGGCGAGCTCTTTGAGCTTGAGCGCTCCTTCGAGCGCGATCGGGTAACCGACATTGCGGCCGAGGAACAGCACCGATCGGGTGTCGGCCATCCAGTGCGCGAGCTGCTCGATCCGGGCCTGCTCGGTCTCGAGCACGCGCGCGATCTTGCCGGGCACCGCCTCGAGCTCGGTCACGGCCTCGACGGCGACGACCGGATCGACCGCACCGCGGACGCGGCCGACGTGCAGGGCGAGCAGGTAGAGAGCGGTGATCTGCGCGACGAATGCCTTCGTCGAGGCGACGGCGACCTCGGGACCCGCGTGCGTGTAGACGATCGCGTCGGATTCGCGCGGGATCGTCGCCCCCTGGGTGTTGCAGATCGACAGGGTCTTGGCACCGCGCGAACGCGCGTACTTGACAGCCATCAGGGTGTCCATGGTCTCGCCCGACTGACTGATCGAGACGACCAGCGTGCGGGGGGTGAGCACGGGGTTGCGGTAGCGGAACTCGTGCGCCAGCTCGACGTCGACGGGGACACGGGTCCAGGTCTCGAGGGCGTACTTGCCGACCATGCCGGCGTACGCCGCCGTGCCGCACGCGATGACGAGGATACGGTCGATGTCGGCGAGGAAGTCGTCCATGCCGTCGAGCTCGGGGATCTCGACCCGGCCCTCGTGGATGCGACCGCGGATGGTGTTGGCGACGGCCTCGGGCTCCTCCGAGACCTCCTTGGCCATGAACGATGACCAGCCGCCCTTCTCCGCGGCCGAGGCGTCCCAGGTGACCTCGAAAGCCTCGACCTCGACGGGGGCGCCCGAGAAGTCCGTGACCTCGACACCCTCGGGGGTGATGGCCACGATCTCGTCCTGGCCGATGGCCAGCGCGTTGCGCGTGTGCTCGACGAAGGCGGCGACGTCGGAGCCGAGGAAGTTCTCTCCCTCGCCCAGACCGATCACGAGCGGCGAGTTGCGGCGGGCACCGACGACCAGGCCCGGGTGATCCTCGTGCATCGCGAGGAGCGTGT
Source organism: Microbacterium sp. 20-116 (assembly GCF_041079415.1). Taxonomy (NCBI): domain Bacteria; kingdom Bacillati; phylum Actinomycetota; class Actinomycetes; order Micrococcales; family Microbacteriaceae; genus Microbacterium; species Microbacterium sp. 20-116. The sequence goes on from NZ_JBFYGP010000003.1 coordinate 44,554, forward strand.
ACGCCCCCTCGAGTCGCGACACGACCGAGCGGAACGCCTGCACCAGGTCTTTGGTGCGCGCGTACTCGCGACCGATCATGACCGCGGCGACCTCGGTGTCGGTCTCGCTGCGGAACGCGAAGCCGTCGCCGACGAGCTCGCTCTTGAGCTCGGCGAAGTTCTCGATGATGCCGTTGTGGATCACGGCGAGCTTGTCGTCGTCAGCCAGGTGCGGGTGGGCGTTCGCGTCGGTGGGTCCACCGTGCGTAGCCCAGCGGGTGTGACCGATGCCGGTGGTGCCGTTCGGCATGGGCGTGGACTCGAGGTCGTCACGCAGCACGGCGAGCTTTCCCGCGCGCTTGCGCATGTCGAGCCGCCCGTCGCCGTCGATCACGGCGATCCCGGCGGAGTCGTACCCCCGGTACTCCAGACGCGACAGACCCGCCAGAAGGATGTCCTGGCTCTGCCGAGGACCCACGTACCCGATGATTCCGCACATGGATTCGAGTCTACGTGGCGGGGCTGAGCAAACCCCTCCGCGGCCGCTCGGGAGCCGGGCCCGAGCGATTTCGGAGCCGCACGGCGGAGACCAGGTCGCTCCCGGGCCGGCCCGTTCAGAGCTTGCGGAGCAGCACGGTCTCGACCGTGTGGTCGGCACCCTTCTGAAGCACGAGCTTCGCGCGATGGCGCGTGGGCAGCACGTTCTCTTCGAGGTTCGGCAGGTTGATCTCGCGCCAGTATCCGAGCGCACGCTCGACGGCCTCTTCGTCGCTGATGTCGGCGAAGACCTTGAAGAACGAGGTCGGATTGGTGAAGGCGTTGTCGCGCAGCGCGAGGAAGCGGTCGACGTACCAGCGTTCGATGTGCGCCGCATCGGCATCGACGTAGATCGAGAAGTCGAACAGATCGCTGACGGCCACTTCGTTCGGCGACGGCGGCGGCTGGAGCACGTTCAGCCCCTCGACGATGACGACGTCGGGTCGATGAACCGTGACGTGCGCGTCGGGCATGATGTCGTATCGCACGTGGGAGTAGAACGGAGCCCGCGCCTCCTCCGCACCCGACTTCACCTCGCTGAGGAACTCCACGAGCGCCCGCCGGTCGTACGACTCCGGGAAGCCCTTGCGGTCCATGAGACCGCGCCGTTCCAACTCAGCGTTCGAATAGAGGAATCCGTCGGTGGTCACCAGCTCCACCCGAGGGGTGTCGGGCCAGCGGCTCATCAGCTCGCGCAGCAGACGCGCGATGGTCGACTTGCCCACCGCCACAGACCCGGCGACTCCGATCACGAAGGGAGTCGTGGCATCCGGCTCCCCCAGGAAGGTGCTCGTGTCGGCACCGAGCCGACGGGTGGCCCGCGCGTACAGGCTCAACAGACGACTCAACGGCAGGTAGACCTCGGCGACCTCGCGGGGGTCCAGCCGGTCACCGATGCCGCGCAACTGCACGATCTCGTTCTCCGTCAGCGGCTGCTCCAGCCCACCGGCCATGCGAGCCCAGTCGTCGCGGTCGATCTGACGGTAGGGGCTCAGCGACGGCGCGGGAGCTGCGGTCTCGGTCTCGGCGGCGGACACCCGCTCATGCTACCCGGGGCGTCACCCTCCCTCGCCGACCCCGGCCGTCTCTCCGCGGCCACTACGCTCGGGTCGTGCGCCTGGGAGTCCTCGACATCGGTTCGAACACCGTCCACCTGCTCGTCGCGAACGCCCGGGCGGGAGGACGACCGACCGCCACCACCTCGCACCGCTCCGTGCTCCGGCTGATGCGCTACCTGCTGCCCGACGGGTCCATCTCGCAGGAGGGTGTGCGGGGACTGGTGGATGCCGTGACCGCCGCGCGCGATCGCGCCCGCGCCGAGCGGGTCGACGAGCTCCTCGCCACGGCCACCTCCGCGGTGCGCGACGCGACCAACGGAGAGGAGGTCATCGCCCTCATCGAGGAAGCGCTCGGACAGCCCCTCCAGGTTCTGGGCGGGGAGACCGAGGCCCGCTTCACCTACCTCGCGGTGAGGCGCTGGTTCGGCTGGTCGGCGGGGCAGATCCTGCTGTTCGACATCGGCGGCGGCTCCCTCGAGATCGCGGGCGGCGCCGACGAGCTCCCCGATCTCGCCGAGTCCGTGCCGCTCGGCGCGGGACGCTCCACGGTGCAGTTCCTCCCCCACGACCCTCCCAGCGGCGAGGAGATCGACGCGCTGCGTCAGCACGCGGCATCCGTCCTCGCCCCCGTCGCCGAGCGCTTCGCCGCCCTCCCGCGCCCCGACCACGTGGTGGGGTCGTCCAAGGCCATCCGATCGCTCGCGAAACTGGCGGGCTATCCCGTCCCCGGCTGGTCGGGCATCGACCGCATGGTGCTGCCTCGCAGAGAGCTGAAGGACTGGATCCCGCGGCTCGCTCGCATCCCCGCCGACGCACGCGAGGCCCTGCCGGGCATCACCGCCGACCGCACGTTCCAGATCGTGGCCGCCGCGGTCGTCGTCGAGCGCGCCATGAAAGCGCTCGATGTCGAGGAGCTCGAGGTCTCACCCTGGGCGCTGCGCGAGGGCGTCCTGCTGCGCTACATCGAATCGCTCGAGTACTGATCACCGCGGCATCCCTTCGACGGGACCTCCGCGGACGTCAGCGCCGATCGAGGACGGGGCGGGCGTGCTCGACGCACGTCCGCCCCGTCCTCCGGGGTCAGAGGGCGAGGCGCTCCCGCACGACCTCGGCCAGCCGATCGGCGTGTGCGCGGGCGTCCTCTTCGGAGGCCGCTTCGACCATCACTCGCACGAGCTGCTCGGTGCCCGACGCGCGCAGCAGCACACGACCGGAGTCGCCGAGCTCGGCCGTCGACGCGGCCACGGCTCGCTGGACGCCCTCGTCGCTCACGCCGTCGCGATCCACGCCGCGCACGTTCACCAGCACCTGCGGGTAGACGGTCATGATCGAGGCGAGCTCAGCCAGCGTCTTGTCTTGACGGGCCATCTCGGCCACGAGGTGCAGGCCGGTCAAGAGGCCGTCACCGGTGGTGGCGAAATCGCTCATGATCACGTGTCCGGACTGCTCGCCGCCGAGGGAGTAGCCGCCCTCGTTCATCGCTTCGAGCACATAGCGGTCACCCACGCCGGTCTGCAGAACCCGGATGCCGTGGGCCTGCATCGCACGGTGGAGTCCCAGGTTGCTCATGACCGTCGCCACGAGCGTGTCATCGGCGAGCGCCCCGCGCTCCTTCATCGCGACCGCGAGGATCGCCATGATCTGATCGCCGTCGACGATCTTGCCCTGCGCGTCGACGGCGAGGCAGCGGTCGGCGTCACCGTCGTGGGCGATGCCGACGTCGGCGCCCAGACGTACGACGGCCTCGGCGAGCACGTCGAGGTGCGTCGAGCCCACGCCGTCGTTGATGTTCAAGCCGTCGGGCTCGGCTCCGATGACCGTCACCTGGGCGCCCGCGTCCTTGAAGGTCTCGGGCGACACGCCCGCCGCCGCGCCGTGGGCGCAGTCGAGGACGACGTGGATGCCGTCGAGACGGTGCGGCAGAGACCCGAGAAGGTGCAGCACGTAGCGGTCCTCGGCGTCGGCGAAACGACGAATGCGCCCGACTCCCGCGCCGGTGGGCTGCAGCCGCTCGCCTTCGAGGGCGCTCTCGATGCGCTGCTCGACGATGTCGGGCAGCTTGGTTCCGCCACGGGCGAAGATCTTGATGCCGTTGTCAGGGGCCGGGTTGTGCGACGCCGACACCATCACGCCGAAGTCGGCGTCGTGGTCGGCGATGAGGAACGCGGTGGCTGGAGTGGGGATGACGCCGGCGTCGAGAACGTCGACACCGGAGGAGGCCAGGCCTGCGGCGACCGCGGCCGAGAGGAACTCCCCCGAGACACGCGGGTCGCGGGCGACGACGGCCGTGAGGCGACGGCCCTCGGCCTTGCGCGCTTCCGCAGAACGGCCCTGGCCCAGGACGACAGCAGTCGCCTGGGCCAGGTGCAGCGCGAGTTCGGCGGTGAGGAGGCCGTTGGCCAGCCCCCGCACCCCGTCCGTGCCGAAGAGAGGCATACGGAGGATCGAACTCAGCGCTTGGAGTACTGAGGCGCCTTGCGGGCCTTCTTGAGACCGGCCTTCTTGCGCTCCTTGACGCGAGCGTCACGCGAGAGGAAGCCGGCCTTCTTGAGGGTCGGGCGGTTGTTCTCGGCGTCGATCTCGTTGAGCGCGCGAGCGATGCCCAGGCGCAGCGCGCCGGCCTGACCCGAGGGGCCACCACCGGAGATGCGCGCGATCACGTCGTACGAGCCGGCGAGCTCGAGCACCGTGAACGGGTCGTTGATCAGCTGCTGGTGCAGCTTGTTCGGGAAGTAGTCCTCGATCGTGCGGCCGTTGACCGTGATCGTGCCCGAGCCGGGAACGAGACGCACGCGGGCGATTGCCTGCTTGCGACGGCCCACGGCTGCGCCGGGAACCGAGAGCACGGGGCGCTCGGTGGCGACGACCGACTGCTCGGCCGGCGTCTCGGTGCTGTAGTTGCTGGAGTCGATGTTCGACACTGTTTCGTCCTTATCCGGCGGCGCTTACTGGGCGACCTGGTCGAAGGTGTATGCCGTGGGCTGCTGAGCACCGTGGGGGTGCTCGGCGCCACGGTAGACCTTGAGCTTCTTGAGCTGCGCCGCGCCGAGGCTGTTCTTGGGCAGCATGCCGCGGATGGCCTTCTCGACCGCGCGGACAGGGTTCTTCTCGAGAAGTTCGTCGTAGGTGACGGACTTCAGTCCGCCCGGGAAGCCCGAGTGGCGGTAGGCCTTCTTCTGCGTGAGCTTCTGGCCCGTGAGCGCGACCTTTTCGGCGTTGATCACGATGACGAAGTCACCAGAGTCGATGTGGTTGGCGAAGGTCGCCTTGTGCTTGCCGCGGAGGAGGACCGCCGCGTGCGAGGCCAGACGGCCGAGAACGACGTCGGTGGCGTCGATAACGACCCACTCGCGCGTGACCTCAGCGGCCTTGGGGGTGAAAGTGCGCGTCACAGTAGTGCTGCTTTCTTGATCGAACGGAGGAGTTCGTGAATCCCGCTCCGGTGGTCCGTTACCCCGCCGATGGCGGGAGAACAGGGCCGGTGGAGGGCTCACGTTCGGGCGACCCGCTCGCAGAGAGGCGGGCACCAAAGATCGAGACTACGCCATTCGGATGCCATGACCAAACGCTGCCGCCTCCGCCCGGCGGGAATCGGGCCTCTCACTCCGCCCCTGCACGGGACTCCTCCTGCGCCCTCACTCACAGATGCCCCGCCACCGATCGGGTGGCGGGGCATCTCGGCATCCGTCGCGTCCTCCGCGGGTGCGGGCGAGAGTGGGGACGCGTGCGGCGGCGGGGTCAGCGCTTCAGGAAGTCGATCAGCACGCGGTTGAACTCGTCGGCGTGGCTGACGTTGACGCCGTGGGGCGCTCCGGCGACCACGTGCAGCTCGCTGCCGGCGATCGCCTCGTGGGTGCGCTTGCCCGACCCCTCGAAGGGCACGGTTCCGTCGCTGTCACCGTGGATGACGAGGGCCGGCACCGTCACGTTCGGGAGGTCTTCGCGGAAGTCCGTCGTCGCGAAGGCCTCCATCGACTTCAGGGCGGCGTGGTGGTCGGCCTGGTTGGCCAGCCGCTCGGCCTCGGCGCGCTCGGCCTCCGGGACGGCGAGAGTGCCGTCGACGGAGAAGAAGTCGGTGGTGAACTGGTGATAGAACGCCTTCTCGTCGCCCTTCAGACCCTGCTTCATCCCGTCCGCGGTCGCGTCGTCGAGCGGACCCTCGGGGTTGTCGTCGGTCTGGGCGAGATACGGCGGCACCGCGGCCGCGAAGACGACGCTGTGCACACGGTCGGATCCGTGACGGGTCAGGTAGCGGGCGACCTCACCACCGCCCATCGAGAAGCCGACGAGCGTGACGTCGCGCAGGTCGAGAGCCTCGAGCACAGCCTCCAGGTCGTTGCTGAAGGTGTCGTAGTCGTAGCCGGTGTGCGGCTTGTCGCTGCGCCCGAAACCGCGACGGTCATAGGTCACGACGCGGTAGCCTGCGGCTTCGAGGGCGGGCACCTGGTGAGCCCAGGACTCACCCGAGAGGGGCCAGCCGTGGATGAGGACGACGGCGCGGCCCGTGCCGCCGGTGTCGTCGACGTGGAGGTCGATGTCGGTCAGAAGTCCGTGGTGTGCGGTGATCTCGCTCATGGCAGCCATGGTTCGAGTCGAAGCTGGACGCAAGGGAGCGGTTGACGCACTGCGGCCGACTTGGTATTGATCGCGACGGCAGCGTCGGCTGGCAGAACCGCGCACTCGGCGCAACCCCGAACGAACGCCGAAGCGAGACCGGGCGCCCTCACTACACTCGGTGCATGAGCCACGCCTCCGACGGTCACAGTCCAGGCGCCCGGGTGACCCCGGGCGATGTCCTCCCCCTCGTCACGGTGGTGACCCGGTGAACGATCTCGCGCTCAACATCGTGCTGGTCGTGGTCTTCGTTCTGGTCGGCGGCGTCTTCGCTGCGACCGAGATGGCCCTGGTCACTCTTCGCGAGAGTCAGGTGAACGCCCTCGCAGCCCGCGGTCGGCGCGGCCAGAAGGTCGCCGACCTCGCGCGCAACCCCAACACGTTCCTCTCCGCCGTGCAGATCGGGGTGACGGTGGCCGGGTTCGCCTCCGCAGCGTACGGAGCGTCATCGATCGCCCCGTCCGTCACGCCCCTCTTCACCAACCTCGGCCTCGACCAGGGCGCCGCAGCCACGATCGCCACGATCACGTTGACCCTCGTCATCGCGTATCTGTCGCTCGTGCTCGGTGAACTGGTCCCCAAGCGCCTCGCCATCCAGCGCAACGCCGCGTTCGCCTACGCCGTCGCCCCGGTGCTGAACGGCTTCGCGAAGCTCATGCGGCCGGTGATCTGGCTGCTGTCGATCTCGACCAACGTGCTCGTCCGCCTCCTCGGAGGCGATCCGAACAAGACCGGCGAGGAACTGACCGACGAGGAGTTGCGCGACATCGTCTCGAGCCACGAAGGGCTCCCCGCCGACGAGCGCCGCATCCTCGACGACGTCCTCTCGCTCCGGGACCGCCACGTCAGCGAGGTCATGCGCCCTCGACCCGAGGTCGTGACCCTCGACGCCGGCGGCACGATCGCCGACGCCTACGAGCAGGTCCGCGATCTGCCCTTCTCGCGCTATCCCGTGGCGGAGCAGACTATCGACGACGTCGTCGGCTTCGTCCACGTGCGCGACCTCACCGACGACCCGGAGCGTGCCCTGAGCGCGGTCATGCGTGAGATCCGCTACATCCCGTCGACCGCCCGCGTCCTGCCGACGCTCACCGCGATGCGCGCCGAGGGCAGCCACATCGCCGTCGTCGTCGACGAGTACGGCGGCACCGACGGGATCGTGACCCTCGAAGACCTCGTCGAGGAGGTCGTGGGAGAGATCTTCGACGAGTACGACACGGATGCCGAGCAGCCCCTGTCGGAGGGAGAGCACGGGACCGTCGAGGGACGCCTGAACCTCCAGGACTTCGAGGAGGCGACGGGTGTCGCACTGGCTCGCGGAGCCTCCGACACCGTCGGCGGGTTCGTGGTCGAACGTCTGGGTCGCCTCGCCCACGTCGGCGATGTCGTCGAGGTGGACGGCGCGACGCTGCAGGTGAGCGCGGTCGACCGACGTCGCGTAGCGGAGCTGCTGGTGACCCGGCATCCCGTCGATGCAACCGGTGACGGCGGCGAGCGCACCGATCGAGCATGATCATCCCGGCGTGAGCCGACGGCACGAACCCGTCGGCTCGCGCGCAGAGGGCGATCAGGCGCGGTCGCCGCTGAGGGGATCGCTCGGTGCACCGAGCTCGAGATGGTGCCCGCCATGCGCCTCCTGTTGCGCTGTCTCACGGCCGAGTGTCAGAGCCTGACCTCCTCGACCCACCCGACCGATTGCGGGCAGTTTGGTTGTGCACAACCAAGTTGTGTGCAATAGTTCCCTCATGCCCGCCGTCGATCAGCTCGTGTGCTTCGCGCTCTACGCCGCCAACCGCACGACGACGCAGGCCTACCGCGCACTCCTCGAACCGTGGAACCTCACCTACCCGCAGTACATCGCCCTGGTCACCCTGTGGAGCGACGGAGAGCAGACCGTCGGCAGCCTCGGCGAGGCGCTGCAGCTCGACTCCGGCACGCTCTCCCCCATGCTCGCCCGCATGGAGAACGCCGGTTACCTCACCCGCACGCGCCGCACCGATGACGAACGCGTGGTGACCGTGGCGCTGACCGAGCGAGGCATCGCCTTGCGCACCGAGCTGGCCCACGTCCCGCGCTGCATCGCCGCGGGCTCCGGCCTCACCGACGCCAGCAGCGCCCGTGAGCTGATCGATGCGCTGCATCGACTCACCGACGCCATGAAAGACCTGCGCGATCACCCCGATGAAGTGCGCGACGCCGACGCGGCGCGCCACCCGGCCTGACGACCGCACCCCCACCGTCCCTAGAAAGGAACACCATGGACGTTCTCTACACCGCCGAAGCCGTCTCCACCGGCCAGGGCCGCCTCGGCCACGTGACCGCCGGCACGTACATCGACCTCGACGTCGCTCCCCCCAAGGAGCTCGGCGGCTCCGGCGCCGGCACCAACCCCGAGCAGTTGTTCGCCGCCGGGTACGCCGCATGCTTCCACGGCGCCCTGCACTCCGTCGCCCGCGCGCACAAGGTCAAGATCGAGGACTCCTCGGTCGGCGGCCGCGTCCACATCGGCCCCAACGGCCAGGGCGGCTACCAGCTGGCCGTGCTGCTCGAGGTCGTTCTGCCCGGTATCGAGAGCGATCTCGCCCAGCAGCTCGCCGACGAGGCCCACCAGGTCTGCCCCTACTCGAACGCGACGCGCGGCAACATCGAGGTCACCGTCACCGTCTCGGAGGACTGACCTCTCCTGAACCCCGGGGCGAGGCGCTGAGCCCCACGTATCGCGCCTCGTCCCGGCCTGCCGCCCCTCACCCCGGGGCGGCTTCGTCGTCTCGGCGTACAGTGACTGTCGTGATCCGGGTGATTGTCGTCGACGATGAGGCGCTCGTCCGTTCCGGCTTCGCCTTCATCCTCAACGCGGCGGACGACATCGAGGTGGTCGCCGCGGTCGGCGGACCCGACGCTCTCGCCGCCATCCGCACCCTCCATCCCGACGTCGTCCTCCTCGACATCCGGATGCCGGAGCTCAGCGGCCTCGACATCCTCGCCGCACTGCGAGACGACGCGGATCGGCCCGTGGTCGGCATCCTGACGACGTTCGCGGCCGACGAGTCCATCACCCGGGCCCTGCGAGACGGTGCTTCCGGCTTCCTCGTGAAGGACACCGATCCCGCCTGCCTCGCGGCGATGGTGCGCTCTCTCGCCGCGGGTGGGGTCGTCCTGTCGCCGGAGGTCTCCCGCGCTCTGGTCGACGGTTACGCGGGAAGACCCGACCTCGACGCCGCGCGTCGTGTCGCTCTCCTGACCGACCGCGAGCGCGACGTCCTCGAGTGGCTCCCCACCGGCGACTCGAACGCCGACATCGGTCGTCGGCTGCACCTGAGCTCCGCGACGGTCAAAGACCACGTCAGCTCGATCCTGGGCAAGCTGTCGGTGTCGTCGCGGGTCGAGGCCGCCCTGATCGCGGAACGGGCCAGCTCTCCGGCTGAACGACGCTGACGCGAGCAGGGACGGCTCAGATCAACCGGAGCTCGCCCTCCGTCATGCCGTACGAGCGACGTAGCCACTGCCCGAAGCCCGGTTGGGCGAGGCAGGCCGCTGCGGTGTCGCACGTGACCACGGGGTCCTGCGCCGCATAGGTCGCGTAGACCTCGACCTTCGCATCGAGGACCTCCCCCTCGACGTTGATCGGCTCGTGCTGCGAGGGATAACCGATGTAGTAGGTGACGGCCCCCGGCGCGATCCCGACGACCGGCGCCACCGCTCGAACCAGTGATCCGACGCACGAGTGGTCGGGGTGGTCCCCCCGCGCGAACGCGCTCTCGTGCGGGATGTTCGTCGTGACGTGGTCGGGGCGTGCGGCGTGGATCAGCTCCGCGACGGTCTCCGAAAGACGGCGCGCATCGAGCGTCGGACCGTCGTCGATCGGAGCGAGGGCGGGCACCGTGCCGTTGATGAGCTGGGTGAGACCGGCCTCGCCCGTCGTCGCGAAGCCTTTCCCGCTGAGGTTGCCGTCCGGCAGACGGAGAACGGTGATCGAAAGACGAGGATCGTCTGCGGGCACGAAACGCGTGACCCGCGCGCCGCTTCGAAGCGTCAGCTGGGTGGTGTCCCACGGTTGGGTGCTGCCGCGCATCTCGTCGTACGCGGCTCGGATGCCCGCCTCGCGCTGTTGCGCATAAGCGAGGCCCCGGCCGGCGTCGCCCGCGGTCACGAAGATGGTGCGCAGCGTCGCCCCCGAGCCGATGATCCCCGCGAGGTGGGGGTTGGCGAAGATGATGTCGTCGTCGGCGTGGGCCCAGACCGCCACGGTCGTGTCGTCGCCGGGCTCCTCGAAGGCGGGAGAGACGGGACGCGGCGAAGCATCGGGCACCGGCACGATGGGGCTGAGCTTGACCCAGGTCCCCTCCGGAGGCGCCGAGCGCCGGATCTCGCGATAGACGAGAGCTCCACCCCCGAGCACGGCGAGTCCGCCGACGGCGACGCCACCGAACACCAGCGCTCTCCGGGATATCCCGGACCGACGCGGCGTTGCCGATTCACCGGGTGCCCGATCGGCACCCGAAGGCTCGTCGATGTCACTCACGGCGACTCCGTCCTGTACTTCGCCCCCCGGCGACGGATTGCGGGTTTCCCCTCGCCCTCGGGCGCCCTCCGACGTTATCGCGGCGGTCGGTCTTTACGAACTCGAAACCCCGCAGCCCCGCCACCCGGCGGGGTGGGGCGAACCCCTTCGGCGGATCACGTTCCCACGTCACCGACAGCCGCACCGACGTCACGCACCAGACGCATCGGCGATGCTCAGCGCGCACCTAACGAAGGTGACAACACTCCCCCTATGCAGACGTCCACACCGCCGCGGTCGCTGTCGCCCGTAGCCCTGCGCATCCGCGCCGTCCTGAACGAGTGGGATCCGATCGGAGTCCACCACATCGGTCAAGGATGGCCCGACGACGAATACGACGACCTGATCCTGCCCATCCTCGAAGCCCTCGACGCACGCCCCTCCGTCGACGAGTTGGCCGCCGAACTGCGCACCGTCGTCGAGAACGACTACGGCCTCCCCGCTCCCGAGGGCTGCCGGGAGACCGCGCGCTCCCTCCTCCACCTCTCACCGATAAACCCCGGCGCGGGCGGATGCAAGCCCTGCCGTTCGGTCACCCCGACGTCATAACGTCCCCTCCATGGCAGATCTCTCCCGCCCGCAGACGCCCGATCCGTACCCCCTCCTTCCGTCCGTACCATCATTCGACGTGGTCAGCGATGACGTCACCGATGGACAACCGCTCGCGGACGACCAGGTCGCCGACAAGGGCAACACCTCGCCCCAGCTCAGCTGGTCGAACGTCCCCGAAGGAACCAAGTCGTTCGTGATCACGGGCTTCGACCCCGACGCCCCCACCCCGAGCGGCTTCTGGCACTGGGTACTCGTCGACGTCCCGGCGGACGTGCGCGAGCTGGCTTCCGGGGCCGCCTCGGGCGACCTCCCGGGTCACGCCTTCCACGTCCGCAACGACGGCGGCGAGGCAGGCTTCCTCGGAGCCGCTCCCCCGCAGGGCGACCAGCCCCACCGCTACTTCTTCGTCGTGCACGCCGTCAGCGAGGAATCGCTCGGCGTCGACGCCGATGCCACCCCGGCCGTCGTCTCGTTCAACCTGGCGTTCAAAACGCTCGGTCGGGCGATCCTCCACGGCACCTACCGGCACTGAGGTTCGGATCGTGACCGAGCGCGGCGCGGGTTTCGACAAGGACCAGACCATCACCGGGGTCGAGGAGCGCCTTCACGCGCGCTTCCCCGATGCGGAACCGGGAGTGGTGCACGAAGAGGCCGTCATCGCGGTCGACAAGTACGCCGACGCGCCCGTGAAGGACTTCGTCGACATCATCGCCGAGCGCGACGCACGAGCCGCGGTCGAGGGGTCGCTCTCGAGCGAGTCCTGAGCCCGCGGGGAACGCCGGAGCGGCTCAGCCCATCTGGAGTTCGGCTTCGGTCTTGGGGTAGGACCTCTGCAGCCACTCGCCGAACTTGCGGGTCTTCAGACACGCGTTGCGATCGGCGCAGCGGATCACCTGATCCTGTTGCGTGTAGATGCGGTACGTGTCGACCTTGGTGTCGAGCACCGCCCCGTCCAGGTTCCGAGGCAGGTTCTCGGAGGGGTACCCCACGAAGTACCGGATGCCGGGGCCCACGGCCGCGTCCGAGGTCAGAGTGTCACGGATGAGAGCGCCGACGGCCGAATGATCGGGGTGGTCGCCGGGGGCGAAAGCGCTGCCCCGGGGGATATGGGTGAGGGTGCTCTGCGGAGCGAACGCGGAAGCCAGTTCCCGGATCGAACCCACGAGCTGATCCCGCGTCACCGCCGCTCCCCCGTCGACCGGGGCGAGCGAGGCCTCGGTTCCGTCGTAGAGCTTGCTCAGGGTCGCGTGCGCGGTCGCATCGAACCCGGCGCCCGTGATGTTGCCGTCCGGCAGCCGCAGATAGAGCACCGACAGACGCGCGTCGTCCCTCGGCGTCAGCCGCCGCAGGTGCACGCCGGTCCCGAGGGCGATCTCCGTGGCATCCCACTCGCCGTCCTTGCCGCGCATGGCGTTGTACGCGCGCAGGATGCCGAGCTCCCGTGCCCGCACGTAGTCCATTCCCTTCCCCGCGTCTCCCGCCGTGACGAACACGGTGCGCACGCACCGGCCGGCGGCGATCGCATCCGAGATGGTGGGGTTGGCGAAGATGATGTCATCGTCGGGATGCGCCCAGATCGTCATCAGCGTCGACGACCCCTCGCATCCCTGGGCGGCCGGCGAGACCGGCGGCGCCGGGGGCGCCGGGGGCGGCGTGGGTGTCGCCGACGTCGACGGCGACGGGGCGGGAGAAGAGGTCGTCTCGTGAGCCGGTGCGGGCGACGAGGTCGCCGCCGGCTCGGGCCGAAGCAGCGCGAACGCGAAGACACCGGCGACGGCGGTCACCACGAGAGCGGCGATCGCGATCGCCGCGATCAGACCGGCCTGCACCCGGAGAGGGCGACGCGGCGGCGACGCGGTGCGGGGCATCGGAACCTTTCGTGCGGGCGGCAGTGGCGACCCCGCCGTGCGGCACGATCTCGCGGCAGCCGATCACGGCTGATCCGCGCCCGAGTGTAGGGGAACGCCCACCGCCCGACCAACCTGTCGTCGGCCGATACGAGCCCGAACCACGAACGTTCACGTTTCCCGCGTATGACAAGAGAAACAGGGTGAGTTGACGGGTGAATTTTGCCTGTTACTGTTCGCGGGAGAGTCCCCGCGCACGCGGGGGATGGGGAGAGGGGCACACATGGCGACATCTGGCCTACGCCCCGGCGCGTCGCCCTCTGACGCCGACCCCGACGGAACCGCCCCCGCACTCGACCAGAACCCTGCGGAGGAGTCCGTGTCGACCATGACATCGGTGCCCTCCGCGGCCTCGACGCCCCCCGCGCACGTTCGCGACCCCTGGCGCGGACGATACCGACGCAACCTCGTGCTCACCGACTTCGCCGCCCTCGTCTGGGTCGTCTACGGCACCCAGCTCCTCTGGTTCGGGCTGGGGAATGCGCAGCTCGCCGCGGGGCGTGACAGCCGCATCAACGACCTGTCGTACTGGGCCTTCTCCGCGATCCTCATCGTCACCTGGATGTGGGCCCTCGCCTTCGTCGATTCGCGCAGCGACCGCGCTATCGGCACGGGTTCCACGGAGTACGTGCGCATCGCCGACGCCAGCTTCCGGCTGTTCGGAACCATCGCCATCATCGCCTTCCTGACGCAGATCGATGTCGCGCGGGGCTACCTGCTGGTGAGCCTGCCGCTCGGCATCCTGGTCCTCTGTTTCACCCGCTGGATGTGGCGGCAGTGGCTCGTCGTCCAACGCTCCCGTGGTCGGTACTCCGCGCACGTGCTCCTGGTCGGGTCGCTCCCCTCCGTGACGCAACTCGCCCGGGAGTTCGCCCGCAGCCCCAGCGCGGGATACCGCGTCGTCGGTGCCTGCGTGCCGAACGGACGGATCGCCGACACCATCCCCGGCTCGGTGGTCCCGATCATGGGACATGTCGGCGACGTGACGCGCGCACTGCACGCGACGGGGGCCGACACGGTCGCGATCACCAGCGCGGACGAGCTCCCCGCCGAGAAGGTGAAGGAGATCTCGTGGAGCCTGGAGGCCGGTCGTCAGCATCTCGTCCTCGCCCCGAGCATCGTCGACATCGCCGGCCCGCGCCTGCACACCAGACCCGTCGCCGGCCTGCCCCTCATCCACGTCGAGACGCCGAAGTTCTCGAGGGGGCAGAGCTTCCTGAAGAGGTCCGTCGACCTCGTGGCTGCGAGCATCGGACTGGTGCTCCTCAGCCCGGTCCTGCTGTTCCTGACCGTCGCGGTGCGGCTGTCGAGCGAGGGTCCGGTCCTCTTCCGCCAGATTCGCGTCGGCTTTCGCGGGCGGGAGTTCACCATGTTCAAGTTCCGGTCGATGGTCGTCAACGCCGAGGAGCTGCGCGCACAGCTCACCGCCCAGCAGCGTGATTCCGGCAACGAGGTGCTGTTCAAGATGAAGAACGATCCGCGGGTCACGCCCATCGGGCGCGTGATGCGGAAATTCAGCCTCGACGAGCTCCCCCAGCTCTTCAATGTGATCGGCGGCTCGATGTCGCTGGTCGGACCGCGTCCCCCCCTGCCGTCAGAGGTGGCGGTCTACGCCGACCACGTCCACAGACGTTTCCTCGCCAAGCCCGGTATCACCGGCCTCTGGCAGGTCAGCGGGCGATCATCCCTCTCCTGGGAGGATTCGGTACGACTCGATCTGTCGTACGTGGAGAACTGGACGCTTCTGGGCGATTTCGTCATTCTCGGCAAGACGGCTCGCGCAGCGCTCGCTCCCGGCGAGACCGCTGCGTGACGCAGTCTGCGCCGCCCGTTCCGGCCCTGCTCCTATCGCCGTCGGTTCTCTCCGCGGAAATCTGAAAGGCTCTCATCGTGCGTCTGTCTGTCATAGGTTGCGGATACTTGGGAGCCGTCCACGCGGCGGCGATGGCCTCGATCGGCCACGATGTGGTGGGAATCGACGTCGACGAGCGGAAGATCGAGACGCTGTCGAGGGGCGAAGCGCCGTTCTTCGAGCCCGGGCTGCAGGAGATCCTCACTGAGGGCATCGCCTCGGGTCGGTTGTCCTTCACGACCGACATGTCGGCTGCGCAAGGGGCGGCGGTGCACTTCATCGGCGTCGGCACGCCGCAGCAATCCGGCGGACATGCGGCAGATCTGACCTACGTCGACGCGGCCGTCGACGCGCTCGCTCCCTTCCTCTCTCCGGGTGATGTGGTCGCCGGCAAGTCGACCGTCCCGGTCGGCACCGCCGCTCGTCTGGCACCGCGGGTGGCCGAGCGCGGCGCGGTGCTGGTGTGGAACCCGGAGTTCCTGCGGGAAGGGTGGGCGGTTCAAGACACCGTCGACCCCGATCGGTTGGTCGCCGGCGTCCCCTCGAGCGACGGGTCCCCCACCGACGAAGGCGAGCGCACCGCCGAGATCCTCCGCGAGGTCTACCACCCGTCCATCGCCAAGGGCACGCCCTTCATCGTCACCGACTACGCGACGGCCGAACTGGTGAAGGTCGCCGCGAACGCGTTCCTCGCCACCAAGATCAGCTTCATCAACGCCATGGCCGAGATCGCCGAGGTGACGGGCGCCGATGTGACCACCCTGGCCGACGCGCTCGGCCACGACGTCCGAATCGGGCGCCGCTTCCTCGGCGCGGGCATCGGTTTCGGGGGCGGGTGCCTCCCGAAGGACATCCGAGCCTTCTCGGCGCGCGCCGAGGAGCTCGGACGCGGAGCTTCCGTCGCTTTCCTCCGCGAGGTCGACGCCATCAACCTCCGCCGCCGGGACCGCGCTGTCGAGCTCGCCACCAGCGCGCTGGGGGGCAGCGTCTTCGGTGCGAAGATCGCCGTCCTGGGAGCCGCCTTCAAACCGCACAGCGACGACATCCGGGACTCCCCGGCGCTCGACGTCGCCGTCCGACTGCACGGCCTGGGGGCACGGGTCACCCTGACGGACCCCGCGGCGATCGACAACGCCCGCCGTATGCACCCGCAACTCACCTACGATGCAGACCTCGACGCCACCCTTCGGGACGCGGACGCGGTCATCGTCGTGACCGAGTGGGACGAGTACCGTCGGCACCTCAGCCCCGAACACGCGTCCTCGTTGGCGCGCGGCCGCACCGTGATCGACGGTCGCAACTGCCTCGATCCGGTGGCGTGGCGCGCCGCGGGATGGACCTATCACGGCATGGGTCGCCCCTGACGAGGCAGAGGGGCCGGCGCCGCTCGTACGAGACCGACCCTCGCCGCTGATCCCGACTCTTCGGCGATCACTCGTGACGAAATCCCCGTGCGGCACGTCTTCGTCGTGACGGATCTCGCGCCGCGGCCCCCGGCCGCCGAACCCGCGAGATCCTGATCGACAAGGAGGATGCCATGCGCAACAAGCTCATCGTGATCGGTGCCATCGCCCTGCTCGCCTACGTGATCGGCACCCGCAGCCCGCGCGTCCAGGTCAAGAGTCGCGAATCGGTGGGCCACCAGGTGGTGCGTCTGTGGAACGATCCACGCGCCCGCAAGCGCCGCCACAAGGCCGCGAAGAAGGCGGCCGCCGCCGCTGAGAAGCGCGCCCGGAGGACGCTGCGCGATCTGCGGAAGTAGCCCCGGACGCGACCGGGCACGGCCACTGCGGAGGTCGGACCGGGCAGGGGCCTCCTCGCGCCCGCTCGGTCTGTGCCGCCGTGCGGCGGCGTGTGGACCCGAGCGGGGTCGTCGCGGCGATGGCCGTTGCGGCCCACCACTCATCGCCTCTGTCGGAGCCGCCCTTCGGCAGCGCCTGCCGTCGTTCATCCGCGCCGGAGCGTCTGTGGACAACCGGCCGTTGCCTCACGTGCGCATGTATAAATAGGCATGCTTGGGATAACACCCCGCCTCACTCCGGCCACCGACCTCGACGACCTCCTCGCAGGGTTCGCACCACCATGCCGGTCGTGCGGGGGCACCGTCGAGCCCCTCCAGCGGGGACGCGCAGCCTGGTGGCACTGTCATCGATGCGGCCTCGCTCGAATCGACTGAGCCGCACCCAGCTACGCTGACCACGTGATGGCAAGCATCCTGATCTCGATCACCGCCGTCGTCTCGGCGGTACTCGTCGGGTTCGTCGCGCGTCGGGTCCTCGGGACCGCGGTCGGTTGGCCGCGGAGCATCGTCGTGGGACTCCTGGTCTTCCTCCTGGGAGTGCCGTCGGCGGGGTGGACCCTGCGGCAGACGGGCTTGCCCGATGCCTCGGCATCCATTCCCTCCGAAGACGTGTGGATCTGGGCGGGATTGATCACGCTCTCGCTCGCGTGGGTCTTCGCCCTCGGGGTCGCCGCCCTCGTGGCGAGCGAGGCGATCTTCCCGACCCGCCCGCTGCCCAACCCGATCGATGTGGTCCGGGCCGCGCTCCGCCAGCGCAAGCGGACCCGACGGTATCTGGAGATCCTCGCGATCGCCTCGCGCCACGGCGTCGGTTGGCTCTTCCACGGCGGCCGCGCCCGCGTGGAGGAGCAGCTCAGCACCTCCGAGGAACGTGCCCGCGCCATCGTGGCGACCCTGAACGACGCCGGCGTCAGCTTCGTCAAGCTGGGCCAGGTGCTGTCCACCCGACGAGACCTCGTGCCGGAGCCGTACCTGAGCGCCCTCGCCTCCCTGCAGACGAATGCGACGACCCTCCCCTGGGATACCGTGCGATCGGTCATCGAGGCAGACCTGGGGCGATCCATCGACTCCGTGTTCGCCGAGGTCGATCCCCTCCCCCTCGCCGCAGCCTCGGTCGCACAGGTGCACCGGGCCCGACTGCTCGACGGCACGGCCGTGGTCGTCAAAGTGCAGCGACCCGCGGCTCGCGCGCAAGTGGAGGCGGATGCCGACATCATCGGGCGTCTCGCTCATCGAGCCGAGGCGCGCACGCGCGTCGGTCGCGACCTCCGAATCGAGTCCGTCGCCCGCGGATTCACCGCCACTCTTCTCGAAGAGCTCGACTATCGCATCGAGGCACGCAACACCCAGATGATCGGATCGACCCTCGAACTGATCGATCGCGCGGAGCCCGACCGACGAGGCCTCATCACCGTCCCGGACATCTTCTCCGAGGCCTCCGGCCAGCGAGTGCTCACGATGGGGCTCGTCGACGGAACAGCTCTGAGCGACTCGGCGGCTCGAATCGCCCTCCTCGACCCCGCCCAGCGCGATCGCCTCGCGGAGACACTGATGGCGACGGTCCTCGAGCAGATCCTGGTCTACGGGGTCTTCCACGCCGACCTGCACCCGGGCAACGTCGTACTGAAGACCGACGGCACCCTCGGCCTCATCGATTTCGGCGCCGTCGGCATCATCGAGCGCAGCCGACGCCAGCACATGACGGCTTTCCTTCTCGCCGCTCTCAGCGAGAACGATGTCGCGGCCACCGACGCGCTCCTGCTCATCGTCGATGCGCCCGAAGACGTGGATCTGGAGGCCTTCCGGCACGACATCGGCGTCGTCCTGACCACGGAGCATCTGCGCACGAGCGGTCACGGCTCGATCTTCACCCGAATGGTCGACGTGATCCGCCAGCATCACATCGCTCTGCCGGGCGAGCTGGCGTCCGCCTTCCGCAGTTTCGCCACTCTCGAGGGCTGTCTCCGGGTCATCGTCGACGAGTTCGACATGGTCGGCCGAGCGCTTCCCCTCATGCCGACCCTGCTGCGCCGGACGGTGTCGGTCAAACGTATGGCCACCGACGCCCAGGCCCAGGCGGTCATCGCCCTCGCTCGTCTCGAACAGATACCGCGCCGCCTCGATGCGCTGCTCACCGGGGTTGAGAAGGGCTCCATCGGCATCACCCTTCGCAGCGCCGACGGAGAGGACGTCAGCGGCATCCTCGGTCGGGCCACGGGCGAGATCGCCTCCACCCTGGTCTCGATCGCAGCGGTGGTCATCGCCGTGGTCCTGGTGATCGCGGGGGGAGGCCCCGTCCTCGGGGGATCCATCACGTTGTTCGCGGTGCTCGGCGCGGTGGTCGGGCTCTTCGGCTTCCTCGGTCTCCTTCGTATCGTGCGCAGAACGTTCGGCCGCCGCGGCTGAGGCCGGCGCACCCGGGAGCACTCTCTCGGAACGGGCGACGCGTGTCTACAGTGTTCCGTGCCCGCCGATCGATCGCCTTCCCGTCGCCGCTACGTCGCGACGGCGGTGACGGCCGTCTATCTCGCCGCCCTGGGCGTCATCCTGCTCTGGCCCGACCACCTCGACCGCAAGGCGGGCGCCGCCTACGCCGTCCTCTACGAGCTCTTCCCCGGGGCGACCCCCCGAACCATGGACTTCGGTCTCAACGTCGTCCTGTTCGTCCCTTTCGGCGTCGTCCTGGGGGTGGTCCTCAGAGGACATCCATGGCGGCTCCTCGGTATCGCCTGCGCCGTCCCGCTTCTCGTCGAGATCTTCCAAGGGGTCTTCCTCCCCGGGCGTACGAGCAGCGTTGTCGATGTGGTCGCCAACGCGCTGGGCGCTCTCATCGGGGCGGCCGCGATGGCTCTGGGACGAGGCCTCCTCATCGGCCGACGCACTCGACCACGTCGCTGAGTTCGCCGGGGTCAGTCGATGTCGCGCTCCGGTACGAGGAGGCCGCTGATCTCGGCGTCGCTCCAAACACCGGCCACGAGTGCGCGGGCGGCGTGCACCGGGACGGACACGGATACGCCGACCCCGGTCTCGACGATGACCCAGGTCTCGACGTCTGCGGCTCGCCGCAGCAGGCCGATCTCCACCTCGGTGGCGACGCCGACGCCGCGCACCACGGAGTCGCGCACGCGAGCGCTGACCCCGATACCCGCGCTGCGGTGGTCTTCATCGTCGGGATGAACGGTTGCGCCGTGCTCGGTGACGCACCAGGCGAAAACACACCCCCGGGCGTCTCGGATCTGTTCGTTTCGCCGTGCAGTCATGCCTGACACCTCTCTGTCGGGGCCGCCGCTGTCGGCGACCCTGAAACCGGTGGGCACGAACGCATTACATCGCGAACCTCCGACACCGCCCTCACCGACCGGGAGGGAGACCCTTCGGCGGGGTGGGGATCAGGTCGCGAAGCGGGATGCCGAGCACGTCCGAGAGCGCGACGAGGGTCCGAAGGCGCGGATTCGCGGCGGTGCCGGGATTGGACTCGCCCTTCTCGAGCTTCCGATAGGTGAAGGTCGCGAGGCCCGCCGCGTGGGCGACCTGCTCCTGGGACATTCGCTTCTCGGCGCGGGCGCGGATCATTCGCACGCCCAACTCGCGGGCGAACTCTGTCCAGGGGTCGGGCGCGTCGTTCATGAGACCAGCTTGATCGGCGGTCAACGCTCACATGAACATGTTTACATGCCTCCCGCCGACACGTGAGGCGCTCCGTGGCGGTGACCCGAACGGGTGGCACGCCTGCAGAGCCGGGTGAGGTGGCGGGTGAGCATCGGGGCGTCGGGGGTTCGCTGTCTCGGGGCGTGCGCGCGGACGACCCGCGGCTTACGCCGGTTTCCCCCGACACCGCACGATCAGGCGCCGGGGCCGGGCACCCGACCGAGGCACAAGAGTCCGCCGCCCATCGGCCTCCCGTCCGCGGAACAGGGCTCCCAGAGAGCCCTCCGAGCGGCGAACGGGGAGCGCTCAGCGCTGCGCGTCTCACTCACCGAGTCGCCCGAACCCCGGCCGCGGCTCACCCCCTGACGGCGCCGTCTTCGCGTCCCGGACATCGACGCCCCTCGGCGGGGTCGCGGGTGCCGACGCCCGGTGAGCGCGTCCGCCCACACCCCCGATCCGCCGGCGACATCCACACTCGCCTGCTTCCGGGAAGGACGGAGAGCGACGTGGAGAGGGTGATGCGGAAGGGGTGAGAAGGGGATGACGCGGGGGGTGAAAGAGGTCACATTCGCCACCTCGTCGCGCGCATCACCCCCAGGATCGTCTCGACGAGGCGTCGCTTCGCCACGTCGACCGCCCACCCACCCGAAGGGGCGGCGGTCCTTCCCCACATGGAGGTTCGAATGTTGATCGACGCGGATGCCGCTCCCACCGGCGCACGAGCCGCCCGCCGCACGAGCCGGTTCTGGGCGCCACGCCCTGAGGCACTGGACCGCCTCGAAGCGGCCTTGGGCAGTGACGTCGTCCTGCTTCGCGGTCCGGCCGGCGTCGGGAAGACGTCGCTTCTGCGTCAGTTCGCGGCAACGCTCGAGGCAGACCCGGAGCGCGGCGTCCAATCCATCGACGGCAGCCTCACCTCACCGGAGGCCCTCCCCCGCATCGTCGAAGCCTTCGCGGACGGGCCCGCCTCCCATGTCCTGCTGATCGACAATCACGTCGAGGGACTCGGACTCTCGACCGATCACCTCCTCCACCTCCTGCGTGCCGACAGCAGCCTTCGAATCGTGGTCGCCACCCGTCAGCCGACCGGCCTCGAGAGCCCGCTCATCGCTCTCGAGTTCGATGTGCAGGTGCTGCCCGCGTGCGACTTGCTCATGACCCGCGACGAGGTGGCATCCGTCCTGGCCCTGAACGGGGTCGAATCGACCGAGATCGCCGTCGACGAGCTGGTGGCGCTCACCCACGGGTGGCCCGCCCTCGTCCAGCTGGCGAGCGCACGACTGCGCTTGGAGGGCCTCCCCCTGCGCACGCGAGCCGAAGCCGCCGCCGCGGCGGCGTATGCGGGCACCACCTTCACCCACGACATGGAAGAGCGTCTGGCCATGCCGGTGACAGACGACGTCCGCTTGCTGGCGGTCGCCCCGTACATCACCGAGTCGCTCGCGGACGCCCTGGGCCTCGACTCGACGACGGGTACGACGCGTCACCTCCTCGATCACCTCCAGAGCGCGGGCTTCGTCTGGCCCAGCGCGACGCGCGTTCTCCTGGCCGAGCCGGTTCGCGAGCGCTGGCTGGAGGAGATCTCCGCTCGGCAGCCTGCGCTCGTGTCCGCGGCGAGGCTGCGTCTGCTCGACCATCTCATGTCGGGAGGGGAGCCGCTCCTCGCGGCCCAGCTCGCGGCAGACGCACGGCAGTGGACGACCCTGGCCCGCGTCCTTCGACGGTCGGGGCCGGAGATCTGGGCACGCAACGCCGACGCCTTCTCGCGCATGCTCGGCCAGCTCAGGTCCAACTCTTCGGTCTCGCCGGTCGTCGTTGACGCACTGCTCGCGCTCGACCCCGATACCGCAGCGTCCCCGGAGACCCCGTCGCTCGCCGCCTCCGTCCTCAGTGACCTTCCCGACGCCAAGAGCGTCGCCGTGGGGGATGCCGAGGCCCTCATCATGCGCGCAAGCCTGCACCGCGCCGCGGGGCGGTTCGCTCTCGCCGGCGAAGCGTCCGGCATGCTGTCCGACGCCCTCCACGGAGCGCAGGACCTCGATCCCGAGACGGCGGCGGAGGGGTGGTATCAGGTCGCGATGACCTTCCTCGCGATGGGCAGACTGCGGGACGCGAGCGTGTCCATGACGCTCTCCGATCGAGTCGCGCCGCCCGCCCACAGGCTCCGTGCTCGCGGAGCGCTGGCCGTCATCGCCCTCCTCGAGGGCGACGTCCGCACGGCGCGCTCCATCGTGGAGGAGAACAGCACAGACAGCTGGGGGGCCTCGCCCTGGGGAGAAGGGCTCCGGCTGGCATCCGCGTGGGTTCTGCTCGAAGCCGGAGAAGCCGGAGAAGCCCGCGCCCTTCTCGACGCTCTGCCCGCGACCTCCGCGGCCCGGGAATTGTGGCCCTTCGCTGCCTCGACCCACATCCTGTCGTGCCTGCTGTCGGGCGCAGCTTCCGACGCACTCGGGCTCTTCCGCACCTGGATGGCACGATCCCGAAGCACCCCGCCATCGCACTATCAGTCGGTGCAGATCCTCATGACGCGGGCGAAAGTGCTGATCGCGCTCCGGCAGGCACGAGAGGCGCTCGCGCTGTTCGAGGGCCCTTTCGCGCTCTCCCCTCTCACCGCTCCCGCTATCGCCCTGTCGCAGCTGTACGCCGGGCGATCACACGAGGCGTTCGTCATGAGCGTCAAGTGGGGGCTCCACCACGAGCCCTCCCCGCGGGCTGCTCTCGAAAGCTTGGTCGTGAGCGTCGTGGCCGACGTGCGACTGAACGGCGTCAGCTCACACCGCTCCACCGTTCAACGCGCCGAGGCTTTGAGCATCCGGCATGACCTGTGGAGCCCATGGAGCGCTGTCGCGCCCGAGGACCGCGCACGGGTCACCAAGATCCTCTCGTCTTCGTCACGCGAGCAGATCGAGGCGAGGACGTCGTTGTTCGCGTCCTCGGTCAGCGTGCCCCGTCTGACCAAGCGCGAGCAGGTGGTGTTGAGCCAGCTCACTCCGACCTCGACGATCGCCGACATCGCACGTGCGCTCGTCGTGTCGCCGAACACCGTCAAGACGCAGCTGCAGAGTCTCTATCGCAAGCTCGAGGTGTCGGACCGCTCGAGTGCGATTCGCGCCGCACACGCCTGGGGGCTCATCGAGAACGACCTGGACGCGTGACGGTGCGGTCTCGCCGCCGTCGGCGTGACCGCCCCATCATCAGGCGCGCGGCAGCGAGCAGCACGACGACGACCAGGATGCCGGGAACCGACAGCGGCACGCCCGCTCCCCGAAGGACGGCGAGAATAACGACGAAAGCGGCCACGGGCGCCAGCCAGGCGAGGACGCGGAGCAATCGTCGGAGGGTCACGGCTCCCACGCTAATGCGTCACACGTCGGGCATCTTCGCGCGGGCTCGTCGTTCGTCGGCGGCGACCTGCAGACCGAACACCCCGAACCACGCGATGGCCAAGGTGGCGGCGGTGAACTCGAGGTTCCCACCGAGCGTCGTGTCGCCCCGGGAGAGAGCGATCATCGCGCCACTGAACGATGTCAGACCGACAGCGACGAGCGTGACGACGGAAGCCGCGCGCATCCAGGGGCGCCGCCGGATGGCGGCGACCTGCCCCATCGCGACGATCGCCAGGACGAACCCGAGGACGGCGAAAGAGATGTGGATCAGATCCTGAGGGAGGGCTCCCTCCGTGAACGGAATGGGGCATCCGGGCGAGCAGGTGACGACAGATGCCACCCCGAAGCACAACCCGCACACGAGCAGCGTCGTGGCGACGGGCCACCCGACGACATATCCCCCTCCCCGAAACGCCAAGGACCGGTCGACGAGGACGGCGGCGATCGCGAGCAGGAGAAGAGCCGTGTTGAACAGGGGCGCGGTCGGCATCGACGTGGCGCCGAGCTGGCTGACGTACTGCACGCTCGGCTCCCACAAGCGACAGACCCAGATGAGCACCGCGCTGAGGAAAGCCGCGATACCCCCGGCCGTCGCCAAGCGGGCGACGGGTGAGGCTTGCGTCCGGGCTACCCGCGTGACGGGCCGCTCGACTGTCTCGGTCATCGGCTCCTCCTCCAGCGGGCTCGGCCACACTATCGTCTCGCCCTCGCTGCACCCGGCATCGGGGTGATCTGTGGGCCTGCGGGGGTGATATCCGGGCGCTGAAGCCGACGATCAGCGTCAATGGGGATGATGCTGTTCTGTGCGGGCAGAGAACAGCATCACGTGCGTGCCGGGGGGCCGCACTGTTCGACGCTGGTTCTCTGCCCGCGCCCATTGCTCACCCACCGCCTCTGCGCGATGCTCAATCGCCGCGACTCCGACGGCGTCCTCGCGAGAGGACGAAGACCGCGCCGACGACGATGACGGCCGCCGCCAGGAGCGGGATCAAGACGAAGGCGAACCGCCCCGCCTCGGCTTCCGGGGCGGGCTTCTCCTGCACCGCGCCCGCGACAAGGGACTCACCCGAGCTGATCGAGAAGCTGATTCCACGCGCCGACGGGCTCGCCGTACTGTCCTCGTGGAGCGACGCGGTGCCGCTGTCGCGGACGACCTGCGTCGGAACCACGGCATCGGCAGGCCCCGCGGGAAGGAGGAACAGCGCAGCGATGAGGGCGGTGGCGGACAGCGCGGTGGTGATGGAGCGCACGGACGGATCCCTTCGTCGGAGCCGCTACGGTAACCAGCGACGGCCCCTCCCGAGCGGTGGTAGACGCGGCCGCCCGCAACCGGTATGACCTTCGCAGCCACTCCGCGCATAGGCTGTCGACAAGCCCGCAACCGGAGGAAGGGGTGCGATGGACTCGCGGTCTCCACGCCCGATCGGGTTCGCGCTCTGCGTCGTCGCGGTGATGGTGCTGGCCGCCCCGACGCTCGTCCTTCCCGCCGATTCCCCGACCGAGCCCAAGCTCGTCTTCGCCGCCGCCGGAGCGATCATCTTCGCTCTCGCCGTTCTACGGATTCGTCGAGAGCCCGCCGCGCGGGCCCCGGAGGCGCGTTCGGACGACGACGTCAGCGATCGCTGAGAGCGGCGATCTCTTCAGGGCTGAGGATCGAGATCGGTTCGGTGGGCACATCCCACGTCGGAAGGGTCTTCACATCTGCTCCTGTGACGGATTCGAGGGCGTGAGCCGAGAGCTGAGGGCTCGGAGTACCCGAGACCAGGACACGGTGCAGGATGCGCGCCGAGACGGGGCGGACTCACCCAACGCCGACCGAGCGGTGGCCGCGTCGGCGTACGTGCCGACGTATCGCGCGTGACAGTCGAACACGAAGAACGCCTCGGGCGAGCAGCGATCCACGTAGCCGGCGAAGTCCCCGTCCCGCCGGGCGACCGAGAGGTCGTCGTCGAGCCGCGACCAGACGATCGCCCCGACGAGGGGACGGGGCGCGGACAGGATCACGCCGCGCGGACGAGGGAGCGCGTCGGTTTCGACGTCGCAGCCGTCCGCACCGGAGCGGACGTCGCGGCGGGCTCGTCGAGAGCGATGTCGAGGCTGAGACCGCGCGACGAGTTGGCGTCGTTGGCCATGCGCTTCAGCAGGTTCTGATCGAGCGCCTCGGGCTGTTCCGAATCGAAGACGAAGCGCAGGGGGATCGACGGCTGCAGCCAGATGGTCGAACGACCGGTCGGCTCGTCCTGCCCGTGGACCCACGACAGGGTGAAGCTCTCTCCCCGGCGGAGCTTGGTCGCGACGACGACCTTGACGTGCGCCAACATGCGGTCGTCGATGCTGATCGGCTCGGTTGTCGTGCCGTAGTAAAGCTTCGCCATGATGTACCCCTCTGATCGTTGCTCGCAATTTAACTTACTAGGTAGACTAGCGAATAGGCAAGCGAGATATTAGGAGCCCGATGTCGATCGAGAAGACGGCACCTCCGTCGTACTGGTACAGCGACAGCACCGACGATGAGCGTGGAGCGCGGGTCATGGAGGCGATGCGGGCCTACCGTTCGGCCGAGATGGCGATGCGCCGGCGCACGCAGGGCTCGATGGCCATGGGAGAGAACGAGCTGCTCGTGCTTCGGTTCCTGACCAGGGCCACCTCCTCAGGCCGCGATGTCACTCCGGTCGATCTGGCGCGTCACCTCGGTGTCTCCACGGCCTCCGTGACCGCCCTCCTGGACCGACTCGAGCGATCCGGGCATCTGGAGCGCCGTCCGCACCCCTCCGACCGGCGGAAGGTTCTCGTCTCCACCACCTCCCACGCCGATGAGGAGATGCGGGACACCCTCGCCTCCATGCACGACCGCATGATGCAGGCCACTCGCGGTATGACCGAGAGCGAGACCGTAGCGGTCACCGCTTTCCTTCAGCGCATGCGATGCGCCGTCGCCGACGTGTGCGACACGGCGGGCCCCTCGTGCTGTGCGCTGATCGCGGAGCGGGCGGACGCTCCCATCGTCCGTTCCGCCGGGGACATCGCTCCCCCGAACGCCGCCTGACGGGCGGTCACTCCGCGACGCGGATCACCTCGGCGATCACGCGCGGGTCGGCGAGCACGCGGAAGTGCCCGCCGCCGGCGAGCACGACGTTGCGGGCACCGGCGAGCTCGCTTCCCTCGGGGATATGCGGGTCGAACGGACCGAACACCGAGACGATGCGCGTATTCACCGCGGCCGACGCGGCGAGCGCCTTCATCGTCGCGTCGCCCGAGGCGAAGGCACGCAGCGAAGGCGTCGGCATGAGGCGGCTGTACCGAGACCCGCCGAACGGAGTGGCGACCGCGACCATCGCACGCACGCGCTCACCGGCAGGGCTGAAGGCCATGACGTGCTTGCCGATGAGTCCGCCCTTGCTGTGCGCGACGAGCACCACGTCATCCAGACCCCGAGAGAGCAGCAGGGCGGCAACCCGTCCGGCGGATTCCGCGATCGGTCGCCGGTTGCCGCCGAGTTCCGTCACGACGTGCACGGGGTGGCCGCGTTCGTGCAGGGCCCGCGCGAGCGGCTCGAGGAAGCGCCAGGTCTCGTAGATGCCCGGGAGCAGGACGACCGGCGTGCCTTCGCCCTCGGCGAGGAGGTCCGCGGCGTCGCGGCCGAGAAGAGCCCGTGCCTGGGCGCGAATCGCGTAGACGTAGTCGCGCGCCCACCATCCCGCGTCGCGCAGAACGGTACGGATCCGCTGCGGCACGGTGGTCACGGCGTCCTTCGACATTCCTTCATCGTGCCGCGCCGACGCACGTGGGCCGGGCGGGTTGCCGCACACATCGAGCCGTGCGATGCAACCCCGGGATCAGCGAATCGGGGTCGACCGTACCGTGTGGCCATGGACATCTCAGACATCCGCTGGAACGAGCCCGCCCGCCAGAAGATCCTCGACGACGCCGACGCCGTGCTGCGCGAGGCCGTCGTCGCGATCGCCCGTGACAGCGACGGGATCTCGTCGGACGAGGCGTTCGCGCAGATCAATGCGCGCATCAAGGATCGCTTCATCGACTACGAGCCCGGCCCGGACATCCGTACGTACGCGGACGCCATCGCGGCGGGCGAGATCCCCACGGACTCCTGAGCCGCGGACGAGAGGAGGCCCCGTGCGCATGCACGGGGCCTCCTTCGCATTACCTGAGAGGACGCTCGGCACCGTCGGCAGCGGCGTAGCCTTCCGGTACCCGGCCCCGGCATCGCCGGCGCGGACGACGTCGATCTCGGCGTCTCCGACGACTCCCGCCCGTCGAGCCCGCCCCCCACACGGGGCTCCGGACGGGAGTCGTCGTCCGGGTCAGCTGTCTTCGCCGTAGCCGCGGATGCTGCGGATGTCGTCTTCGAGCTCTCGCTGCGCGGGGTCGTCGTCCTCGTGGACTGCGGCGTCGGCGGCACGCTGCTGCTGCGCGCCCGCCTTCTTCTCTTCCACGCCCGCGTCGGTCGCGCCGTCCATGACGGGGGCGTCCTGCGTCTCTTCGCGATCGGTCATCGTGGTCCTCCTCGAACAGGTCGTTTCCGGCATCCTGCGGCCTCGAGGGCGTCAGCGGCCGGGGCTTGCGCTCCCCCGGCCGCGGATGCTCACTACCCGTGGTGTCCCGGATGGCGACGCTCGAGCGCCGAGCCTTCGACGTCGACGTTCGGCACGATGCGATCGAGCCACTTGGGCAGCCACCAGGCGGCGCCGCCCAGCACGTGCATGATCGCGGGCATCAGCAGCATACGAACGATGAACGCGTCGAAGAGCACTCCGAGGCCGAGCCCCAGACCGAACGATTTGATGATGACGGCCTCCGAGGTGATGAAGCCCGAGAACACCGAGATCATGATGATCGCCGCAGCGATCACCACGGTGCGGCCCGCCCGGAAGCCCTGCGCCACGGCCAGCCGCGGAGCGGCGCCGTGCGCCCAGGCCTCACGCATGCCGGTGGTCAGGAACAGCTGGTAATCCATCGCCAGGCCGAACAGGATGCCGACCAGGATTACCGGCAGGAAGCTCAGGATCGGTCCGGGGTTGTGTACCCCGAACAGGCCGCCGAGCCATCCCCACTGGAAGACCGCGGTGACTGCTCCGTACGTCGCAAACAGGGACAGCACGAAGCCGAGGGTGGCGATCAGCGGTACGAGCAGAGAGCGGAAGACCATGACCATGATGAGGAACGACAGACCGACGACGACCACGAGGTAGATCGGCAGAACGTCCGCCAACCCCTCGGAGATGTCGATGTTGATGGCCGCCGCGCCCGCGACGCCGAGGTCGATGTCTCCGTCGACCGGGGGGAGCGAACGCAGGTCGCGCACCAGCCGATCGGTGGACACCGCGTTCGGTCCCTCGGCGGGGATGACCTGGAACGCGGCGAGCGTGCGGTCCTCGGACACCGCGACGGGTGCCACCGCCACCACGTCGTCCTGAGAGAAGAGCTCGCGGGCCACGTCGAGCTGCAGGCCCTGGACGTCGGCCTCGGCGGTACCGGCGGGGAGCGCGGCCGTCACGAGAAGCGGGGCGTTGGATCCGGCGCCGAAAGCCTCCTCGCTCCAGGTGAAGGCTTTGTACCCGGTGGAATCCTCGGCTTCGCTACCGCCGTCGGGCAACCCCAGGCGCATCGAGAGAGCGGGGATGGCGATCACGAGAAGCACCACCGTCGCCACGAGCATCGTCACGGTGGCGCGCACCGTCGACATCGGGCGCACGGCCCGCCCGTTCGTCGCGACCGGGCCGGTCTCGGCTCGGGCGGCGCGGCGCGGGTGCTCGACGGCGCCGGATGCGGCGGTCGCGCGAGCGCGCGCCCTGCGGCTGAGGATGCGCATGCCCGCGAGCCCGAGCAGGGCGGGGGTCAGCGAGACGGCGATGAGCACCGCGACCAGGACGCTCACGGCCCCCGCGGTTCCCATCAGACCGAGGAACGGGATGCCGGTGATGTTCAGCGCCAGCAACGCGACGATGACCGTGGACCCGGCGAAGACGACGGCGTTGCCCGCCGTCCCGTTGGCGAGCCCGATCGATTCGCGGACATCCGCGCCCGCCAGGAGCTGCCTGCGGTGGCGGTAGAGGATGAAGAGCGCGTAGTCGATGCCGACCGCGAGGCCCAGCATCACCCCGAGGAAAGGCGTGACGGATGCCATCTGAATGACACCCGAGAACGACAACGTCGCCATGGCGCCGATGGCGACGCCGATGATCGCCGTGGCGATCGGGAAGGATGCCGCGAGCAGCGACCCCAGCACGACGACGAGGACGATGCCGGCGATGGCCACGCCCACGATCTCGCCCACCCCGAAGATCTCGGGCACCCCCTGGGAGATCTCGGTGTTGAACGCCACGTCCACGCCGGGGACCGCCTTCGCGGTGAAATGCTCCACGACCGCTTCTTTCGACGCCTCGGTGAGCTCGAGACGCGGCTTGTCGAACGAGACGTTGACGATCGCCGTCGAGCCGTCCTCCGATACCAGCCGGATGGCATCCGCGAAGCTCAGCAGCTCGGAGCCGTCATTGAGCTGGGTCTGCTGGGCGTCGATCTGGGCGAGGCCTTCGGTCAGCTGCGCCTGCTGCTGCTCGAGAGCGGAGCGCTGCTGGTCGATCTGCTGCTGCTGCGCCTCGAGGGCGGACAGCTGCCTCTGCTTCTGGGCGGAGGGCAGCGGCGCGGCTTCGATCTGCGCCTTCCCCTGGTCGAGCTGCTGTTGTCCGGCCTCGAGCTGCGCCTTCCCCGCGTCCAGCTGCTGCTGGCCCGACTCCGCCTGAGCGCGGGCCTGCTCGAGCTGCTGGCGACCATCGACGACCTGCTGGCGCTGATCCTCGAGCTGCTGCTGGGCGGTGAACGGATCGGTGACGCGGGCCACATCGGGCAGGTCGCTCGCCGAGGCCACCAGGGCCGAGATCTCGGTCTTCTGCTCGTCGGTGAGAGCGGAGCCGTCATCGGTGCGGAACACCACCGCTCCGGATGCGCCGGCGAAATCGGGGAGCTCGCCCTGCAGTTCGGAGATCACGTCCCCGGAGGCCGTCCCCGGGATGTCGAAACTCGAGCTGAGCCCCTTGTACCCGACGAGGAAGCCGCCCACGACGACGCCGAGGATCACGGCCCAGGCGACGATCACCGTCCACGCGCGGCGCGCCGCGAACGTTCCGAGGCGGTGCAGCAGTTCAGCCATGGGGATGTTCCTCTCGTGCGGTGCACGCGAGGGAGCACCGTCGGCTCCGACAAGTCGGGGCAAAGATAACACGCACCGTCTCGTCTCGTTTTGCCCCGCGATCGTTCAGAATGTGTGTCATGACCCTTCCGCGCAGTGGACCCGTCCGCAGCGAGGCGGCACGCCTGGCGATCCTCGACGCGGCCGTCGCACTGTTCGTCGAGCGCGGCTACGACCACCTCACGATCGAGGGCATCGCTCGACGTGCGGGCGTGGGCAAACAGACCATCTACCGGTGGTGGGCGAGCAAGGGCGACGTCATCGCCGAGGCCATCCTCGAGGGGCGCATCCTCGGCGGTCAGCGAGAGCTGCCCGACACGGGCGACCCCCGAACCGATCTCGCCGCCTGGCTGACGGACCTCTTCACCCTGCGAGCGAGTCCCGACGGAGAGGGGTTGCTGCGATCTCTCGTGGCCGCTGCGGCGGGCAGCGCCGAGACCGGTCGACGGCTCCGGGCCGAGATCCTCGCCGCCCCGCTCACCGAAAGCCTCTCGCGGGCGATGGGCGGCGTCACCGGCCCCCGACTGCACGCCGCCGCCGACGCCCTGCTCGGAGCCGTGATCCTGCGGGCCCTGAGCCGCGAGGAGTTCGACGCAGAAGACATGCTCACCCTCGTCGACGCCATCGTGGGCAGCGCTCCCCCGCACTGAGAGATCGGCCGGATCGCGGAATCCGGATACCACAACGGCGAAGCCGACGTCCAGACCGGGCGCGCACAGTCGCATGACGTACAATCGTGCTCAGCAAGGGGAGTACTCCCACCGCGACGTTCTCGTCAATACGGATCACGCCATCGTGAGCCCGGGACGTCGGCCCGTTTCCCGGGTGGAGGAGACCTTGGTGTCTTGTCGCACACCTACTCACCCTTGGAGGTCGCCATGGGCGTCACCCCTTTGATCTGGATCATCACGATCGCGATCACCATCGCGTTCTTCGTGTTCGAATTCTTCGCCCACGTCCGCAAGCCCCACGAGCCCTCGATCGCCGAGTCGGCCCGCTGGTCGGCTTTCTACATCGGCCTGGCCCTGCTGTTCGGCGTCGGGATCGGCGTGTTCTCCGGATGGACCTACGGCGGGGAGTACTTCGCCGGGTACCTGACCGAGAAGGCCCTCTCGATCGACAACCTCTTCGTGTTCCTGATCATCATGACGGGGTTCGCGGTGCCGAAGATCTACCAGCAGAAGGTGCTGATGATCGGCATCGTCATCGCGCTGATCATGCGCGGCGCGTTCATCGCGGTGGGCGCGGCGCTGATCGAGAACTTCTCCTGGATCTTCTACATCTTCGGTGCACTGCTGCTCTTCCTCGCCTACCGCCAGGCCTTCTCGCACGGCGAGAGCGACCCCGCCAACGGCAAGTTCATGCGCTTCGTCCGTCGCATCCTCCCCGTGAGCGAGGAGTACAACGACGACAAGCTGACCGTCCGCAAGAACGGAAAGCGCTTCGTCACCCCGATGCTGCTGGTCATCATCGCGATCGGCTTCATCGACCTCGTCTTCGCCGTCGACTCGATTCCGGCCATCTACGGCCTGACGAACGAGGCATACATCGTCTTCACCGCCAACGCCTTCGCACTCATGGGGCTGCGCCAGCTGTACTTCCTCATCGGCGGCCTGCTGGAGCGTCTCGTCTACCTCGCACAGGGCCTCGCCGTCATCCTGGCGTTCATCGGCGTGAAACTCGTCTTCCACGCTCTCCACGTCAACGAGCTGCCCTTCGTCAACGGCGGGCAACCGCTGCTGTGGGTTCCGGAGATCCCCATCTGGTTCTCGTTGCTGTTCATCGCGGGAACGGTGGCCGTGGCGACGTTCCTCAGCCTCCGCAAGACCCGCAACGACGACAAGAAGAAGGATCGCGAGACCTTCGACGGCGAGAAGGTCATCCACGCCCCCGAGGACTGACGTCCGGACGAAGGGCCCGCGGCGACGGCCGCGGGCCCTTCGTCGTTCCTGCCGCATCCCCGCGGTGAGCGCAACCCCGGCGATCGGCGGGCACCGCCGCTCTACCGTGGCCGACATGACGCGATTCGGCTACACCCTCATGACCGAGCAGAGCGGCCCCAAAGCCCTCGTCGACTACGCCGTCGGCGCGGAACGCGCCGGCTACGACTTCCTCGTCTCGAGCGACCACTACTCCCCGTGGCTGACCAGCCAGGGCCACGCACCTTACGCCTGGACCGTGCTCGGAGCGGTCGCGCAGGCCACCAGCGATGTCGAGTTGATGACCTACGTCACCTGCCCGACGGTCCGGTATCACCCTGCCGTCGTCGCTCAGAAGGCCGCCACCCTGCAGCTGCTGTCCGACGGCCGCTTCACGCTGGGGCTCGGCTCGGGCGAGAACCTGAACGAGCACGTGGTGGGCGAGGGATGGCCGGCCGTCCACGCGCGGCAGGACATGCTCGTCGAGGCGATCGAGATCATCCGTGCTCTGCACACCGGGGATCTGGTCACCTACGACGGCGAGTACTTCCGCGTCGACTCGGCTCGCGTGTGGGACGCCCCCGAGGGTGGCGTCCCGATCGGTGTCGCCGTCTCCGGTGAGCACTCGATCGCGCGCTTCGCCCCTCTCGGCGACCACCTCATCACCACCGAGCCCGACGGCGAGCTGATCCAGGGCTGGGACGAGCACCACGAGGGCGCGTCTCGCAAGATCGGTCAGATCCCCATCAGCTGGGACCCTGACAAGGAGACCGCGATCGCCCGCGCCCACGACCAGTTCCGATGGTTCGCGGGCGGGTGGGCCGTGAATGCCGATCTGCCCACGCCGGCCGGCTTCGCGGGCGCGTCGCAGTTCGTCCGGCCGGAAGATGTGGCCGAGTCCATCGCGTGCGGTCCCGACCTCGACGAGCTCGCCGAGAGCGTGCGTCCCTTCATCGACGCGGGCTTCACCGACATCGCCATCGTTCAGGTGGGTGACGCGCAGCAACAGCGTTTCGTCGACGAGATCGCCGCGCCCCTGCTCGAGAAGCTTCGAGCTCTCTGATGGTTCGGGGTGCGCTCCACGCGCACCCCGAACTCACCGACGGCCGACGTATCCCGCCTCGGCGACCCACCGTTCGAGCTTCCACACGGGAAGACGGAAGATCCGCGCGACGGTGACGACCGAGTGGCCGGCCTCGGCGGCGGCGGCCACCGCGAACTCGCGGAGCGAATCGAAATCACGCCCCGCGAGGATCCCCTCACGCAGATCCGAGAATGTGCGAGGTTCCCGCGGTGCGGCGGCAGTGCTCGGCGCGACGAGCACGTAGCGGGGACTCCCCTTCCCGCCCTGGTGGGACGCGGAATCGTGAACCCCCGAAGCTGCGGCTGACGGGGCCGGAGGCTGATCGGTATCCGATGCGTGCACGACGGTGGCGTCCGCTTCCGCGACCCACGGCGCCGGCGGAAGCGGGCCTCCCCCGATCTTCTGGGTCGACGGGATCGGTGCCGACTCGGGCGCGCTCGGCTGCGCGAGACCGACCAGCTCCGGCATATCGGCACCGGCCCTCGCTGTGGTCCATGAAGCGGCGGGGAGTTCGTCGCCCCACACCACCTCGCTCGGAACCACGTAGGGGCTCGGCGCGGGGACTTCGGAAGAGGCGGACATCCATGGCGCGGGCGGAAGCTCCCCGCCCCACGTCACCTCGTGCGACACGTCAGGACGGCTCGACTCATCGCGATCGAAGCCGCCTCGCGCGGTCTCGCCGAAAAGCTCCGAGAGTTCGATCTCGAAGGCCTCCGCGAGGGCCACGAGGGTCGCAAGCGATGCCGTCGAGCGCCCGGACTCGATCGCGCGTACGCGGGATTCCGAGATCCCCGCCTCGAACGACAGGGCGACGACGCTGAGATCGCGCTCGCGCCGCAGTTCGCGCACGCGATCGGCGAGCGCGTTCAGCACAGCATCGAGGCGGACGTCGGTGGTCACGTGGGTCATCGCTCCCCCGCGGGACGATCTGACGAGGTGATCGGCCTCCGTTCCGCGATCTGCGCGCCCCGAATGCTCGTTCCCTCGACGAGATACTGACGGCGGACCGGGGGACGTGCGTCCCCCGCGCCGAGCGCTTCTGCCGACACCGTTCTCCCCCTCGGACGTAGATACGTCGACTCGTGTCCGGGGGAGACACTGAACACTATCGCGTCCGGCGCTCGCCCGACGGCCCGACCTGCCGAATAAGGTGGGCGCATGCGCCGCCCCTCGCTCCTCGCCGGGGTCATCACCGGGGTCGTGGCCCTCTCCTCCTGCTCGGCTGAGGTCCCCTCCGTCCCGCCCTCCGCCGCTCTCCCACCCCGAGCCGCGATCGACTACCAGCTGGGCGGCCCCTACGACCCGCCGGATTCCGTACAGATCGTGGTTCGCGACCGCACCGCGCAGCCGGCCGAGGGGGCGTACTCCATCTGTTACGTCAACGCCTTCCAAACACAGCCTGGCGAGCAGAGCGACTGGCCCGCGAGCACCACGCTGTCTCGCAGCGGTGCACCGGTCATCGACCCCGCCTGGCCCGACGAGGTCATCCTCGACACCTCGACCGCCGACAAGCGCGCCCTCATCGCCCAGACCGTCGCTCCGTGGATCCGAGGGTGCGCGGCATCCGGATTCCGCGCGGTCGAATTCGACAACCTCGACACCTTCACGCGCACCGACGGCGCGATGAGCTTCGACGACAACGCGGCTCTCGCTCGAGTGCTCGTCGACCTCGCGCACTCCTCGGGTCTGGCCGCGGGTCAGAAGAACGCCGCGGAGTTCGCGGCCGCGCTGAAAGACGCGGCGGGCTTCGACTTCGCCGTCGCCGAGGAATGCGCCGCTTTCGCGGAGTGCGACGCCTACACCGGGGTGTACGGCGACCAGGTCATCGATATCGAGTACGCCGATCGACTCCCGCGAACCTTCGCCGACGTGTGCGCGGATGCCGCGACCCCGGCTTCGACGGTCCTGCGCGATCGGAAGCTCTCGACGCCGACGGATCCCGACTACGTCTTCGCCGCGTGCGCGGATCGGTCGGGCTGACCGGCGGCTCTCGCACGCCGGTCAGCCGCTCTCACACGCCGTCGCGCAGGTCGCGGAAGAACGTGTCGACGTGTGTGCGCAGCGCCTCCACCCGGCGGTCGCGAGCCGCAGCCGCATCGTGACCGAGGTAGGCCGGTGGATCCAGACGCCGCGCGTTGCGGGAGCATTCGAACCGCGCGCACACCAGGGTGCCGACGGTGTTCCCCGCGCGTCCGGCCTTGCCCGCCCGACGCGCGGAGAAGAACACGACGTCGTTCGGCAGCGTGACATCGGAACACCATGAGCACTGCGGTCGCGTGCGTGTGGGCTGCTCGGTCTGCCGAAGTTGCAGGCCGACGGGGCTTCCGTCGATCTCGGCGATCACGAAGCCGAGCAGCGGGGTCTTGGCGTCGCGCCAACCGAAGTAGTCGAGACGGTCCCACGCGATGGCGTCGAGGTCGGCGGGAACGACGATCGAGCTGCGTTCGCGGAGCGAGACGTTCACGAAGCTGGATCGAATGGCGGAAGAAGAGAGAGCGTGCATGGGACGTCCAGTCGATGGGCCGCGGCGCGCGCGGCGGCGCGGCGACGAACGCGCGATCGGATCGCGCGGCGATGCGCCCGTCACGAAGAGGACGAGCGAGGAGGGCGCTCACCCGGCAGAGCGGGGCACCCGCGCCGGTCACCCGGCGAGGAAGACGGCCTGGACAGCGCCTGTGCCGTCGGCGCTCCACACGCCGACGACCCCCTCACGCCCGGAGGGCATCGACGAGGTGATGGGGGACATGGCCCCAGGATACGCCGATCAGGCGCGAAACGCTGCCGAACCGAGCACACGCTCGACGGCCATCTCGAGGACGACGCGGTCGGGGTTGGGGCGCGGCTGGCGGTAGCGCGCCGCGTACAGCTCGACCGCGTGCGCCACGGCATCCGGATCATCGCTCACCCGAGCAGCGCCCTCGAAGCTGATCCATTGCGCGCCGTCGACAGAGCAGATCGAGGCGCGGCCGCTGCGCTCGGCATTGACGAACTTCTGCGTCCCGCGCGATCCGATCACCCGGACGACACCGTCGTCGTAGGTGAACCCGACGGGCACCGCGTGCACGCGACCCGAGCGCCCCACGGTCGACAGGGTGGCCAGGTGGTACTCGCGGAGGAAGGAGAGGGCGTCGTCGGTCAGCACTGTTCCAGGGTGCCACGTCCGACGAGGTCGGTGACCGTCTTGTCGGCGGCATCCCATCGTCGAATCCCGACGGCCCGACCCGAGATGTCTCTCCCGCCGTTGTCCGCGAGGACACCCAGCGCCTCGCCTATGCGCTCCAGCGGAACCCGCCGAGCCAGGGTGACATGCGCGGTCCACGCGCCCGGCACCGTGTGGTCGACGTCGGCACCGGGTCCGGCGAGCTCGTGGATGCGGGTGTGCAGAGCCAGCAGCGCCGGCGAGGGTACGACCGTGCGAGCGATGACACGATGCCGTCCCGCACCGAAGAGCACCGGGGCACCGAGTACGAGCGAGAGGGGGAAGATCTCTTGCAGGACGGCAGCGTCGAACGGTGCCAGTGCGGATCGGACGAGCAACGTCACGTGGGGCCGGTTGCTCTCTCCCCGATGCCGCGCCTGGCTCGGCAGATCCGCGGCGAGCAGGGCATCCCACTCCGCGCGGACGGCGGCGTCGGTCTCGTCATCGAAGACGAGTTCGAGGCTGACGACGTCCGTCATCGAGGAGTCACCGGGTCGACCACCACGCGGCCGCCACGAGCAGCGGCTGGAAGAACAGCCGCCCGAAGCGCTTCTTGTCGGTGTCGAGCCCGAACGCCGAGCGTCCCTTACGCCATTGATCGATGTTGCCGGGGAAGATGGCCACGAAGAAGGCCGCGAGCGCAGCACCGATGCGGCGCCGCTCTTTGGGAAGGACCAGCAGCGACAGTCCGAATGCGGCCTCCACGACCCCGGATGCCACGACCACGGCGTCGCGATCGAGAGGACCTTTCTCCACGAGAGCGTCGGGCACCTGCGCCTGGAAGTCCCGACGCGCGAAGGTCAGGTGTGAGACACCGGCGAACACCATCGCCAGGGCGAGAGCCCAG
The DNA here is from genome assembly GCF_041079415.1 of Microbacterium sp. 20-116. Taxonomy (NCBI): domain Bacteria; kingdom Bacillati; phylum Actinomycetota; class Actinomycetes; order Micrococcales; family Microbacteriaceae; genus Microbacterium; species Microbacterium sp. 20-116. The sequence continues at coordinate 82,705 of NZ_JBFYGP010000003.1, forward strand.
CGCACAACAGATTTCATGGACTCACCGTAGGGTGCCTGTCTGTCTCACAGGTCGGGCTTGACGGCACCCGCGACGGACGTCCCGCCCGGCCATCGCCGACCGCTACGACACACGTCCCGATTGCGCAACCCCAGGCCTCCCACGTCGCGCGGCGATTGACTGTCACCAGACGAAGGAGGTGCACCGTGACCATGACCGACCCCGCGACCCGCGAGAGCCGGGAGCAGGATCTGGACGCCCTCCTCGTCCGCGCGGCGATGGGCGACTGCGACGCCTTCGTGGAGTTCTACGACGCGACGGCACCGCGGATCTATGCGGTGCTGTTGTCGCTGACGGGTGTCGCGGGGATCGCTGACACTCTGCTCGAGGGGATCTACGTCGAAGCGTGGGAACGCATGCGAGGGCGAACCGCTCCCCCGTGCCCGGGCTTCGAGTGGGTGTCGTCGATCGCCCACCGGCACGCGCGAGCGCACCGCTGAGATCTCGACGATTCAGCGCGCGTCGGAGGTGACGGCCTCGGTGATGTCGTCGAGCTCGAGAGTCAGGCCTCCGGAAGAGTTCGCGGAATTCGCGAGCGAGTGGAGGAGCACCGGGTCGAGAACCTCGGCTTCCGCGGAGGCGAAGACGAATCGCAGCGGAATGGACGACTGTATCCACAGGGTGCTCCGGCCGGTCGGTTCACCGGAGGGATGCCGCCATGACATCGTGAAGCTCTCCCCGCGCCGCAGCTTGGTCGCGACGACGACTTTGATGTGCGCGAGGATGCGGTCGGGCATGCGGATCGGACTCGCGGAAGACCCGTAGAACAGTGAGCCCATCGGCCTCTCCTTCCCGGGTGCGTCCTGCCGGAAATGATACGAGATCACGACTGTCGTGCATATGAACTGAGAAAGAAGTCTCGACGCGACCCCAGATTGTTGGACTCGAGCCGGAATAAGCCGGTCGGCTGGAATCTCGGCAACCTAACTAGAATGCTCAGACGGGGCCCAACCCCGAGGAGACCTATGACGCTCGAGACCGAACACGATCACGCGAAGACGGCAGCGCGCGCGGTAGAACGGCTCCGCTTGGCGGAAGCGCGGCTTGCTCGTCGCCGGCAGTCCGATTGCGGCCCCAGCGAGAACGCCCGCGCGGCGATGAGGCTCATCCTGGAACGCGCGGATGCCGGGGGGAGCCTGACTCCGACCGAGATCGCGCAGTCCTTGGGCATCTCCACAGCATCGGTGACAGGAATGCTCGACCGCCTGCGCGCGGGCGGCCTCGTCGACTTCGTCGCCAACCCGTCGGACCGCCGGAGCAAGTTCGTCGTCCCGTTCGATCGCGACACAGACCCGGATGCGATCGACCCTGTGACAGCCCGCGTCCGCGAGTTCGCCCTGGGACTGCCCAGCGACACCGCCGACCAAATCGCCGCATTCCTCGACCGTGTCCGAGAGGTCGTCGACGCCGAATGCGCCTGAGTCGGCTCAGCCCGACGACGTCAGGACGGACTCGGGGTCGGGCTCGGCCGTGACGCTGAGTCCTTGCGGGGAGCTGGCTTCGTCCATGAGGTCCTCGATCCACCGACGATTCAGCTGCGGCGCACGACTGCCGTAGAAGTGAAAGACGAGCGGGATGGACGGAGAGATCCAGAGCGTACGCGTGCCGCTGCCGTCGCCCATCGGGAAGTGGAACATGAACGACTCGCCTCTGCGCAGCTTGTTCATGAAGACCATGCGAAGGTGGGAGAGCGTCCGATCTTCGATATCGAACGAATGACCCGCGGTGTTGTAAACCAGTTTTCCCACGAAGTGAGTCTATATCGCTTCACCCGATTAACTACCTCGACCCCGGCGGGTGCCACCTCGACTAGAGTTCCGAACGTGGCGAGATCATCTCGGCCGAAGCGGCCCCGACGACGGCTCCCCCGCGCGCTTCTCGTCGCTGGCGCAGTCGTCGCGATCGTGGCGGTCATCGCGGGAATCGGCGTCGTCGGAAGCCTGGTGACCACTCTCTTCCAGACCCTGTCGGCGAAACCACCGGCCGTCGACACCCGGATCGTCGCACCGAACGAGTCCAAGGCCGCCCAGGCTGCTCGCTCGGGCGGCGGGGACGCCGACGAGGTGGCCGCCGCGCAGTGGCTCTCCCTGCAGCCCACCACCTACTGGCTCACCCCCGAGATCGACCCCGTCGACGAGGTGTGGGACCGCATCGCACACCTCGCAGCGGAGGCTCGCGATCAGAAGGCGTCGCTCTCGATAGCGGTCTACGGGCTGCCCGACCGTGACTGTGGAAACCACTCGGCCGGAGGCCTCGACCCCTCGTCATACGCGCAATGGACGAAACGCATCGGCGATGCCCTGCGCAACGCGTCGGACCTCCAGAAGATCGTGGTGCTCGAGCCCGACAGCATCGCTTTGTCCTCCTCGTGCGGGTCCGTGAGCGATCGCGCCGGGTACTTGCAGCAAGCTGTCGAGAACATCCGCGGCACCAACACGTGGGTCTACATCGACGGCGGCCACTCCGCCTGGCACCCTGCCGCTGAAATGGCGGGGCTCATCCGGGCGATGGGGATTCTGCCCGAAGTGCGCGGCGTCGCCCTGAACGTCTCGAACTACCAGGACACCGCCGCCGAGTTCGCCTACGCGCACGCCCTGTCCGATCTTCTCGGAGGCACTCACGCCGTGATCGACACCTCGCGCAACGGCGCAGGACCGGCGGGCTCGGAATGGTGCAATCCCTCCGACCGCCTGGTCGGCAGCCCGGGCGGCTCGTACGGCGACGACGTCGTCGACACCAACCTATGGATCAAGCCTGCGGGCGAGAGCGACGGCGAGTGCAACGGCGGTCCCGCCGCGGGCGTATGGTGGCCTGCCGCGGCAGCGGAACTGACACGCGAACAGCGCTGAGCTCCGAGTCGACCGCGTCGCAGCCGCGATGTGTGCCAAAATTGCGCTCGTCGCGCTGCGACGCCGCGACTCGGGGAAGAACGCGGGCACGGTCCCGTGCGAAGCCGGAAGAGTGGGTGACATGAGCGACAGCACCGAGATGCTGAAAACAGCCGTGATCGTGGAAGACGATCCCGATATCCGCCACCTGCTTGTCGAAGTGCTCGAGTCTGCGGGGTTCTCGACCGTCTCCGTCGGCAACGGCATCGACGGGGTTCGCGCTGTCATCGCGTATCAGCCGCTGATCACCACGCTGGACGTCAACATGCCGGGCATCGACGGCTTCGAAGCCGCGCGTCGGATTCGTCAGAAGAGCGACACCTACATCATCATGCTCACCGGTCTCGAAGAAGAGGCCGACGTCGTGCTCGGCCTCGGCGCCGGCGCCGACGAGTACGTCGTGAAGCCGTTCCGCCCCCGCGAGCTCCGCGCGCGCATCGAAGCGCTGCTCCGCCGCCCCCGCGCCGGGGAGTCCGCCGCTTCCTCGGCCCCCCGCCAAGACAGCGTGGGCCCGTCCTTCCCCGCCGGGCGCCCCGAGGCACCCGTCGCACCGCAGGCGGCGAGCGCTCCTTCCACGGCGGCCGTCATCGTGCCGTCCTCCCAGGGCCCGGAGCCGCGCGAGGCGGCGCCGGGTGGCGAGATCGTCCCCCGCTCGGCGGCCGGAGAACTCACGCCCACCGGTGGCGCCTGGGTGGCTCACCGAGATCTGCTGCTCGATCCCGACAGCCGCCTCGTGCGGGTCGGCGGGGAGGAGCTGGAACTCACCCGCACGGAGTTCGACCTGCTCGCGACCCTGATGGAGTCCAAGCGGCGGGTGCGCAGCAAGGCCGACCTCACTCTGGTCCTGCGCGGCGAGTCGTACGTGACGAGCTACTTCGTCGGAGAAGCCGACAAGCGGGCGATCGAAGCGCACATGACCAATTTGCGCCGCAAGCTCGGCGACAACCCGGCCAACCCGCGTTACATCGAAACGGTACGTGGGGTGGGCTATCGCCTCACCTCGGAGTTGCTCTCCACTCCCTGACGCCCCGCACACATGACGGATGCCTCGACCCTCCCCAGGGCCGAGGCATCCGTGTTTCTGATGCGTTCGGGCGTATCAGATCTTGCGTCCGTCAGACCTTGAAGCCGTGGTGGCGACGGACGAGCTTGGAGAACATGAGGAGCGTCTGAAGAACGGTCACGACGCCGACGATGGGCCAACCGATCCACAGGATCGACGACTGCACCATGGGGCCGACCATGACCCAGATCACCGCGAGGGCGATGGCGACGGCGATGAGCACGACCATCGGCGTCCAGTGTCCGAGTCCCCCACCGCGCTCGGCCTTGGCCTGCATCGCCCAGTTGTCGACCTTCTTGCGCGAGAGGAATCGGGTCCACGAGCGGACGAAGTGACTGATACGGATCCACATGAAGATCTCCGCGGGGAAGAACAGCACCGCGAACAGGACGTCTGTGCGGTCGACGTTCTTCATCGTGCGGGCGATGCGGAGGTTCAGCAGCATGGCGATCACCGGCGGGATAAGCCACAGCGGCGAGAAGACGAAGGCGTGGATCGTCAGCGACCCGGCGAGAAGGGTCAGGAAGGCCACGCGGACGAAGAGGTTCGTGAGCATGCCGAAGTTCTCGAACCAACGCAGACGGAGATTCGGGTGGAACGGTTGCCCCTTGGTGTCGCCGCGCTGTCCGGGCCACATCAGCTCGATGGCGCCATAGGTCCACTTCACCTGCTGGGCGTCGTAACCGGAGAGCGTGGTCATGCCGCCCACATCGGCGCGAGCGTACGGGCTGATCTTGGTCAAGTAGCCCGCGCTCTTGATCTGCAGGGACAGCAGGGAGTCCTCGACCTCGGAGTCCTTCACCCACGGGGTGCTCTGGTGGTTCTGTTTCATCGCGTCGCGCAGGGCATTGGTGGAGAAGATCGAGAACTGACCGCCGAGCACCGCCATGTTGCGACCGCGCAGCATGTTCTGCAGGTTGAACGCCGCGAACTGCGTGCGCTGGCCGGCGGTGAGGAACCGGGCGACGAGGCCCTTGATGGGCTTGTCGTCGATCGTGTAGATCGCAGAGATACCGCCGATGCGGGAGTCGGAGATCGCCTCGGTCTCGAGGTACTCGACGGCCTTGCTGTCGGCGATGGTGTCTCCGTCGACGCCGAGGAGATAGTCGTACCCCTCGACGAGGGAGTACCCGTAGTTGAGCGCGCCGACCTTCTTGTCGGGGTTCTTACCGATGTCGTGGACGAAGACCTCGGTGAACTGCTCCCCGAGCTCGGTGCTCAGCTCGTGCGGGCCGCTGTACTCCGAAGCGATCTTCACCGTGGCGTCGGAGGTGTTGTTGACGACCACGTGGATGACGTCCGGCACGCGGGTTTGAGCGAGCAACGCCTCGATGACGTCGGCGATCGACTCTTCCTCGTTGTAGGCGGGGATGACGCAACCGATCGTGGAACGGTGCACCGACGTGTTCTCGAGCACCGCGGCGAAGTCATCGGCGAAGCCGTGCTCGCCGGCGGCTCCCAGCGCGCCCGGGTGCATATCGAAGTCCCGGGCGTGGGGGGTGAAGCTGCGCGCATCGGTCATGGCGGTGTCTTCCTGTCGGTTCTCGCGGCGTATCGGCCGAGTTCCACTCTGGTAGGTTCGCCGCAAGACGACCGCTGCACACGACCACCGTCCCCGCAAGATTTCCGCAAGATTGCGACGGGCACCTGAAGGAGACGACCGTCCGTGATCGTCCTCGCTCTGCTGGCATCCATCGCCGCCGCGGGCGTCGCCCTCACCATGCTGTTCCTGGCGCACGGGCGACCCGAGGACGACCGCGGCGGACCACGCGCGGACATGGTCCGGTACTTCGGCATGGCGGCCATCGCCGCTTTACTGTGCGGAGCGCTGAACGTGATGGAGACCGCGTGGGACTCCGTGGCAGCCGCGGCCGCCGGGAACGCGACCAACGTCATGGCGGTCGGTCTTCTCTGGGCGGGCGCGCGACGACTGAACGGTCGGCGCGCGATCGGCGCGATCAGCACCGGCGCCGGTGGCATCCTGCTCTTGGGCTTGACCTTCCTCGTGCCCCTCGACGATGCAACCCTCCTGAAGACGGCCGGCCTCGTCGTGTTCTCGGCTCTCGGTGCGCTCGAGTGCGCTCGCTCTCCCGTGGGGCGACTGAGCGGAGCTCGTCTGCTCTCCTGGACCCTGAGCCTGTACGCGCTCTACAACCTCGCCCGCCTGGCCGCCGCCGCCGTCTCCGGTATGGCGCCGCTGCTGCGTCAGGGCCCCGTCTCCCCCGAGACCACGGCTGCGGTCAGCGCGATCGCGATCGCGCTGGTCTCGGTCGGCGCCGTATGGATCGGCCGTCAGCTCGACGACGACCCCGCTCCCGGCACCCGTGCGCACGACCGTGGAACTCTGCGTCGCGAGACCGCCCGACTCCTCGTCGAGCACCCCGGTGTGCGGGCGACCCTCGTGCGCGTTCCCGAGATCAATCTGATCCGCGCTGCCCACAGCAGCGAGCGCGGCGAAACGATGCTGCGCACCGTGTCGGACGCCGCCGCCGACGTCGTACCCGATGTCGTGACCGGGATGCCCACCCGCGACACGGTCTTCCTCGTCCACCCCGCCGCGACAACTGCGGCAGAGGTCGAGGAGTCTTTGCGACGCGCATTCGCGCGACGCATGCCCTCGATCGACTACGACGACGTCCCCGACCTCGTCTTCGAGCACTACCTTCTGAGGGACGTCGACGATCTCTCGTGGCTCATGGAGAGCCGCCGGGCGCGGCCTCGCCTGCGGCAGCCGAGAGCCGACTGAGGCGGGTCAGCCCTGGTCGGTCGACATGCCCCAGCCCGGAGCGCGCCCGGTCGAGGTCGATGTGCCCGTGCTGGTGCCGCTCGAGGACTGTCCCTCGTCCGCGAAGATCGCGATGGGGAGGTACTGGTACACGGTCTGCTGGCTGAAGGAGGAGTCCGTGTTCGCGGCGCCCTCGACAGCCACGTTCAGTGCGAACTCCAGCGTGATGCCGTACGTGTCTGCCGGGAGCTGGCGGATGGACGTCGTCGGCACCAGGAGTCCGCCCTGGAAGCTGTTGAGGAGAAGCCCCCGGTCCGAACGCAGGGTGTCCGAAGGGACTAGCGTTCGCGGATCGGCGCTGAACTGGAACGGGTTCGAGACCTGGCCGCCGGTCTGAGCGGTCTGCGAGGTGATGGAGATGGACGACACGTAGACGCGCCGCTTCTGCGCGAGGACCGCCTTCTCGTCGACGCGATCGTCGACGATGTTGACGGCGAAACCGAGCTGCTTCTCGTTCGTCGCGGTCCACTCCATCGTGCGCTTGGGGTCGACCGCCCAGACATCGAGGCGCAGCTCGAGGCCGTCGGCGACCTCCGAGGTCAGCCGCACCGACCCGTCGTAGGTGAACTGGGAGTCGAAAGGCTTGGTCCCCGCCGAGGCCTGCGGCGCGGGCGTCGCCACGACGACGGACTGGTTGCTCCCCGCCTGCCCGGGGAACGCACCGAGCACATCGGTGATCTGGCTGCAACCGGACAGGACGGTCGGCAGGGCGAGGGCGAGGGCGACGGTCGCGGCTGCTGCGCGCACACGACGGCGAGAGGGCATGCTCACAGGTGTCTCCTGAGGAAGGGCGCGGAACGCGCGGGAGGTCGATGATCGACCATCACACTGCGGGATGCAGGCCTCAGGGGGAGTCTGACCGGACGGCGTGATCGGGACCACGCGGGGCGAGCAGAGACAGGATGGCGCGCAGAAGACTACACCACTCTCTATACACTCGGAGAATGGCATCCATGAGGAGCGTTCCTCCGGCGATTCCTTCGGAGGGCATCCCCGACGACGACGCGACCAACCCGGGCAGCCGCACCCGGTCGATTTGGCTTCTTCAGCTCGTTCTGGGGGCGAGCGTCGTCATCACGGTCCTGCTGGTCCAGGCTCTCGAGCCGTCCCTGTTCTCCCTGTGGCCGTTCTCCTCCGGCGTGGGCGTCATCATCGCCCTGACGGCGATAGCGATCGTCGTGCCCTGGCAGAAGATCCCCCGGTCCGTGGTCGCGGCCGTTCCGTTCGGCGACATCCTCGGCATCGGTCTTCTGAGCTTCGGCACCGATCTGCGCTTCGGTTTCTTCTGGGTCTTTCCCATCATCTGGATCGCCACCCACTTCACCCTCGTGTACCTCATCTCCGCGCTCAGCACGGTCGGCATGATCATCGTGGTGGACGCCACGGTGAACGCCTCCGGCCCGGTGACAGCGCTCAGACTGATCGTCGTTCTGCTCTCCCTGACGTTCATCGGCATCACCTCCTTCCTCTCAGCGCGGCAGACGAGGGCGTTCAAGCAATTGCTGCGGCGCCAGGCCAGCCGACTCCAGGGGACCCTCCAGCGCGTGTCGGGCCAGGAACGCCGGGTGTCGCAGATGCTGAACGGGCTCGACACCGGCATCGCCCGCCTGTCCGTGGACGGCGAAGTGCTGGCGCTGAACGATACGTATGTCGCCCTGTACGGGGTCGAACGCGACGAACCGCAGCGTCCGGGGGCGGCGGTCGAATACGCGACGCTCCGCGGAGAGCCCCTCCCCGAGGCCGAGCGTCCCTTCGCGCGGGCATCGCGCGGAGAGCAGTTCGACGACGAGCGCGTCTGGCTCTTCGATCCCCACGGCGAATGGCACGCGCTCTCGGCATCGACACGCCGACTCGTCTCCTCCGACGAGCCCGAGAGCACGCTGCTCATCGTCCACGACATCACCGCGCTGATCGAGTCCGAACGTGCGCGCGAGCGCCTCGCGGCGACGGTGTCTCATGAGTTGCGTAACCCGCTGACCGCCATCATCGGCCACGCCGATCTCGCCCTCGACGACCCCGACCTCTCGCCCAAGGTGCGAGAGCAGCTCGAGGTGATCGCCGGCGCCGGCGAGCGCATGCAGAAGCTCATCTCCGAGATCCTCGCCACCTCGAGGGGGGTGTTCCGCGAATCCTCCTCCCCCGGCGCCGCCGATGCCAGCCGCATCATCGCCTCGTCGCTGGCGTCTTTCCGCCCGGCCGCGGCGGCACGCCGCGTGAGCGTGGTGGACGACCTGCCCGACACCGCAGAGGTGGTCGGGGACGCATTCCGCCTTCGGCAGGCGTTCGACAACATCCTGAGCAACGCGATCAAGTACACGCCCGCGGGAGGAACGATCCGCATCTCCGGCGAACTCTCACCAGACGACGTCGTCCTCCACTTCGCCGACACCGGCATCGGCATCCATCCCGACGACCTCGAGCGGGTCTTCGACCCGTACTTCCGCGCGCAGTCGGTGCGAGAGAGCCCCACCCCCGGCACCGGACTCGGCATGGGCATCATCCGGAGCATCGTCGAGGAACAGGGAGGTTCTCTCTTCCTCGAGAGCGAGTTGGGTGCCGGCACGACGGTGACGGTCATCCTCCCCTCCCGCGTCGAGGCTGGAACACCGTGATGCCGTCCGATGTCCTGACGAACCTGGGTTTGGCTCAGGCCACGGTCGCCACTCTCGGCAGCCTGATGATCATCGGTCTGGGATTTCTGCACCGCCCCTCCCGCTCCGCCCTTCTGTGGTCCCTGGCGTTCGTTCTGGCGATGTCGAGCACCTGGGTCTCGGTGACGGGCGGGATCATGAACGATGAGACCATCCGCCGCGCGGGTCTCGGCCTCATGCTCGGCGCACCCGCACTGATCTGGTCGGGTTTCCGCGCGCGACGCGGTGCACCTGCCTTTTCCTGGGTGGGCGCAGTCCAAGCGGTGACGACCGCCGCCGTCTTCGTGCTCATGGACGAGATCAGCGCCTACGGCCTCGCGTTCCGCTTGGCTTTCCTCGGGTCATCCGTGTTCGCCGGGCTCACCGTGTGGGAGCTGCGACGGGCGGCCGACCGTCTCGAGAGGCTCGCCCTGCCTTTGACGGTGGTCTCGTCCGCCTTCGTCGCACTCGGTATCGGCACGCTCGTGTCGGGGCTCGCCGCGCCCACGACCCTGGGCGACCTCGAGCTGCCTCGAGTGCTCAACGGGCTCGGAATGCTCATCTTCCTGGTGTGCGCGACCGTATCCCTTTTGTACTTCACGTCAGTATCGCCCAGCGGGCGTCGCGCGGCATCGAGTTGGCCGCATTTCATCGTCACCGCGTCAGACCGTCTGGCTCGAGCCCGCCGCGCACGGGAAGAGTCGTGGGCAGTGCTGACGGTTCGGCTCGACGACCCCGCTCAGCTGCGCAGCGCCGCTGGCGAAAGCGGTTGGCTACGTCTCGTGAGTCAGTTCGAGGCCCTCGTCGCCGACACTTTCCCTGCCGAGGCGGACCTCGGCCGGGAGATCCGAGGACGAGTGGTCGTCGTCGTCTCACGCCCCGACTCGGTGTTGCGCGAGCACGTGCGTACCCTTCTTCGACAGATCACGGAGCTCGATGTCTCCTCCTGCGTCGACATCCAGCTCTCGGCGAGCATCGGGTGGGTGCCGGCGGAGACAGCCGACTACGACCTCGCTGCGCTCATCGTCGATGCGGATGCCGCGGCCGGTGAGGCCACCCGTCAGGGCGGCGATCGCTGGGAGCGCGTCCGACCCTGATCAACCGCCGGCGCCCCCGCCGGCGATCGCGACGGTCAGTGTGTCACTCGCCGTCTGCTTCGCGAACTCGTTGGAGGTCGGGGTGGTCTGCACGAGGAACTCGAACGTGAACTGCAAGGTGACGAACGTCGCCTCCGCGGGCACCTCGCCGACGTTGAAGGTCTGCGAGTAGCTGTAGGGCGACAGAACGAGGTAGCCGGGCGCATCCGTCTGATCACTCTGCGGGGCGAGCGCCGAGAAGGACTGCGACGCGTTCCCCGGAACAGCTGTCATCGTGGCGCGCTGGAGATACACCTTCTGCCCGTCGTTGGGCGTCACCGTCGTCTCCATCGACAGGTTCACGGGTTTGAGAGCCGTCGCCGTCCAACGATCCATCGACAGGGTCGACCAGTAGTTCACCGTTGCGGCCACCGAGCCGGCCGTCAGCGCACGCTGCGTGGATCCACTCGACAGGTCGTTACGGACAGGCTGCGGCGCGGCCGTCACCGTCGCCGACGGCGAGGGCGACTCCGGGGACTCACCGCCGCCCTGGGCCCACGGAGGCGCTCCACACCCGGTGAGACCGAGGAGGGCCGACACCGCCACGGCAACGCCGATCACTGCCCTGCCGCGACGCCCTGCGAGCACCATGAATCCTCCCCCGGATCGTTTCCCCCAGTGTAGGTGGCCGGAGGATGAGGGCGGTCGGTCTCCCCCCGCGGTCTCTCCGTATGCAACACCACGGGCCGACGGGTCGATCGGCGAACGACGGACGAAGGGAGCATCCTGACGGCCTTGGCGGGCGGAGCGCACGGGCGCACCGGCCCTCAGACGGCCCCGGACCCGCGTCCCTGCGTCACGTCGGCGGTGATGAGGATCGGTAGGTGGTCGCTGAGTCCCTGAGGCAGTGTCTTGATGTGCGCGATGTCGAACCCGATGGACGTCGCGAAATCGTAATGTCCTCGGAAGAACCGGTAGCGCGTGTAGGTGCGGGTATCGCTGAGCGTCAGCTCGTAGCCCTGATCACGGACCTTCTGACCGAGGTTCTCCTTGAAGACCGGGTAGTTGTAGTCCCCGACCATGAGCGCGGGAAGACCCGGTCCGAGGTTCTGCAGCTCCGACAGCGCGGTGCGGATCTGGTGTCGGCGCAGAGAGTTGAGCGCCGTCAGTGGCGCGGCGTGGAACGATGCCACGATGACGTCGCGTCCGTGGTCGATGTCGCGCAGCCGCACGCCGAGCATGCGCTCCTCCGCGGGCTTGAGCACACGGTCGTGCAGAGACTTCTTCAAACCGATCGCACGGACGTCCTCGGCCCGGAACGTGTTCTCCCGGTAGTAGAGGGCCAGGCCGAGACGGTTGCGCTGCGTCGCCTCCGCCAAACGGAGCCCGCCGATGTGATCCGGGATGTCCGTACTGTCGCATTCCTGCAGGCAGAGAACATCGGCCTCGTGATTCTCTACGAGGGCGACGAGCTCACCGGCGGCCCGGTGCTTGTTGAGGTTGTACGAGATGACCTTCATGGCGATGTCAGCATACGTCCGCCCGCAGCAGCATCACCGAGGGGTTGCACATGGTTCTCCCGACGAGATCAGGGAGCCGTATCCTCGGCATCGCGACGGTTCCGCGTCTGCTCCGCGCGAGCGGCGAGCAGCTCGTCCGCGGGATAACCCACTTCGGCGAGAACCAGGCCCCGCGCGGCCAGGACCTTCGTCTCCGGAATCCGCATGCGCGCCTCCCGGATCGCGACCACGTCGTCGATCCCGATGCGCCCTTCCCCCACCGCGACACACGCACCCACGAGAGCGCGCACCATGCTGTGACAGAAGGCATCGGCCCGGACGTTCGCCACCAGCACCCCGGTGTCGTCCCGACGCCAGTCGTATTCGAGAAGCGTCCGAATGGTCGTCGCGCCCTCGCGGGCCTTGCAGTAGGCGGCGAAATCGTGGAGGCCGATGAGGCGTGAGGCCGCGGCATCCATCGCCTGTCCATCGAGGATGCTTCGAACGTACGTCGTCCGCTGCCTTTCGAGCGGGTCGTATCCCGCCGTGGCGTCGGCGAGACGATAGCTGTACCGCCGCCAGACGGCCGAGAACCGCGCATCGAATCCAGCGGGGGCGAGCGAGGTCCGTAGGACCGTCACGTCGGCGTACCCGCCCAGGATGCCGCGAAGACGACCCGCGAGGGCCGCGATCGCGTCGAGTTCGTCGTTGTCCCGACGGCGCCGCGGCAGACGAGCCGCCTGCTCCTCATCGAGGTCGAGATGGGCGACCTGGCCCCTAGCGTGCACTCCCGCATCGGTCCGCCCGGCGACGACGAGTCGCGGATCGCCTCCGACGACGCGAGCAAGAGCGCTCTCCAGCTCGCCCTGCACGGTCCGTAGCCCCGGTTGACGGGCCCACCCGCGGAAATGCGAACCGTCGTAGGCGATGTCGAGTCGGATGCGCACGGGTCAAGCCTAAGAGCGCGCGCACAGCGAAGACGACGAAGCCCCCACCCGAGTCGGGTGGGGGCTTCGTGCGAGCGAGAAGGCTCAGGCCTTGGCGTCGTCCTGGACGGCGTCGTCGGCTGCAGCCTCGGCGGCGGCGCCTTCCTCGGGCGACTCGGCGCCGGCGGCGGCGGCCTCGTCCGTGGAGGTCTCCTCGGCGGCGGCCTCATCCGCGACGGGCTCCTCGACGGCCGGCGCAGCCACGGCGGCGGGAGCCGCAGCAGCCTTGTTGGACGCCTTCTTCGCGACGGGCTCGAGGACGAGCTCGATCACGGCCATGGGAGCGTTGTCGCCCTTGCGGTTGCCGACCTTGGTGATGCGGGTGTACCCGCCGTCACGCTCGGCCACCAGCGGCGCGATCTCGGTGAAGAGGGTGTGCACGACCTCTTTGTCGCCGATGACGCTCAGCACGCGACGACGCGCGTGGAGGTCGCCACGCTTGGCGAAGGTGATGAGGCGCTCGGCGAGCGGACGCAGGCGCTTGGCCTTGGTCTCGGTCGTCTTGATGGACTTGTGCGTGTAAAGAGCTGCCGCGAGGTTCGCGAGAAGCAGACGCTCGTGGGCCGGGCCGCCTCCGAGGCGGGGACCCTTCGTGGGCTTAGGCATGTCGTATTACTCCAGGAGAGGTTCGGTCGGGTCCGACAGGGTCAGACGGTTTCTTCGTCGTAGCCGCTGTAGAACTGGGCGCCGTCGAAGCCGGGCACCGAGTCCTTGAGCGACAGGCCGAGGGAGGTGAGCTTGTCGCGCACCTCGTCGACCGACTTCTGACCGAAGTTGCGGATGTTCATCAACTGCGTCTCGGAAAGGGCGACCAGCTCCGAAACGGTGTTGATGCCCTCGCGCTTGAGGCAGTTGTACGAGCGGACCGACAGATCGAGATCCTCGATCGGCATCGACAGCTCGTTGGAGAGGACGGTCTCGACCGGCGCGGGGCCGATCTCGATGCCCTCGGCCTCGACGTTCAGCTCACGGGCGAGGCCGAAGAGCTCGACGAGGGTGCGACCGGCGGAGGCCACGGCGTCGCGCGGGGCGATCGAGGCCTTCGACTCGACGTCGAGGACGAGCTTGTCGAAGTCGGTACGCTCACCGGCACGGGTGGCGTCGACGCGGTAGCTGACCTTGAGCACGGGCGAGTAGATCGAGTCGATCGGGATCTGACCGGCCTCGGCGTACTCGTTGCGGTTCTGGGTCGCCGAGACGTAGCCGCGGCCACGCTCGATGGTGAGCTCGAGCTCGAACTTCGCCGTGTCGTTCAGCGTGGCGATGACCAGCTCGGGGTTGTGCACCTCGACACCCGCGGGAGCGGAGATGTCGGCGGCGGTGACCTCACCGGCGCCGGTCTTGCGCAGGTACGCCGTGATGGGCTCGTCGCGCTCGCTCGAGACGACCAGCTGCTTGATGTTCAGGATGATCTCGGTGACGTCTTCCTTCACGCCCGGGATCGTGCTGAACTCGTGCAGGACGCCGTCGATGCGGATGCTCGTGACGGCCGCGCCGGGGATCGACGACAGGAGGCTGCGACGCAGCGCGTTGCCGATCGTGTAACCGAAGCCGGGCTCCAGCGGCTCGATGACGAAACGGCTGCGGAACTCCCCGATCTTCTCCTCGGTCAGAGTGGGACGCTGTGCGATGAGCACTATGTGTTCCTTTCGATCACGTGCCCGCTATATGACACGTGTAATGGGGTGAGGTGTTGAGTTGTACTCGCGGGATGCCGTGAGCCCCGACGATGGCGTCGAGGGTGCGTCGCGGCATCCGGAAGTCTGAGGTCGCGCGTGAGCGCGGCGTTCCCGGGGAGTGGCGAGCACTCCCCGGGAACGGATCGCGTCAGACGCGGCGACGCTTGGGCGGACGGCAGCCGTTGTGGGCCTGGGGCGTCACGTCCTGGATCGAACCGACCTCGAGGCCGGCCGCGGTCAGCGAACGGATCGCGGTCTCACGACCCGAACCCGGACCCTTCACGAAGACGTCGACCTTCTTGACGCCGTGCTCCTGTGCCTGGCGAGCGGCCGACTCCGCGGCCATGCCTGCGGCGTACGGCGTCGACTTGCGCGAGCCCTTGAACCCGACACCGCCGGACGAAGCCCAGCTGATGACGGCACCCGAGGGGTCGGTGATCGAAACGATGGTGTTGTTGAACGTCGACTTGATGTGGGCCTGACCCACGGCGATGTTCTTCTTCTCTTTGCGACGCGGCTTGCGCGCGGCGGACTTGGCCTGTGCCATGTGCGGTTCTCCTGAATCCTGCGCCGGCGGAGGCCTAGCGCGCCTTCTTCTTGCCGGCGACCGTGCGCTTGGGGCCCTTGCGGGTACGCGCGTTCGTCTTCGTGCGCTGGCCGCGCACGGGGAGGCCGCGGCGGTGGCGCAGGCCCTCGTAGGAACCGATCTCGACCTTGCGGCGGATGTCGGCGGCGACCTCGCGACGGAGGTCACCCTCCACCTTGTAAGTGCCTTCGATGTGGTCGCGCAGAGCGACCAACTGGTCGTCGGTGAGGTCCTTGACGCGGATGTCCTGGCTGATGTCCGTTGCGTTCAGGATCTCGACGGAGCGGGTGCGACCCACGCCGTAGATGTAAGTAAGTGCGATCACCACGCGCTTATCGCGCGGGATGTCGACGCCGGCAAGACGTGCCATGCGGCTCTCCTCAGAGTGTGTTGGAGGTGTGGAGCAGGACCGGTGCTCGGGCCTCCGACCCGAGGTGTCCCCCGACCGCGCGAGCGGATGGGATCTGATCCTGCCGTTGTGTATTCAGTTGGAAAGGTGTCGAGCTGGAAGCTCAGCCCTGGCGCTGCTTGTGGCGCGGGTTGCTCTTGCAGATCACCATCACGCGCCCGTGACGACGGATCACCTTGCAGTGGTCGCAGATGGGCTTGACGGAGGGGTTGACCTTCATGATGTTCCTGATTTCGCTGTCTTCGACTCGCGGTTGCGGTCGTTACTTCTCGGCCGGACTCAGCGGTAGCGGTAGACGATACGACCACGGGTGAGGTCGTAGGGGCTCAGTTCGACGACGACGCGGTCCTCCGGGATGATGCGGATGTAGTTTTGCCGCATCTTGCCCGAGATGGTTGCGAGCACTTTGTGCCCGTTCGTCAGCTCGACACGGAACATCGCGTTGGGCAGTGCTTCGGACACCGTGCCCTCGATCTCGATGACACCGTCTTTCTTCGCCATAAACTCGCTCACGCTCAGTTGCAGACCGGCCGGTCTGCGGTGGATGGGGGTTCGATACGTCGACA
Organism: Microbacterium sp. 20-116; assembly: GCF_041079415.1. Lineage (NCBI taxonomy): Bacteria > Bacillati > Actinomycetota > Actinomycetes > Micrococcales > Microbacteriaceae > Microbacterium > Microbacterium sp. 20-116. Next base: position 98,911 of record NZ_JBFYGP010000003.1, read on the forward strand.
CGCCAATGAAGGCGCAACGCACCAAAGATCAAGCATACGTGGTAATGCCCGACCCGGCAACTCGCCGGGAGCCGCGTCAGCCGTTGAGGCGCGCGACGATGTCCTTCTGCGGGTCGCCCGAGAGGTCGGTCTGGTTCTGCAGGACGGTGCCGTTCACCGCGATCGTCGGGGTGGCCACGCTCGTCGCGTTCGGCTGCAACGGGGTCTTCTGCGTCATCGCGGTCACGAACTTCGTGTAGGTGCCCGACGTGATGCACGAGGACACGGCATCCGATGCCCCGGCCGACGTGGCGATGGAGGCGAGGGTGGTGTCGTCGAGTCCCGCGGTGTTCTCCTTGGGCTGCTGCGCATACAGCGCCTTCACGAAGGCGGGGATGTTCGCGGAGTCGTCCACCGCGACGCAGTAGGCGGCATTGGCCGCACGTGTCGAGTACTGAGTGCCCTGGGACAGCCGGTCGAGGATCGCGATCGGGTGGATCTTCAGCGTGATGGTGCTGTCGTCGACGAGCTGCTGCAGGGTCGGGCCGTAGGCCTGCTCGAACGAATTGCACACGGGACACATGAAGTCGATGTAGGTGTCGACGGTCTTGTCTCCGGTACCGACGGAGATCGCCCCGGTCTCGGTGTTGACGGCCGAAGCCTGCGGCAGCGTACCCGGCGAGGTGGCCTGGCTGTTGGCGAACCACACCACTCCCCCGACGATCAGAACCACCACCAGCGCGGCAGCGGTCACCCCGATCGCGAACCAGTTCGTGGTCTTGCGCGCAGCGGCCATCATCATCAGTCGATCTCCTTCGGCACCACACCGAAAGGCGCCAGTTTCTCGGCACCGCCATCGTGCGCGGTGAGGACCCAGATGCCTCCATCATGCACGGCGACACTATGTTCCCAGTGGGAGCCGGCTGTGCCGTCCACCGTCGAAACGGTCCACCCGTCGTCCTCGGTGAACGTCTCTTGGTCACCGATGACGACCATCGGCTCGATCGCCACGGCCAGGCCGGGGCGCACCTCGGGGCCGCGATCGGCGACGGCATAGTTGAAGATGCTCGGCGATTCGTGCATCTTCCGGCCGATGCCATGACCCACGTAATCGCGAAGGATGCCGTAGCCCCCCTCGGGGGCGTTGTCCTCGATGTACTGCTCGATGGCGGCGCCGACCTCGGAGAGATGGCTCGCCCGACTGAGCGCGGCGATACCGGCCCAGAGGGACCCCTCGGTCACCTCCGAGAGTCTCCTGCGCGGAGCCACGAGCGCCTCGGGAGCCTCACCTGGCACGATGACCGTGAAAGCGGAGTCGCCGTTCCACCCCTGGAACTCCGCTCCCGCGTCGACCGAGAGGATGTCTCCCGCCTGCAGCGGGCGGTCATTCGGGATGCCGTGAACCACCTGCTCGTTCACCGAGGCGCAGATCGTGTGTCGATAGCCGCGAACCATCTGGAAGTTGGACTTCGCCCCCCGCGCCGCGATCGACGCGGACGCGGCCGCGTCGAGTTCGAGCGTCGTCACGCCGGGCGCAATGAGCGATCGCACGGCAGCCAGAGCATCCGCGGTGATCAGACCGGGTTCGATCATCGACCGCAGCTGTGCGGGCTTCTTGTAGATCGAGGAGCGCAGCCCCACGTCAGGTGGCCGGGGTCGCGCCGAGACCGCGCGCTTCGAGCGCGGCGAAAATCCGGGCCGTGACCTCGTCGAGGCTGCCGACGCCGTCGATCTCATCGACGATCCCGCGCGTGCCGTAGACATCGAGGATGGGAGCCGTCTCACGCTCGTAGATGCCCAGGCGGGTGGCGATGGCCTCTTCGGTGTCGTCGGCGCGCCCCTGCTCGGCGGCGCGCGCGGTCAGCCGTGCCAGAGACTCCTCACGCGGCACGACGAGTGCGATCACGGCATCGAGCGACTCGTCGCGCCCCTCCAGGAACTCGTCGAGGTGCAGCACCTGAGCGAGGTTTCGGGGGTACCCGTCGAGCAGGAAGCCCTCTGCAGCGTCCGCCTGCGCGAGGCGATCGCGGACGACAGCGCTGGTCAGTTCGTCGGGGACGAGATCTCCGGCGTCGATGATCGACTTCACCTGGAGGCCGAGCTCCGTGCCGTCCTTGACGTTGGCGCGGAACACGTCGCCCGTCGAGACGACCGGGATGCCGAAGGCTTCGCCGACACGGACGCCCTGCGTCCCCTTGCCCGAGCCCTGTGGGCCGACGATCAGAAGGCGAGCGGTCATCGCAGCAGCCCTTCGTAGTGACGCTGCTGAAGCTGCGCGTCGATTTGCTTCACCGTCTCGAGACCGACACCCACGATAATGAGGATCGACGCTCCACCGAACGGGAAGTTCTGGTTCGCGCCCACGGTGGCCAGGGCCACGAGAGGAAGCAGTGCGATCAGACCCAGGTAGATCGAGCCCGGGAGCGTGATGCGCGTGAGCACGTAGTCGAGGTACTCGGCAGTCGGGCGGCCGGCGCGGATACCGGGGATGAATCCGCCGTACTTCTTCATGTTGTCCGCCACGTCGACCGGGTTGAAGGTGATCGCGACGTAGAAGTACGCGAACCCGATGATCAGCAGGAAGTAGACGAGCATGTAGAGCGGGTGGTCCCCGCGCGTGAGGTACTGCGAGATCCACGTGACCCAGGCGGCCGGTTCCTGGCCGGCCTGAGGCTGATTGAACTGCGCGATGAGCGCCGGGATGTACAGAAGCGACGAGGCGAAGATCACGGGGACGACGCCGGCCATGTTGACCTTGATCGGAATGTAGGTGTTGGTGCCGCCGTACGTGCGGCGACCGACCATCCGTTTGGCGTACTGCACCGGGATCCGTCGCTGAGACTGCTCGACGAACACCACGAGGGCGACGATCACGATGCTGACGGCGAGCACGAGGAGGAAGACCTCGACACCGCGGGCGTTGAGGATCGAGATCATGGCGCCGGGGAAGGTCGCGGCGATCGAGGTGAAGATCAGGATCGACATGCCGTTGCCGACGCCGCGCTCGGTGACGAGCTCGGCGAACCACATGACCAGGCCCGTACCGGCGGTCATCGTGATGATCATGAGCAGCTGGGCCCACCAGATGTCGTTCGTCAGGAGCTGCTGGCACTCGGGCACTCCGGCCGAGCCGAAGAGCTGACCCGAACGGGCAACCGTGACAAGCGTCGTCGACTGCAGGAGCGCAAGCGCGATCGTGAGGTAACGGGTGTACTGCGTGAGCTTGGCCTGACCCGCCTGGCCCTCTTTGTACAGGGTCTCGAAGTGCGGGATCACCACGCGCAGCAGCTGCACGATGATGGTCGCCGTGATGTACGGCATGACGCCCAGGGCGAAGATCGACAGCTGCAGAAGCGCGCCACCGGAGAAAAGGTTGACCAGGGACAGCAGGCCCTCGGTACCACCCGACTGGTTCAGACACTGCTGAACGTTCGGGAAGTCGACGAACGGTGTCGGCACGTGGGCACCCAGCCGGTAAATGGCGATGATGCCCAGCGTGAAGGCGATCTTCCGCCTCAGGTCGGGCGTGCGGAAAACCCGCGCTATGGCGCTGAACAAGGGGATTCCTCCAGAACGATCTCGGCACGCGACAGGGCGCACACCAAATCAGACTAACCCAGAAGGGGCCGACGGCCGTAAGGCCGCCGGCCCCTCAAGGGTCGGGCGTCAGTTGACGGAGCCGCCAGCGGCGACGATCTTCTGCTCAGCGGAGCCGGAGACCTTGTCGACCGAGACGGTCAGCGCGACCGAGATGTCGCCGGTGCCGAGCACCTTGACCTTCTCGTTCTTGCGGACAGCGCCCTTGGCCACCAGGTCGGCGACGGTCACGTCGCCACCCTGCGGGTAGAGCTCGCCGAGCTTGTCCAGGTTCACGACCTGGTACTCGACGCGGAACGGGTTCTTGAAGCCACGGAGCTTCGGGGTGCGCATGTGCAGAGGCATCTGCCCACCCTCGAAGCCCACACGGACCTGGTAACGAGCCTTCGTTCCCTTGGTACCGCGACCGGCCGTCTTACCCTTGGAGCCCTCACCGCGACCGACACGGGTCTTTGCGGTACGAGCTCCCGGGACGGGACGCAGGTGGTGGACCTTGAGCACGCCGGGGCGCGCCGCGGGCGCTTCGTTCTTCTCGGCCGTCTTACGGGCCGATGCCTTCTTCGGGGCGTCGACCGTAGCGGTCTCGTCCTTCTTGGCAGCCATTAGTCGATCTCCTCAACCTTGACGAGGTGGGCGACGGTCTTGACGTAACCGCGCGTCTGCGCGTCGTCGGGACGGACGACCGAGTCGCCGATCCGCTTGAGACCGAGCGAACGCAGCGTGTCGCGCTGGTTCTGCTTCTCGCTCACCTTGGACTTGATCTGCGTGACCTTCAGACGCTCGGCCATCAGGCACCTACCTTCTGAGCAGCGGCCTCGGCGCGCACGAGGCGGGCCGGAGCTACCTGGTCGAACTCCAGGCCACGGCGAGCAGCCACGGCGCGGGGCTCTTCGAGCGACTTCAGCGCCTCGACGGTCGCGTGCACGATGTTGATCGTGTTCGACGAGCCGAGCGACTTCGAGAGGACATCGTGGATGCCGGCGCACTCGAGGACGGCGCGGACGGGACCACCGGCGATAACACCGGTACCGGCGGCGGCGGGGCGCAGGAGCACCACACCGGCAGCGGCCTCGCCCTGGACGGGGTGAGGGATGGTCGAGCCCGAGCGGGGGACGCGGAAGAAGTTGCGCTTGGCCTCTTCGACACCCTTCGAGATGGCGAGGGGGACTTCGCGGGCCTTGCCGTAGCCGACACCCACGACGCCGTTGCCATCGCCCACGACGACGAGCGCCGTGAAGCTGAAGCGACGGCCACCCTTGACCACCTTCGACACGCGGTTGATCGTCACGACGCGCTCGAGGAACTGGCTCTCGTTGCGGTCGCGCGAACCACGGTCGCGCTGGTTGGTGTTGCGCTCGCGACCACCGCGACGCGGCTCGCGCTCACGCTCGGCGGGGGCCTGAGCCGCAGCCGCACCCTCAGCCGGTGCAGTCTGCTCGGTCACTTCGGTCTCCTTGTTGTCACTCACAGGTTCAGCCCTCCTTCGCGAGCTCCGTCGGCGATCGCGGCGACACGACCGGCGTAACGGTTACCGCCGCGGTCGAACACGACGTCGGACACGCCAGCGGCCTTGGCACGCTCGGCGACGAGCTCGCCGACCTTGCGGGCCTTGGCGGTCTTGTCACCGTCGAAGCCGCGCAGGTCGGTCTCGAGGGTGGAGGCGGAGGCCACGGTGTGGCCCTTGCTGTCGTCCACGACCTGGACGAACACGTGGCGGGCGGAACGCGTCACCACGAGGCGGGGGCGCAGCTCGGTACCGACGATCTTCTTGCGAAGACGCAGGTGGCGACGCGAGCGGGCGACGGACTTTGTCTTGACAGCCATGGCTACTTACCACTCTTTCCGGCCTTGCGGCGCACGACCTCGCCCGCATACCGCACACCCTTGCCCTTGTAGGGCTCGGGCTTGCGGATCTTGCGGATGTTGGCGGCGGCCTCGCCGACGGCCTGCTTGTCGATGCCGCTCACGGTGAGCTTGTTGTTGCCTTCGACCGTGAGGGTGATCCCTGCGGGCGGGTCGATGAGAACGGGGTGCGAGAAGCCGAGGGCGAACTCGACCGAGCTGCCCTTCTGCGCCACGCGGTAACCCGTACCGACGACCTCGAGGCCCTTGGTGTAGCCCTGGGTGACACCGATGATGTTGTTGTTGATGAGCGTGCGGGTCAGGCCGTGGAGCGACCGCGACTCGCGCTCGTCGTCGGGGCGGGTGACGAGAACCTGGTTCTCCTCGACCGACACCTCGAGAGGCTGTGCCACGGTGAGCGCGAGCTCGCCCTTGGGGCCCTTGACGGAGACCTCCCGGCCGTTCACCGAAACGGTGACGCCGGCGGGGATATCGATGGGAAGACGTCCAATACGCGACATGTCAGATCACCACACGTAGGCGAGGACTTCCCCGCCGACGCCCTTCTGCTCGGCCTGACGGTCGGTGAGGAGACCGGAGGAGGTGGACAGGATGGCAACGCCGAGGCCGCCAAGGACCGTGGGGACCTCGGTCGACTTCGCGTAAACGCGGAGGCCGGGCTTCGACACGCGCTTGATGCCGGCGATCGACCGCTCGCGGTTCGGGCCGTACTTCAGCGTCATGTTGAGGGTCTGGCCGACACGAGCGTCTTCGACGTTCCAGTCGGCGATGTAACCCTCCTGCTTGAGGATGGCGGCGATGTTCGTCTTGAGCTTCGAGCTCGGCATCGACACGGAGTCGTGGTGCGCCGAGTTCGCGTTGCGCAGACGGGTCAGCATGTCTGCGACCGGGTCTGTCATCGTCATGTGTTGCTTCTTTCGGTCATGAGGTTTCGGCTGCCGTTACGCGACAGTCGACCTTCGATGAAGGGCCCCCGGAAACCCCGGGGGCCCTGGGGGTCAGGCCTGCGCGTCGGCCGACTGGAACGGGAAGCCGAGCTGACGCAGCAGCGAGCGGCCCTCGTCGTCGGACTTCGCGGTGGTGACGATGGTGATGTCGAAACCACGCACGCGGTCGATGCGGTCCTGGTCGATCTCGTGGAACACGGACTGCTCCTGGAGACCGAAGGTGTAGTTGCCGTTACCGTCGAACTGCTTGGCCGACAGCCCGCGGAAGTCGCGGATGCGGGGCAGAGCGAGGTTGACGAGGCGATCGACGAACTCCCACGCACGGTCACCACGAAGGGTGACGTGCGCACCGATGGCCTGGCCCTCACGCAGCTTGAACTGCGCGATGGACTTGCGGGCCTTGGTGACGATGGGCTTCTGACCGGTGATCTTGGTGAGGTCGTCGACCGCGCCATCGATCACCTTGCTGTCGCGAGCTGCCTCGCCGACACCGGTGTTCACGACCACCTTGACCAGACCGGGGATCTGCATGACGTTCTCGTAGCCGAACTCGTCCTGCAGCGCCTTCTTGATCTCGGCGTTGTACTTCTGCTTGAGGCGGGGCTGGATCTTGCCAGCCGCCGCGGCAGTCGAGGTGCTCATGTTCAGAGGTCCTTGCCTGACTTCTTCGCGAAGCGCACGCGGACGGTGCGCTTGACGCCGTCCTTCACCTGCTCCTCGACACGGTGGCCGACACGCGTCGGCTTCTTGGTCGAGGGGTCGACGAGCGCGACGTTGGAGATGTGGATCGGGGCCTCGAAGGTCTCGATGCCACCGGTCTTGGTTCCGCGCTGGGACTGGCCCACGCGGTTGTGCTTGGTGACGTAGTTCACGCCCTCGACGATGACGCGGTTCTGCTCGGTGAGGACCTCGAGGACCTTACCCTGCTTGCCGCGGTCGCCGCCACGCTCGGGCTTGGCGCCCGAGATGACCTGAACCAGGTCGCCCTTTTTGATTTTCGCCATGATCAGATGACCTCCGGGGCGAGCGAGACGATCTTCATGAACTTCTTGTCGCGAAGCTCACGACCGACCGGCCCGAAGATGCGGGTGCCGCGGGGCTCCCCGTCATTCTTCAGGATCACGGCGGCGTTCTCGTCGAACTTGATGTAAGAGCCGTCGGGACGGCGGGTCTGCTTCACGACACGGACGACGACGGCCTTGACCACGTCGCCCTTCTTGACGTTTCCACCCGGGATCGCGTCCTTGACCGTGGCGACGATGACGTCGCCCAGGCCGGCGTAACGACGGTTGGAGCCGCCGAGCACGCGGATGGTGAGCAGCTCCTTGGCGCCGGTGTTGTCGGCGACCTTCAGCCGGGATTCGTTCTGAATCACTTTTTACTCCTTGGATTCCAAGTAAGCCGCGAGGCTTACTTGGCCTTCTCGAGGATCTCGACCAGGCGCCAGCGCTTGGTGGCGCTGAGCGGACGGGTCTCGTTGATGACGACGAGGTCGCCGATGCCCGCCGAGTTGGACTCGTCGTGCGCCTTGACCTTCGAGGTGCGGCGGATGACCTTGCCGTAGAGCGGGTGCTTCACGCGGTCCTCGACCTCGACGACGATGGTCTTGTCCATCTTGTCGCTGACGACGTAGCCACGACGCGCCTTGCGGTAACCGCGGGCGTTCTCGTCGCGGACGTCGTTCTCGGCGTGCTCGTGACCGGCGACCTGCGCCTCGGCCTTCTTCGCGGTAGCCATTACTCCGCCTCTTCCTTCGCGGCGTCGTCAGCGGATTCCGCCTTCTTCGCCTTGCTCTTCTTCGCCTTCGTCGCCTCGACCGGGGCCGGGGTGGCGCGGATGCCGAGCTCGCGCTCACGGATCACGGTGTACAGACGCGCGATGTCGCGCTTGACTGCACGGATGCGACCGTGGCTCTCGAGCTGGCCGGTGGCCGACTGGAAGCGCAGGTTGAACAGCTCTTCCTTGGCCTTACGCAGCTCCTCGACGAGGCGCTGGTCTTCGAACGTATCGAGCTCGCTCGGGGCGAGCTGCTTGGTGCCGATCGCCATTACGCGTCGCCCTCCTCGCGCTTGATGATGCGTGCCTTCAGGGGCAGCTTGTGAATTGCTCGGGTCAGGGCCTCACGAGCGAGCTGCTCGTCGACACCCGCGACCTCGAAGAGGACGCGGCCCGGCTTGACGTTGGCGACCCACCACTCGGGGGAACCCTTACCCGAACCCATGCGGGTTTCGGCGGGCTTCTTGGTGAGAGGACGGTCGGGGTAGATGTTGATCCACACCTTTCCGCCACGCTTGATGTGACGCGTCATGGCGATACGAGCGGACTCGATCTGACGGTTGGTCACGTAAGCGGGGGTCAGCGCCTGGATCCCGAACTCACCGAACGACACCTGGGTGCCACCGGTGGCCTGGCCCGAACGGCCGGGGTGGTGCTGCTTGCGGTACTTGACCTTGCGGGGGATGAGCATTACGCCGACGCTCCTTCTGCCACGGGGGCCTCGTTGCGAGGGCTACGACGACGGTCGCCACCGCGGTCGTCACGACCGCGCGACTTGGGCGCGTTGGCCTGCTCGCGGGCGAGCTCCTTGTTGGTGAGGTCGCCCTTGTAGATCCAGACCTTCACGCCGATGCGGCCGAAGGTGGTCTTCGCCTCGTAGAAGCCGTAGTCGATGTTCGCGCGAAGGGTGTGCAGGGGCACACGGCCTTCGCGGTAGAACTCCGAGCGGCTCATCTCGGCGCCGCCGAGGCGGCCCGACACCTGGATGCGGACACCCTTGGCGCCGGCACGCTGCGCGCCCTGCAGACCCTTGCGCATCGCGCGGCGGAAAGCCACGCGAGCGGTGAGCTGCTCGGCGACACCCTGAGCGACGAGCTGAGCATCGGCCTCGGGGTTCTTCACCTCGAGGATGTTCAGCTGGATCTGCTTTCCGGTGAGCTTCTCGAGGTCGGCACGGATGCGCTCGGCCTCGGCGCCGCGGCGACCGATCACGATGCCCGGGCGGGCGGTGTGGATGTCGACGCGGACACGGTCACGCGTGCGCTCGATCTCGATGTTGCTGACACCGGCGCGGTCAAGCGAGGTGGTCAGCAGGCGACGGATCTTGATGTCCTCGGCGAGGTAGTCGGCGTAACGCTGACCAGCCTTCGTCGAGTCCGAGAACCACCGCGACACGTGGTCGGTCGTGATGCCGAGGCGGAAGCCGTACGGGTTGACTTTCTGTCCCATTACTTGCTCGCCTTCTTGTTGGCGCGAGCCGGGGCCGCCTCAGCGGTCTCGGGCGTCGCGAGCACGACCGTGATGTGGCTCGTGCGCTTCTTGATCTGGAAGGCGCGACCCTGAGCGCGGGGCTGGAAACGCTTGAGCGTCGTGCCCTCGTCGACGTACGCGTTCTTCACGTACAGGTCGGCGTCATCCAGGTACTCGTTCGTCTTGTCAGCCGTGACGCGAGCGTTCGCGATGGCCGAGGCGACGAGCTTGTAGATCGGCTCGCTCGCGCCCTGCGGCGCGAACTTCAGGATCGCGAGGGCCTCTTCGGCCTGCTTGCCCTTGATGAGGGCGACGACGCGACGAGCCTTCTGAGGGGTCACGCGGATGTGTCGCACACGTGCGATGGACTCCACCATTTCTCTCTCCTCCTCGGTCGCCTTAGCGGCGACGGCCCTTCTTGTCGTCCTTCACGTGGCCGCGGAAGGTGCGGGTGGGCGAGAACTCGCCCAGCTTGTGGCCGACCATGGTCTCGGTCACGAACACGGGGATGTGCTTGCGTCCGTCGTGCACGGCGATGGTGTGTCCCAGCATGGCGGGGATGATCATCGAACGGCGCGACCAGGTCTTGATGACGTTCTTCGAACCGGCTTCGTTCTGCGAGACGACCTTGCGAAGCAGGTGCTCGTCGACGAAGGGGCCCTTCTTAAGGCTGCGAGGCATCTTCCTCTACTCCTACTTGCGCTTCTTGCCGGCGGTGCGACGGCGGACGATGAGCTTGTCGCTCTCCTTGTTCGCGTGGCGGGTGCGGCCTTCGGCCTTACCCCACGGCGAAACAGGGTGACGACCACCGGAGGTCTTACCCTCACCACCACCGTGCGGGTGGTCTACCGGGTTCATGGCGACACCACGCACGGTCGGGCGGACACCCTTCCAGCGCATACGGCCGGCCTTGCCCCAGTTGATGTTCGACTGCTCGGCGTTGCCGACCTCGCCGATCGTCGCGCGGCAGCGCACGTCGACGTTGCGGATCTCACCCGAGGGCAGACGAAGCTGCGCGTAGGGGCCGTCCTTCGCGACCAGACGCACGGATGCGCCGGCCGAACGGGCCATCTTCGCACCTCCTCCGGGACGCAGCTCGATCGCGTGGATCACGGTACCGGTGGGGATGTTGCGCAGCGGCAGGTTGTTACCGGGCTTGATGTCAGCGCCGGCTCCCGACTCCACGACGTCACCCTGCGACAGCTTCGCCGGGGCGAGGATGTAGCGCTTCTCGCCGTCCGCGTAGTGCAGCAGCGCGATGCGCGCGGTGCGGTTGGGGTCGTACTCGATGTGAGCGACCTTGGCGTCGATGCCGTCCTTGTCGTTACGACGGAAGTCGATCAGACGGTACTGACGCTTGTGTCCACCACCGATGTGACGCGTGGTGATGCGGCCCTGGTTGTTGCGGCCACCGGTCTTCGACAGCGGGCGCAGCAGCGACTTCTCAGGCGTCGATCGGGTGATCTCGGCGAAGTCGGCCACCGACGAGCCGCGGCGACCGGGGGTCGTGGGCTTGTACTTGCGAATAGCCATTGTTCTTGTCCTCTATCCCGACCGTCAGCCGACAGACGTGAAGATGTCGATGGTGCCCGACTTCAGCGAGACGATGGCGCGCTTGGTGTCCTTGCGCTTGCCGATGCCGAAGCGGGTGCGACGGGCCTTGCCCACGCGGTTGATCGTGTTGACCGAAGCGACCTTGACGCCGAAGATCTTCTCGATCGCGAGCTTGATCTCGGTCTTCGACGAGCGGGGGTCCACCAGGAAGGTGTACTTGCCCTCGTCGATGAGCGAGTAGCTCTTCTCGGAGACGACCGGCTTCAGGATGATGTCGCGCGGGTCCTTGTTGACGGTGGTCATGCCGAGACCTCCTCGGTGGCGCCCGACTTCGACGCGACGAAGGCGTCGTAGGCGGCCTTGGTGAAGACGATGTCGTCGGAGACGATCACGTCGTAGGTGTTCAGCTGGCCGACGGTCAGCACGTGGACGTACGCGAGGTTGCGCACGCTCTTGATCGTGAGCTCGTCATCGCGGTCGATGACCACGAGCACGTTCTTGACGGCACCGAAGGCCTTCAGCGCGGCGGCAGCGGCCTTGGTCGAGGGGGCACCCTCGATGGCGAAGCTGTCGACGATGTGCAGACGCTGTCCGCGAGCACGGTCGCTGAGCGCGCCCAGAAGGGCGGCAGCGATCATCTTCTTGGGGGTGCGCTGGCTGTAGTCGCGGGGCTTGGGACCGTGGACGATGCCACCACCGGTCATGTGCGGCGCGCGGATCGAGCCCTGACGGGCGTTACCCGTGCCCTTCTGCTTGAAGGGCTTGCGGCCGGCACCCGAGACCTCGCCACGACGCTTGGTCGAGTGCGTGCCCTGGCGAGCCGCGGCGCGCTGCGCCACGACGACCTGGTGGATAAGCGGGATGTTCGTCTTGACGTCGAAGAGCGCGGCGGGCAGCTCGACAGAGCCGGCCTTGTTGCCGTCGGCCTTCACGACGTCGAGCGCGAGAGTCGAGTCAGCCATGATCAGGCACCCTTCACTGCGTTGCGGACGTAGACGATGCGGCCACGGGCACCGGGGACGGCGCCCTTGACGAGCATGAGTCCCTTCTCGGCGTCGACGGCGTGCACCGTGAGGTTGAGGACGGTCACGCGCTCGCCACCCATACGGCCGGCCATGCGCATGCCCTTGAAGACGCGGCTCGGAGTCGACGACGCGCCGATGGAGCCGGGCTTGCGGTGGTTGCGGTGCGCACCGTGCGAAGCGGACACACCCTTGAAGTTGTGACGCTTCATGACACCGGCGGTGCCCTTGCCCTTGCTGGTGCCGACGACGTCGACCAGCTGACCGGCTTCGAACAGACCGTCGACGGTGAGCTCCTGGCCCAGCGCGTAGTCTGCGGCGTCAGCCGTGCGCACCTCGGTGAGGTGGCGGCGAGGGGTGACACCCGCGGCGTCGAAGTGCGCCGTGAGGGGCTTGTTCACCTTGCGGGGGTCGATCTGGCCGTAGCCGATCTGAACGGCGTTGTAGCCGTCCTTCTCGAGCGAACGCAGCTGGGTCACGACGTTCGGCGCGACCTCGATGACGGTGACGGGAACGAGCTTGCCGTTCTCGTCCCACACCTGGGTCATGCCGAGCTTGGTGCCGAGGAGGCCCTTGGAGATCTTGGAGTTGATGTCAGCCATGTCGAACCTCAGAGCTTGATCTCGATGTTGACATCGGCAGGAAGGTCGAGGCGCATCAGCGAGTCGACGGCCTTGGGCGTCGGGTCGATGATGTCGATGAGGCGCTTGTGGGTGCGCATCTCGAAGTGCTCGCGGCTGTCCTTGTACTTGTGGGGCGACCGGATGACGCACACGACGTTCTTCTCGGTCGGCAGGGGAACCGGGCCCACCACGGTGGCGCCGGCACGGGTCACGGTGTCGACGATCTTGCGGGCCGACGAGTCGAGCCCAGCGTGGTCGTACGACTTCAGGCGAATGCGGATCTTCTGTCCCGCCATTGTCTGCTCTCTCTCTTTCTCGCGTCTTACCCGACCTGGGGCATTGGACGCACGGTGGCGCTATCGCGCCCTGGCACTTCCCCTCGCTCGCGCGAGGGATGCTGCACCCTGTTCAGCTGTCAAACCGGAAGACTCGGCATCCGGCCCGCCCCTCGCACGCACGCGCACGAATCCCACAAGGGGATGAAGGGGTTTCGGTGTGTGTTCTGCTGCCCGCGGCCCAGGACCCTGCGCTCTCGCGCCGCCTGTGCACTGCCCTGACAGTGATCCTGGCGCGCGCCGAGCGCGCACCGGAATGTGGAACTGGACTAGTCTACGTACGCCCCGGGCATGTCGCAAACCCGGGCGTGTCGCGCGCGGCTGATCCTCAGTAAAACCCCCGCCGACAGCAGCGGCGCCGCCCCCGAAACAGGGAGCGGCGCCGATGACTTCGCCTCTGGTCACACGTTTCCGATGTGCTTGTCCACGTTCGCGCGCGTCTCGTCGACCTTCGCGTGATGTTCCGCCGGAACGATCTTCTTGATCGCGTCGGCCGCTCCGTCGAGCACCTTGTCGCTGACCTCTTCGGCCTTCTCACTCTTGAGCGCCTCTTCGATCTTGTCGCGGTTCTCGTCGAGGAGCTTCTTGCCCTTGGCGATGATGTCGTCCACTCCCATGTGCGTCTCCTTCGCAGACTCGGTCGGCTGGCACGCCGACCCCGGTTCGATTCTGACCGCGGGGTAGCGGCAACCGAAACCCCCGCGGGCGTCGGGTGCGACTGGTGTAGAGCACATCCGGGAACGACAAAGGCCGGGCCCGAAGGCCCGGCCTGTGCCGAGTGAAGTCTGGAAGGACTTACTTGAGGATCTTGGTGACGGTACCGGCACCGACGGTGCGGCCACCCTCACGGATCGCGTAGCCGAGGCCCTCTTCCATGGCGATCGGCTGGATGAGCTCGACCGACATCTCCGTGGTGTCACCGGGCATGACCATCTCGGTGCCCTCGGGCAGCGTGATGACGCCGGTCACGTCGGTGGTGCGGAAGTAGAACTGCGGGCGGTAGTTCGTGAAGAACGGGTTGTGGCGGCCGCCCTCTTCCTTGGACAGGATGTACGCCGTGCCCTCGAAGTTGGTGTGCGGGGTGACCGAACCGGGCTTGACGACGACCTGGCCGCGCTCGACGTCGTCACGCTTGGTGCCGCGAAGGAGCAGACCGCAGTTCTCGCCGGCCCAGGCCTCGTCGAGCTGCTTGTGGAACATCTCGATACCGGTGACCGTGGTCTTCTGCGTCGGGCGGATGCCGACGATCTCGACCTCGGAGTTGATCGCGAGGGTACCGCGCTCGGCGCGGCCGGTGACGACCGTGCCACGACCGGTGATCGTGAAGACGTCCTCGATGGGCATGAGGAAGGGCTTGTCCTTGTCACGCACCGGGTCGGGGATCGACTCGTCGACGGCTTCCATGAGCTCGACGATGGCGTTGACCCACTGCTCGTCACCCTCGAGAGCCTTCAGGCCCGAGACGCGAACGACGGGGGCGTTGTCGCCGTCGAAGTCCTGCGACGACAGCAGCTCGCGAACCTCGAGCTCGACGAGCTCCAGGATCTCCTCGTCGTCGACCATGTCGCTCTTGTTCAGCGCGACGAGCAGGTAGGGAACGCCGACCTGCTTGGCGAGCAGAACGTGCTCACGGGTCTGAGCCATCGGACCGTCGGTGGCGGCGACCACGAGGATCGCGCCGTCCATCTGAGCGGCACCGGTGATCATGTTCTTGATGTAGTCGGCGTGACCGGGCGCGTCGACGTGAGCGTAGTGACGCTTCGGGGTCTCGTACTCGACGTGCGAGATGTTGATCGTAATACCGCGCTGACGCTCTTCCGGCGCCGAGTCGATCGACGCGAAGTCACGCTGAACGTTGGTGGCCGACGGGAACTTGTCGGCGAGCACCTTCGAGATGGCAGCGGTGAGCGTGGTCTTGCCGTGGTCGACGTGACCGATCGTTCCGATGTTCACGTGCGGCTTGGTCCGCTCGAACTTGGCCTTAGCCACTGGGTCCTCCTCAGGACGTTGGTTGCGAGGTCTCGGGCACTGGATTGCGACCGGTTCTTCGCGGGGATGGTTCTCAGATTACTAGAGAGTCGGTATTCAGTTTGAGCGGATGCCGGGAACCTGAGCAGAACCCGGGGTTCCCGGCATCCGTGAGAGCGGTTTTACTCGCCCTTGTTCTTCTGGATGATCTCGTCGGCGACAGCCTTCGGGACATCGGCGTAGCTGTCGAACTCCATGGAGTAGACGGCACGGCCAGAGGTCTTCGAGCGCAGGTCGCCGATGTAGCCGAACATCTCGGACAGCGGCACGTTGGCCCGGACGACCTTGACGCCGGCGGCGTCTTCCATCGACTGGATCTGGCCACGACGCGAGTTCAGGTCGCCGATGACGTCGCCCATGTATTCCTCGGGAGTACGGACCTCGACGGCCATGATCGGCTCGAGGATCGTGGGGTTCGCCTTGCGGACGGCCTCTTTGAAGCCCATCGAGCCGGCGATCTTGAACGCCATTTCGGACGAGTCGACGTCGTGCGAAGCGCCGTCGAGGAGGATCGCCTTGACGCCCACCATGGGGTAGCCGGCGAGCACGCCGACGTTCATGGCGTCCTGGAAGCCCTGGTCGGTCGGCGAGATGTACTCGCGCGGGATGCGACCACCGGTGACCTTGTTCTCGAACTCGTAGGTCTTGTCGGCCGTGACCTCGAGAGGCTCGATCGCGAACTGGATCTTCGCGAACTGACCCGAACCACCGGTCTGCTTCTTGTGGGTGTAGTCGTGACGCTCGACCGACTTGCGGATGGTCTCGCGGTACGCCACCTGGGGCTTTCCGACGTTGGCCTCGACCTTGAACTCGCGCTTCATGCGATCGACCAGGATGTCGAGGTGGAGCTCGCCCATGCCCTTGATGACGGTCTGACCGGTCTCGGAGTTCTGCTCGACGCGGAACGTCGGGTCCTCTTCGGCGAGCTTCTGGATGGCGACACCCAGCTTCTCCTGGTCGGCCTTGGTCTTGGGCTCGATGGCGACCTCGATGACCGGCTCCGGGAACGTCATCGATTCGAGGACGACCTGGTTCTGCGGGTCGCAGAGGGTGTCACCGGTGGTGGTGTCCTTCAGACCGATGACCGCGTAGATGTGGCCAGCGGTGACGGAGTCGACCGGCATCTCCTTGTTGGCGTGCATCTGGAAGATCTTCCCGATGCGCTCCTTCTTGCCCTTGGTCGCGTTGACGACCTGAGCACCGGAGTCGAGGTGACCCGAGTACACGCGGATGTACGTGAGGCGACCGAAGAACGGGTGCGTCACGATCTTGAACGCGAGAGCCGCGAAGGGCTCCTCACGGTCGGCGTGGCGCTCGATGACGATCTCTTCGTCCTTGGGGTCGTGCGCCTCGATGGCGGGCACGTCCAGGGGCGAGGGCAGGTAGTCCACGACCGCGTCGAGCATGGGCTGCACGCCGCGGTTCTTGAACGCCGAACCGCAGAGCACCGGGTAGAGCTCCGAGTTGATCGTCATCTTGCGGATGGCGCCCTTGATCTCGGCGACCGTGAGCTCCTCACCGCCGAAGAACTTCTCGAGGAGGGCGTCGTCGGACTCGGCGACGGTCTCCAGGAGCTGCTGGCGGTACTCGGCGGCCTTGTCGGCGAGGTCGGCCGGGATCTCCTGGATCTCGTACTTCGCGCCCATGGTCACGTCACCCTTGGCGTCGCCGGGCCAGACCAGTGCGCGCATCTCGACCAGGTCGATGACGCCGACGAAGTCGTTCTCGGCACCGATGGGCAGCTGGATGACCAGCGGCTTGGCCTTCAGGCGGTTGACGATGGTGTCGACCGTGAAGTAGAAGTCGGCGCCCAGCTTGTCCATCTTGTTGACGAAGCAGATGCGGGGGACGTCGTACTTGTCAGCCTGACGCCACACCGTCTCGGACTGGGGCTCGACGCCCTCCTTGCCGTCGAAGACGGCGACCGCGCCATCGAGCACGCGCAGCGAGCGCTCGACCTCGACCGTGAAGTCGACGTGGCCGGGGGTGTCGATGATGTTGATCTGGTTCTTGTCCCAGAAGCAGGTCACAGCAGCGGAGGTGATCGTAATGCCACGCTCCTGCTCCTGCTCCATCCAGTCGGTCGTAGCCGCACCATCGTGCGTCTCGCCGATCTTGTGGTTGACGCCCGTGTAGAACAGGATGCGCTCGGTCGTCGTGGTCTTGCCGGCATCGATGTGGGCCATGATGCCGATGTTGCGGACCTTATGAAGGTCGGTGAGCACGTCTTGTGCCACGGGTGTCTTCCTTACCTGTTGGGAGGTTGATGCCGGGCCCATCGGAGGGTCCGCGACCGGGGTCGGTCACGGGCCCTCCGCGGGTTTTACCAGCGGTAGTGCGCGAAGGCGCGGTTCGACTCGGCCATCTTGTGGGTGTCCTCGCGGCGCTTGACCGCGGCACCGAGGCCGTTCGAGGCGTCGAGGATCTCGTTCTGCAGACGCTCGGTCATCGTCTTCTCACGACGACCCTTGGCGTAGCTCACGAGCCAGCGCAGCGCGAGGGTGTTCGCGCGGTGCGGCTTGACCTCGACGGGAACCTGGTAGGTCGAGCCACCGACGCGGCGGCTCTTGACCTCGAGGGTGGGACGGACGTTGTCGAGCGCCTTCTTCAGCGTGGCGACGGCGTCCTGGCTGTTCTTCGCCTCGACACCCTTGAGGGCGTCGTAGACGATCGACTCGGCGATGGACTTCTTGCCGTCGACGAGGATCTTGTTGACCAGCTGGGTGACGACGGGAGCGCCGTAAACCGGGTCGTTGACGACGGGACGCTTCGGGGCAGGACCCTTACGAGGCATGTTTCTCAGCCCTTCTTCGCGCCGTAGCGGCTACGAGCCTGCTTACGGTTCTTGACAGCCTGGGTGTCGAGCGCACCGCGGACGATCTTGTAACGGACACCGGGGAGGTCCTTGACGCGACCACCGCGGACGAGCACGAGCGAGTGCTCCTGCAGGTTGTGGCCCTCGCCGGGGATGTAGGCGGTGACCTCGGTGCCGTTGCGCAGCTTGACGCGGGCGACCTTGCGCATCGCCGAGTTCGGCTTCTTGGGGGTCGTGGTGTACACGCGAGTGCACACGCCGGCCTGCTGGGGGTTCGACTTCAGCGCGGGAGCCTTGGTCTTCGAGACCTTCGGCGAGCGGCCCTTGCGAACCAACTGCTGAATGGTTGGCACGTTCTCTCCTTGATTGGCTGGGCGTTCCTCGCGGTGGCGCCCAGGGTGCTGCACGGTGACAGCGTCGTGTCTCCCCCGTCATGTCGCTCATCTTGCGATTCGTGACGTGTCGGGCTCACGTGTGATCCACCGCGCGACAGAATGATCTAGCGCGATTCGTGGTGGATATGCCGTGGGGGCGACCTGTTCGCAGGCCGATCCCTGAGATGGTGCGAGCGTTGATCCGAGCGACTCACCCGAGGGCACGACGCACGGCGCGCGTGAACGCACACCCGGTCAATGATACGCGTTCCCCGGGACGCGGGCAAACGTGTGCGGGACCAGTCACTGGGAGTCTCCCGGATGCCGCGTTCGTCATCCGAGCAGCAGCAGCGCTGCCCCGATGGCTGACGCGACGAGCACGACGACGATCACCGCCGCGAGCACGATCACGCGGGCCGCGCCCCGGCGCGCCCGGGGGCGGACCGCCGCGGCATCCTCGGATGACGGAGCGCGGACGACGCGGGCACGCTCGACGCGTGCGGGCCCCTCGTGACGGGCACCGTACGACTCACGACTCAGGGCGTCGGGGACGCGTGCTTGCCGGACGGCTCCCTCTCCGACGGGGCCGTCTGCGGCCTCGGCGACTTCTCGGCGACGGCGGCGGGAACCCGATGCCGTGTCGTCGTCTGGCACCGGGACGGGCCGTGCGCGCGTGGCCTCGTCGACGGCGGGTTCCGCCGAAGGCCGGCGGCGGGTGGTCTCGTCGACCTCGGTGCCCCCTCCCCCGCCCGCGGGACGTCGACGGGTCTCTTCGTCAGGGGCGGAGGTGGCGAGCGAGCTGGTCGGAACGGGGGGCGCCGCGCTCCGAGGAGCGGTCGTACCCACCTCCTCGTCGACGAAGACGTCTGCCACCGGTGTCCCCGCGGGCATCGGGCGGGGGGAGAGGGCACCGTCGTGAGGCGTGTCGATGCGCGAGATCACGGTCTCGTCGTCGGAGACGTCGACCCGGGAAAGCAACGTGTCGTCCTCCGGCACGATACGACGCGAGATCACCGTCTCGTCCGCGGGAGCGTCGGTCCCGGAGACGGTCTCGTCGTCCGCAGCGTCCCGGCGCGTCAGGATCGTCTCATCATCGACCTCGTCGTCCTCGACGGCGGGCGGCGTCGGCCAGGCCCGCAGGCGACCCGCCCAGAGGGTCACCTCGTCGGGATCCTCGGCGCGGTCGTACGGGCCGCTCACGCGTCGCTCCGCGAGAGGCGCACCTCCGCGTCACCGAGGAAGAAGCGCTCACCGGCTTCGATCTCCTCGCCGGGAGGCGCCTCGACCTCGGTGCCCATGAGCGTGGCGAACAGCACGCCGTTCGTGGAGTGCAGGTCGGTGACGTACCAGGTGTCACCGCGAAGCTCGAGTCGCGCGTGGGTCTTCGAGACCGTTCGCGTCTCGTCCGAGATCGGGACGAGCTGCGCGTCGGGGTACGCGGAGTCGGGGCCCGGGCGACGACCCAGGATGACGACAGCAGAGGTGAGGTCGATCGGCGTCCCGCTCGGAGGCACGAGCGCCCACGGAATGCGTTTGCGCCGCGTGACGACGGTTCGGTCGAGAGCGTCGAAGTCCTCATCGGCCGCGACCGAGGGGACCTCGGGCTGCGTGTAGAGCGCGGACACCGAGGTGCGGGCGGAGCGCGGGGAGCCGGCATCCGGGGCCTCCGCCACGGCGGAGACCGCCTCGGACAACTCGGGGAACTCGTCGATGGTCGCTGCCACCGAGGGATGGGGAGCCGGAACGGCGTCGGGCGCGGGCCGGGTGAGGGGCACATCCGCTATGGGTGCGGGACCGGCATCAGCCGTCGTGCGACGCGGTGGGTTCGCCCAGGGCGCGACGACGTCGGAATCCTCCTCGGCGTCCTCGGCGGGCAGCTCGGAGGACGCCCGCGCCTCGGGGACCGCAGGGGGCGCCACGGGAGGCGCCCAGATCGGCGCGGGAGCCGCCGCGGAGGGCGCATCGAGAACGTGGGGGCGCGGGGGCTCCGACGCAGCGGGCGCAGCGGGACGGTGGTCGTCCTCGGGGGACCCGTCGCGGAGGGCGTCGAGCACGGCGAAGACCGAGGTGGCCGGAGCGACATCCCGTGACTCGGCGCGATGCTCTTCGTCGGCCCGAGCCCGCTCGGGGGCGGGAGGCGGGACGTGCGCCGGAGGAGCCCAGTCGCTCGACGAGGGCACGGCGTCCGCGAGGGAGGGGGAGGGCGCGGCGAAGGGGACGGCGACCGGCGCGGACACGGGCGCGAGCGGTGGAAGGGGGGCGGCGGCATCCGGAGACGAGTGCTCGGGAACCTGCTCGGGTGTCCATCCGCCGATCAGCGGCACATAGGGACCCTCGTAGTCCTTGCCGCGTCGGACGGGCGCGGAGTTCTCGTCGGGGAGTGCGGTGCGGCGTTCCCCGTGCCAGCGCGCGGAGCCGAAGCCCAGGATGCTCGCCCACACGACCGGGAAGAGGGCGCCCACGACGGTGAGACCGGCCCCGACACCGAAGCCGGTGTTGATGCGGTGGACCGCGACGATGAACACCGCGACGAAGGCGACGAAGCCGAAGATCGGAACGAAGTTCAGCAGGACCAGCCACGGTGAGAACCCGCCGGCTTTGAGCACGGTCGCCACGTTCAGGACCGGAACCCAGGCCTTCCAGGCGGGTTCGCCGATCTTGCGGAAGAGCGCCGCGAGGGCGATCGCGAGCCAGACGTACAGCACGACGACGAGAGCGAACGAGGTCGCCCCGAGAACCACCATGGTCGAATCGGTCATGTCGTGTCGCGATCCACCAGGGCGGTGGAGCGCTTCCCCCTCTCGTCGCGGTGCGGCGACCCCCGCCGCGAGGGGCGTGGGGCGAGGAACCGCAGGAACGATCTCAACGATACGGCCGCGCGCAGGCGCCGCCAGAAACCCCGCTGACGGGCCAGCGCGCGTCGTTCTTCGTCGACGATGCTCCAGAAGGCCCCGACCTCCTCGGGGTCGACGTCCTCGGACGAGAACACCGCGCGGTCCGCTCCATCCGCCAGGACGGTCCCGGAGGCAGTGGCGAAGGCCTCGGCCACCTCGCGTCGGGTCGGTGCGCGCGGAACGGTGCGTCCCGCGTCGATCCCCGCATCGACGTACTCGTCCCAGCCTCCGGCGATCGCCGAACGGGGATCCGGATCCCGGCGACGTCCACGGCGGCGGAGAGCCTTGGCGATCACGACGGCGAAGAAGGGGCCGAAGAGGACGAGCAGGATCAGCAGCGAGATGCCCGCGATACGCAGGCTCGCCCACAGCCAAGCCAGGTCTACGCCGTCGTCGACGCGCGGATCGTCGTTGGTGGAGTTGTCCTCCTGCACCGGCTCGGGAGGCACGACCTCCTCGACGGTATCGGGGCGGACCTCGGTGACGTTCTCGGGATCCTGCTGCTGGGTGACCTCGAGGCTCGGCGACTGCTCCCACTGGGGGGTCACATCGACGGGCGCCCACCGCCCATCGGAACCCTGAACCTCCGTCCACGCCGTCAGGTCGCGTGCCCGGCACTCCCCCGACTCGCACGTGGCGAGGTTCGGATCGCTGGAGACCAGCCGCGTCCCCACCACGACGCGGGCGGGGAAGCCCAGCTCGTGAGCGATCAGGGCCGTGGCGACGGCGAACTGCTCGTCGTCGCCGACGGCCGCGACGAAGTTGCCCGAGGCGGCGGCACGGGGGTCGTCCTCTCGCTCCAGCAACCGCTCGAACATGCGGTCAATGCGCGCCAGCGAGTGACCGGAGGCACTGGGTTGCAGCTGGTAGCCCGACAGGGCGGAGGCCCACTTCGGCGTCGGCCCTCCCTCCGGCGCCAGGCTGTGGCTGAGGTATCCGCGCTGGCGGAGCATCTGAACGAGGCTCTGGAGCGCCGCCCCGTCGTTGCCGGTCGCGTGCTCCTGAACCCAGCGGCGAAGGTTGTCGCCGCCCGCGATCCCGTCGCCCGCACCGGGCGGGGTCATCGAGGCGAGGTCGACGGGGGCGGGCTCGACGGCGTCGAGCCGGTAGCGGTCACCCGCGACGAGTCCACCGTCGGCCGTCTGCACTCCCGCGTCAGCGTCGGAGCTGTAGTAGAAGCGGTCGGCGAGGACGCCACGACGGTCCCCCTCGAACGTCGCCGAAGCGAGGCTGCCGGCCGTCGGCATCCAGATGCCCCCCAGATCGACGATCTCGATGTCCGCCTCGACGGGGCGTCCCTCCCCCGCATCCCGCGTCGACGGCAGGCGCACGAAGCCTGCACCCTCGTCACCCGACGCGCGAAAGATTTCGCCGTCGTAGGTGTCGAGGGTGGCGATCCGGATGCGATCGGGCTCGGCACCCGTACCGCCGACCCGGAAGAGCACCTCGTCTGATCGCGCGTCGGAGAACATCGAGCGGTACTGCGAGAGCGGGCTCACGGCCTCGGCGATCAGCCGCTCGGGCCCCGCCGCCGATCTGAGCACCTGACGGTCGGCGTTCCGAGCAGCCGCGGGCACAACGGCGACGGTGACGGCCACGGCGACGAGGAGCATCGCCGCGCCGAGCACCAGCCTGCGGCGATCCGCCCGCGAACGGCCCGGCGCGACGGGAACGGCCGAGACGTCGCTCGCCCGGCGCAGGGCGCGTCCGCGTTCGTCCTGCGCGCGCCACGCCAACCACAGCACCGCTGTCAGGAGAGCGCCGATCCCGATGGCGGTCTCTGCGGGGGCCGGGAGGTCGACCGGCCCGATCGACAGGGGCGCGCTCGTCGACGCGCGTCCGAAGAACAGCCCGAAGCCGGTCATGCCGAGACCGCCGACGACCGCGAACGGCGCCCAGCGATCGCCCCGGATGGCGAGAGCGGCGGTGACGGCCGTGCCGACGAGGAAGATCACGAGCGCGGGGATCAGCAGGTTGCGGTAGGCCCCGACCGGCAGATCGACGGTGACGAGGTCTTTCCACGCGACGACGACCCCGGCGAAGGACTCCCCGAGCCCGCGCAGGACGTCGAGGGGAGACGTCAGACGCGACGGAACGGCGAGCGGTACCGCCAAGACGGTGAAGGCCCCCAGCAGACTCGCGGCGAGGGTCCAGCCGCTCCATCGGCGCCACGACACGACGCCGACGACGGCACCCGCGACCACGACCGAGACGATCACGAGCAGAAGGAAAGACCACGACGCGTAGACCGGCCACGCGGCAATGGTGGCGAGGACGACGGACACCGCCGTGTAGATGGCGGCGGCCGCGTACCGCGGCAGGTTGGTCTCGCGGCGACGGGCTGTCGCGCGCGAGCTCCGACGATCGCTCATGAGGTCGCTCCCCGGACCAGGAGACCCGAGAGGTCGTCGAGGGTGCCGATCGTCAGCACCGTCAGTCCCGCGATGTTCTGCATCCTCGGGTGGGCGCGCTCGTCGCAGATGACGGCGGCGACCGCGGTGTCGGCGGGGAAGGCGAGGGCAGCCTGACGCAGGCGGGTGAGAGGGACGGTCGCGCCGACGACCACGAACGCGATCGAGAGACGTTCGTTCGCCTCGGATGCCAGACGGCAGACGTCTTCGACGGGCATCGTGTTCTCGTGTCGATCGATGGCGCTGAAGCCGTCGAGCATCGTGCGCGGTGCGACGACCGGGATGTGACGGATAGCGCGCAGGCGCCCCTTGACGACCCGCGGGATCTCCGACCCCGTGACGATGTCGATATCGCGCGCGTCACGGACGGCGCGCAGACCGAGCGAGGCTGCGGCCGAGACGGCGAGCTCGTACTCGTCGGCATCCGTGTACTCCTGTGTCGCCGCGGCGAGTACGACGGCCATGCGCGAGCGTCGGGATTCCTCGTACTGCCGCACCATGAGTCGACCCGTCTTGGCCGTCGACTTCCAGTGCACCTGACGGCGCGAGTCGCCGGGGACGTACTCGCGGATCGCGTGGAAGGACATGTCCGCATCGACGAGGCGGCGGGTGGCATTGCCCTCGAGGTCGCGGACGAGACCGGCGCTCGTGGAGGGGAGCCCCACCGTGCGAGGGTGCACGAAGAGATCGTGGACGTCGTCGAAGGCGTGCTCGCGCCGGAGGAGCCCCACCGGGTCGCTGCGCACCGTCGTCACGGGGCCGACGCGGACGACGCCGCGCGGTAGCGGCGGGATCTCGAGCGGCTCGGCGGAGCTCTGCCCGGGGCGGAGGAACGGCACACCGAACTCCACGAGGCCACGACCCACGGGGATGTCGAGGCGACCGGGCAGGGCGGGTCGCGAACTCTCGTTGCGCACGACGATCTCGCCCGTGACGCCGTTGCCCGCCGTCACGCGCTCGTGATCGAGCGCCAGGTCGACCTCGTACGCCCGAGCACCGAAGAGGAAGGGCACGCTCATGACCAGCAGCAGCAGGGCCGCGCTTCCGGCGACCATCCACTCGACCCACCCGAACAGCACCCCGAAGAGCAGGCCGATGGTGGCGGCGACCACGACCACCGCTCCCGCGGGGCGTACCGTTCTGCCGGCCCATCTCACGGCGGCGGAGATGGCCTCGATCGTGACACGCCACCATTCGGCGACCTGGACCACCGCGCGCACGATGCGACGTTGTCGACGCACCGCGGTCGAGGTGACGGAGGTGCGCGAACCGGTCGCCATGGTGCCCGCGGAGGTCCGCGTGAGACGCGACTCGGTCAGATTCAGATCGGGCACGGCTCACCCCCCGAGCGGGGCGCGGCGGCCACGGGACGAAGCATCGTCAGGCGCTCTCGCGCTGCGAGGGCGGCTGGGTGTCGAGCAGGACCTGGCCGATGACGGCCTCCTGGGTGACACCGTCGAACTCGGCCTCGGGGTGCAGGATGAGGCGATGCGCAAGCACGGCGACGGCGAGAGCCTTGACGTCGTCGGGCGTCGCGTAGGTGCGCCCCTGCGACGCCGCGCGAGCGCGGGTGGCTCGCGTGAGGGCGAGAGCCCCGCGGATGCTCACACCGAGGCGGACCTCATCGGCCGTGCGGGTGGCATCCACGAGACGGGCGATGTAGTCGAGGACGAGGGCGTCCACGTAGACGGATGCCGCGAGGTCGGCCATCCCGACGAGGGCCTGAGGCGTGATGATCGCACGCAGTTCCGCCGTGGCCACCGGCGCTCCGTCGAGGATCCGGACGGTCGCCGCGTGGTCGGGGTAGCCGAGGGAGGTGCGCAGCAGGAAGCGGTCGAGCTGAGCCTCGGGGAGACGGTAGGTGCCGGCCTGCTCGACGGGGTTCTGCGTGGCCAGCACGAGGAAGGGCACACCGACCTCCCGCGAGACGCCGTCGATGGTGACCTTGCCCTCTTCCATGACCTCGAGCAGAGCCGACTGCGTCTTCGGGCTCGCACGGTTGATCTCGTCGGCGAGGACGATGTTGGCGAAGATCGGGCCGGTGTGGAACTCGAAGGTTCCCGTCTTTTGGTCGTACACGGTGATGCCCGTGATGTCGCCCGGAAGCAGATCGGGGGTGAACTGGATGCGCGTGTTGGTGCCCTGGACGGACGACGCGACGGCGCGGGCGAGCGAGGTCTTGCCGGTACCCGGGACGTCCTCGAGCAGGACGTGGCCGTCGCTGAGCATGGCGGTGAGCACCAGTTCGACCACGTGCCGCTTGCCGAGGACGGCGCGCTCGACGTTGTCGGCGATCTGCGAGAAGGTCTGGGAGAACCAGGTGGCCTGCTCCTGGGTGATCGTCATGTCGGAATCCTTCGGTGGGCGAGAACGGGAAAGGGGCTGCCGGGAGGGCTCAGGACGAGGGGTTCGTTGTCGGGGTGCCGGGCTTGCACTCGCCGCCGAAGTCGTCGGACGCGGAGTCGAGGTTCCACCCCTGAGCGGACCAGTCGACGGTGACGCGGATGCGATCGACACGGGTGGCACCCACCGGAACGGCCGTTGCTGCTGCGCCTTCGGCTCGCGGCAACTGCGCGTTGTTCTTGTCGAAGTAGCGCGCGTTGTCGTAGTTGAAGGTGACCTTGGCTTTGTCGTTGCTCGACGAGCCACTGGCGCTGAGCGTCTTGCCACCCTCGCAGCTCGCGACCTTCCACGAGGCCAGGACCTGGTAGGGGGCGCTTCCGCTCGCAGGTGTCACGGGGGCGTACTCCGACTGAGTCCCCCAGAGGTCGTGCTGGAAGTAGACCTGGATCCTGGGGTCGCTGTCGAAGATCGAAGGGTTCGGCCAGTTGACGTACTTGACGCTGTTGTACCGCGGGGGCGGATTGCCTTCGTTGATACGGTCGACGCGCCAGCGTGCGGTGTTGTCGCCACCGATGTCGGCCCTCGACCCGACGCGGAAGGTGTAGCCCTTGGGGGCCGCCTTGCTCTGCTCGGCGTTGATCTGCTTGTCCTGGCTCACCGATCCGTAGGCGCGGCCGTTGAACCACGACTCGGCGCACATGGTGAACGTGTAGGTCTCGCCGTCGCCGAGGGTCGTGAACTTCTGGGTGTCGCCGCCGCTACGCGGGACGCAGGGAAGACCCTTCTGGACGATGTTGAAGCGCACCTCGGAATCGGTGCCGTTCTGCTGCGCGGTCGCACGGGCATCCACGGTCGACGTGCCGTTGCCGTTCGACGTCGAGGTCAGCGTGAGGTTCGGATTGGTCGGTGCACCGACGCCGTGCGCGGTGCCGGTGTACACGTTCCCGGCCGTCGCACCGCCGAGCCCCGGAGGCACGGTGAAGCGGGAGATCGGCGTGACGGTGACCTGCGTCGCCGCATTCGAGCCGACGCGGAACCGCGCCACCTGCACGACGTCCTGGTTGCGTCCGACGCTCACCTGGATCTTGTCGCCCGCGGCGCTGGCGATCTCGAGCGTGCCGGTCTCAGCGCTGTCGACATCCTTGATGACGAGGTCGGCGAGGTTTCCCTCTCCCCCGGTCTGCGTGGGCGTGAAATCCATTCCCTTCGGGGCGTTCGGGGGTCGGTACGCCCATCCGGTCGTACGCACGGCCATCTTGGATTCGCCGACGCTGTTCACCGCGTTCACGACGTATTCGCGCTGCTCGCCGTTGGGCGCCGCGATGGGCGGGCAGCTGCCATCGGCGCCGCACTGGCCCACGACAGCGCCGTTGTAGCGCACCGTGAAGCCCGAGATGGCGGGATAGGCGCGTCGCGCCTCGCCGGGGTCGACGCGGAGCGTGACCGAGCCGTCGGCGTACGCCGTCTGGCGCACGCTCCCCGGCGGGCGCGGGAATCCGAGCAGGTCGAGCACGACGCGCGCGTCGCGCGTCGAGGCCGTCGTGCGGCCCTGCGCGTCGCGGAGCGTGACGCTCGCGCTACAGGTGGCACCGGGAGCATCGTCGCTCCACGAAGCCACCACGCTCGAGGTCGAGGCCACGCCGAAAGTGACGCCGGCGCACGCCGCGGTCGGTCGCACGTCGACGACCTCGAGGGGCGTGCGCGGCAGCGGGTTGACCTCGCCGCTGGTTCCGATCACATCGATCGAACAGCTGGTTCCGCTGGCTTGAGAACACTGCCTCGAGGTCGTCCCACCCTGCGGCAGGGTCGACGGGGCCGCGCCCACACGCAGCACGAGTCGCGCCGGAGCGACCGCGTTGTGGCTGGTGACCGAGATGATCGCGGCGTTCTCGGTGCCCGGCACCGAACGGTCGTTACCGGTGACCGTGACGATCGACCCGTCCAGCGAGACGCTGAAGGCAGATCCGCCGTAATCGAGGGCGTAGCGGATGCCGTTCCAATCCTCGCGCCCGAGCTGCCAGCTGGTCATGTTGCGCAGATCGAACGTGGCGGTCTCACCCGGGCCGACCGTCAGGGCGGCGGGCTTGAGCTCGGGCTGCGGATCGCGGGCGACGATGCCGATGGGAACGGAGACCACCGTCCACTCCTCGGTGCCCGCGATGCGCACCGGCACCTGGCACGCGTCGGTGTAGGGGGATCCGGCCCCGGCGTCGTAACGAACGGTCGTCCCCGACACCGAGCACCGGCCCTCGGCGCGGACGCCCGTCGCGGACACGTCGGTCCCCACCTCGAGGGTGGCTCGGCGCGGGAGGGCGACGAGGTTCGCCATGTCGAAGTCGACCGACGCCAACTCATCGACGCGCTGCGCTGCGCCCGGGCGCAACGAGAGGCTGAGATCGTCGTCTCCGGGGACACGCAGGAAGGCGTACGTGGTCACGTCGGTGTCGCCCACGCGGCCGGTGACGGCGAACGGGATGACACGACGAGTGGCGGGCAGGGTGCCCGAGATCTGCCGGCCGCTCAGAGTGACGTCGGTGGGCTGGCCCCACAGCGACACGCCGAGGTCGGCGACCTCTCCGCCGGACCACGTGGCTTTACCCGCGAGCACGTCGATACCGGTCGTGAAATCGTCACGGTTCTCAACGGTCAGCACGGTGTCGGTGACGACCGGGTAGTCGGGGACGTTCTCGCGCACGACCTTGACGACGATGAGTCCGCGGCCCGTGTTACCCGAGTCGGATGCCACGTCGTAGAGGAACGACATCGTTCCCGGCTGTTCGCCGGCTTCGATCACCACGCCGGTGTCGGACACCGAGTCGATGTAGCCCTTCAAGCGCGCGTACTCGGGGTTGTCGCTTTCGTCCACGAGCTTCTCAGGCAGGTCGGGACGTACACCGGTGAGGGTGAGGCGGCCCTGCGTGGGATCGATGTCGTTTGCCAAGGGGCTCACACGGATCGTGCGATCGACGCCGGCCTGGACCTGCACGTAGTCGGTGAAGGTGATGGGGCTGGGGTTCGCCTCGGCGTCCAGCACACCGATACGAACGGTGCCCTCGCCCGTCGCGCCCGAGGAATCGGACACGCGGTAACGGAACGAGACCTGGCCGCGGTCACCGGGCACCGACGAGTACAGGATGCTGGAGCCGTCGGCGGAGATGGATGCCGTACCCCTGTTCGGCTGCGCGACGATCCTGTCGAGCGTGACGGCGTCGCCGTCGGGGTCGACCCCGAACCCGTGGAAGTCGATCGAGGTGGTGCCGCCGCTGAGAACCCGTCCCTCGAGGGTGTCGGGCAGCGGCGCGCGGTTGGCCTCTCCGCCCAGGACGGTGATGTGCACCGTCGCTTCATCCCACAGGGCAGGAGTACCCGTCGTGTAGACGCGGTACGTCACTTCGTACGAGCCCGCCGTGGTGGGGGCGAGGTAGCGGAGCACACCCCCGGAGGTGAAGGCGAGGGCATCGCTCGCCGGTTGGGTCTGCACGCTCGAAGGATCGAGGGTCGGGCGTCCCCCCGCGGGCGAGATGTCGTTGTCCAGGACGGGGATGTCGATCTGAGCTCCGACGCGGACCGTGACGTTGTCGTCCACCGCGATCGGGGCGATCTCGGGCGCGGGCGGCAGAAGGTACACCGTCGCCTCGCCGGCCACGCGCGAACCCTCGTCGTCCGTCCCGTCGCTCACCGTGTAGGCGACGGTTCCGAGCAGCCCGGCCGAGCCGTCGGCGGTGCTTCCCGACACGCGCAGGTCGTTCTGTCCCACGGTGTCCACCGTGAGCGAGGCGCCCTCTTGAGCGTTCGCCGCCACGTCGCTGAGCAGCAGCACACGGCCGGTCGGGTTGGACACGGCGCTGAAGACGTCGAGCGTCGCGTCTTCCTGCGGCCGGACGAAGGCCACCACCGGCGAGGTCGCGAGCTGGGCGGGAGCGTCGGCGGGGAGAAGCGTGATGCGCGCCGTGCCCGTCGCGTCGCGGCCACCGCCGTTGACCGTGAAGTCGACGCGATACACGCCGGGCTGGTTCGCCGCGAAGTCGAAGGTGGTGGTGCCGCCGACGGCCGTCGCCGTGGCCGCCGCGTCGTCGAGGACGCGCACCGAGGTGAGGCTGACGTTTCCGGCCGTGCCCGTCACGTGCGGGCCCACATCGACCGCGACGGTGGATCCGACGGTGTCGATCCTCGCGAACGACTGCACCGCGAGCGTGGGGTCGGGTGCCACCCGGATCACGAGGGGTTTCGTCGTCACCGCGCCCTGGGTGTCGGCGACCGTGACGTCGAGCTGGATGTTCTGCTCGCCGCCGGAGCCGTCGTCGGCGTGCTGGTAGACCACGTCACCGCCGGGCGTCGCGGCGACCGTGCCGACGCCGCCGGGGTTGTCGACCGAGAGCAGCAGCAGCGGGTCGCCGTCGGGGTCCACCCAGCCGGGGAGCACGGGGACCGTGATCGTGCCGCCGCGGGCGACCTCAGGGGTCGGCCACGGCTGCAGGCACTTGTCGACGCCGCACCAGACGGGCGCCGCGTTGGACTGCGAAGGCGAGACCGTGAGCGTCACCGTGGCCGGCGCGGAATTGAGCCCGTCGGCGGCGGTGCCGTCGGTCACGGCGTACGAGAACGTCGCGCTGCCGGTCGCGCCCGGAGCGACCCGCACCGCGAGACGCTGACCGGAATCGGTGACGGTGAGGCTGCCGAAACCCGGATCCAGGCCGGTGACGCTCTCGGAGATGATGCTGAGGACGTCCTCGTTGGGGTCGTGATCGTTCAGAAGGACGGGCAGCGTCGTGAGCCGACCGGGCCGGACCCCGAACGCGTCGGGCTCGGCGATGGGCGGCTTGGGGTCGAGCACCACGCTGAGCTTCTCGTCGCTTTGGACAGCCGTCTGCTCGGTGCGATCGTCGAGCGACCAGTTCTGGCTCGAAGCGACGAGCGCACCGTCGGGAACAGTCCACACCCATCCCGTGCGCGTCTCGTTGAGGATCACCGCGTGATCGGTGGCCACGAAGACCGGTCGACGCTGGTCGGGCATGCTCGCCCCGCCGTAATCGAGATTCGTCTCGCCCTGGTCGGAGCGCCAGAGGGTTCCGCGCGCATCACCGGGAAGGAGCCAAGCGGCGTAGGCGACCCCCTGATGCGAGAGGGGGCGCGCGGGCTGACCGAGCACGTTGCCGCCGCCGCCGACCTCGCGCCTCGGCTCGGAGCCGTCGGCAGGGATGCTCCAGAGCGACTGGTCGTCCGCCACGTATACCGCGCGCGCGTCGGCGTCGGCGTCGGCCACCACGAGCTGGTCCGCCGCCTCGATGGTGACGGGATCCTCTCCGCGAACCCACACGCGTCCGGCCTCGGCATCGACGAGGACCCAGGTGTCTCCGGCGGCGGACAGCACGGGTGCGGCCACGTCCGCGTCGAGGGCGTCCCGCCCCCGCAGTTCGTCTGCCTCGATGTCGTAACGAATGACGGAGCCGTCGGCGGACGAGTACGCGAAGAGCATGCCGCGGGCATCGAGGGCGATGGCATCCGCGGTGTACGAGGGGGCGTTCTCGTCCTGCGAGGTGTCGAAGGGGTCGAGCTCGGTGGGCTTCTGCCCCGCCTGGCTCAGTCGGCTCGCGAACAGGGTGCCCGTGTCGGTGCGATAGACCGCGTAGTCGCCCGCCGTGGCCACGGAGGTCGTGCCCGGCGGCGTGTCGGGGGCGGCCTCGAGCTGGTCCTCGGAGAGATCGACGGGCTGCGCCTCGTTGATGCGGGTGAGCTTGCTGAAGCTGTCCGTGAAGAGATAGGCGCCGTCACCGCTCTGCGCGACCTGGCTGGGGTTGCCGGCGGTGCGCACCGTGTCGAGCTCGCCGACGGTGGTGTTCACGCGTGCGTAGCGCTGACCGTCGCCGGTCTGCAGTGCCCACACCGACGTGTCGACCTCGGGGGTCTGCTGGGCGTCGAGCCCGGGCCACACGATGCTCGCGGTGATGACCAATGCCCCTGCGGCCAGGGTCGAGGCCAGACCCACGATGGTCCTGCGCTTCACCGGAGCACCCCCGTCGCGAACAGCGCCGCCACGACGACGGCTCCGGCGGTCACGAGGGTGGCCGACGCCAGTATCCACGGCAGTGCCCTGGATCCGCTCGAGACCGGCGTGGCGATGTCGGTGTCTTCGTCTCGGACGTAGCCCGCCATGCCGGACGTTCCACGGAGCTTGCGCGCCCCCTCGCGCTCGATGCGCGACCGCGCAGGACCGCGAAGAGTTCCGTCGGAGAAATCGACCGACCGAGCGGCCGGCGCCCACTCCGCGGCGGGCACCTCGAGCGGCGTCGCGGGCAGGCCGCTCTCGACCTGCACCGCTTGAACGGCCTCGCCGAACTCGCGCGCGCTGGCGTAACGGTCGGCCGGGTTGCGCGACATCGACTTCGCGAGCACCGCCTGCAGCGAGGCCGGGACATCGCTGCGGGAGATGTCGGTGTACGTGGCGCGCGCGATCCGGCGGCGCAACTGCTCGCGCGAGTTCTGCCCCTTCTCGCGTCGCTCGAACGGGCTCTGTCCCGCGAGCAGCGAGTAGATCGTGGCGCCCAGGCTCCACACCTCGCTCGACACGGTACCCGCGGTCTGTTCGGCGACGACCTCGGGCGCACTCCACGGCACCGACATGGCGAGCATCTCGTCTGCTCCCTGTCGCACGAGGGAGGAGGAGATCCCGAAGTCGGCGAGCACCGGCGCCCCGAACGTCGTCACGAGGATGTTGCTGGGCTTCACGTCACGGTGGATGAGCCCGGCGTGGTGAGCCGACTCGAGGGCTCCCGACATGCGGACGCCGATCGACAGCACTTCGGCGACGGGGATGCGCTCGACGCGGTATCGCTGCGCGAGGGACCCCGGGCAGAACTCCATGACGATGTACGGTCGGCCATCGGCCGAGATCCCGGCCTGGTAGACGGTGACGATGGACGGGTGCGCCGACAGGTGCGCGAGAACGTCGGCCTCGGCGTTGAACATGCGCAACAGGTCGGCGTCGCGCACGTCGCTCGGGAGCACCTTGACCGCGACGTCACGACGCGGCATGTCCTGCCCGTACAGGAAGACATCGGCGAACCCGCCCGACCCCAAGGGCCGTATGTACGCCAGGCCCGGAAGAATGGGCGGCGAAGACGGCAGACGCTGCGGCATCGAGCCCCCTCCCCCGTGAGATTGTTCCGCGACTCGATAAGCGGACAACCCGTTGATGCTAACAAAAGCGCGGCACCTCGCCGTGCCCGTGTGGACAGAGCTTCAGGATGCCGGCGGCTCCGCGTCGCGCGGATCGAACGGCGCATCGAGGGATCGGGTGAGATCGTCGAGCAACGCGGCGATCTGCGGCTCCACGAACTCGGCCACCGCCGCCTGTATGCGCAGCCGGTGGTGGAGCAGGATCGTACAGACCTCGCGCCCGATCATGTTCGCGTAATCGTCGGCGAGACCGACCTCTTGGCGCAGGGCTGCCTTCGCGGCATCCGAGAGGGGAGGGAGTGCGGGGAGGGCGGCGTCTTCTTCTGCGGCGAGGCCCGACAGCGTGAAGAGGAACGGGGAGCCGGGCTCGGGGTCGGGGTCCAACGGCATCCCGTCGAACTCGGGTTCCAGGCCCTCCGCGGGACGGTAAGAGCGCCTCCGGTTTCGCTCAGCCTGCTGGTCGAGCTCGGCCTGGAGCATGGGGAGGTTGCGGGAGGTGTAGTCGGCGACGGCGTGATCGACGATGGTCTTCACGCGCGTCGACAGTCCGTGCTGCACGCCGTGCGGAACGTCGGACCCCAGACCCGCGGCCGACAGGACCGGGGAGCCGAAGCACCGACGGCACGGGGCGACTCGGCCACGATGGTTCGCGGGCTCCCACCGGGGCAGCCAACGCAGCCAGGCGTCCACCGCCTGACCGACCTGGCTCTCGAGCGACCGCTCCACGCCCCTACGCTAGCCCGACACGCCCGGGAACACGCGGATGCCCACGGACCCGCGCGTCACAATCGCGTCAAAGGTCGTCGGCGTCGTCTTCCCAGCGCCATCGCGGGCCGTTCGTCCGCGCCCGGACGAGCAGGATTCCGAACAGAGCCGCGAGCAACGCCGCGACGGCGACGACCGGACCCGGGAACCCGAGGGCGACACTGCCGGCCGCAGCGACACCGCGAGCCGGGTCGGCGCCGCTGACGAGGGCGCCGACGACGATCCCGAGCACCTCGCCCAGATAGGCGGAAATCGCGCAGGGGACGGCGATGAGGTAGCCGGGCGGATCGGCGCGAAGGCCCCAGCGCAGCGTCGCGGCGAAGGCCCCCAGAGCCAGGAGCTGACCGACCACGCCCGGGATGGCTCCGAGACCTCGGACGGGGATGACGTCGGCGTCGACGATCAGACTCGCCACCCCGAGACCCCCGATCGAGAGGGCGATGAAGACGACGGCCGCGAAGACGACAGCGACCGGCGGGGAAACCCCCGCCGGTCGCTGTTCGTTCGTCATGGACCCCGGTTCAGCGCTGCGAGAGCTGAGGACCGGCCTCCAGGGTGCGCTCGTACTCGCGCTGGGCCTCGGCGTTGATCTCGCTGACGCGCCGACCGCGCGCCGACACCCAGGATCCGAACCAGATGGTGAGTTCACGACCGAGGACGAAAGCCACGATCGCCAGGGGCGCGAGGACGTTGTTCTGCAGCAGATCGAAGGACTCACGGGCGGTGATCATCCAGAACGGGGCGGCGAAGAGGACACCGAGCAGATGCCCGGCCCACGCCACCACGCCGACGACGAGGCCCCAGACCACCCAGTGACCCCAGCGGCCTCGATTGATGAGCGCACCGAGGAACCAGAAACCGAGGTAGAAAGCCACGGTCGGAACCCACAGACCCCAGGTCGTGAGGGTCGAGAGAGCCGCCTGGCCGAGGTCGGCGGCCGCGAGCCTGCCGGTGAGCAGCGCCAGACCGAGGGTGGCGGCCAGG
This sequence comes from Microbacterium sp. 20-116, assembly GCF_041079415.1. Taxonomy (NCBI): domain Bacteria; kingdom Bacillati; phylum Actinomycetota; class Actinomycetes; order Micrococcales; family Microbacteriaceae; genus Microbacterium; species Microbacterium sp. 20-116. The sequence continues at coordinate 133,867 of NZ_JBFYGP010000003.1, forward strand.
TAGAGCGCCGCGAAGACGAGGGCGGCGAGAAGGCCGATCGCGCCAGCCGCACCGCGGTTGTTCCGCGGACGAGGGGCTTCGGGGGCCTGGACGAAGATGGGCTGCGCACCGCCCACGACGCGAGTGGGCTCGTCGGTCACGGGCGTTGCCGTCGCCGCAGCGGCGGCGCCGGCACCGGCGGCCGCGGGGTATGCCGTGGTGCGCGCGTCGTCGTAGCGCGCGGTCGCGGCACCGTCGTCGGCTCGAGCGTCATCGTGACGCACGTCGTCGCGAGCCGGCTCCGCGGACGCGGCGTACGCGGCCCACCGGGCGTCCTCGTCGTCGAGGTCGACGGATCCGGTGGACGCCGAGGAGTCCTGGGGTGCCACGGGAGACGCGTCGTGCACGACCGGGGCGGTGTGCTCGCTCCGGGGCGTCTGCGACGTCCCGGATTCGTGCTCGCGCGCGTCGCGCTCGTCCCATGCGGCCTCGGCGGCGGCGGGGTCGACGGCGTCGCGGCGAGCGGCCTCGGCGTCGGCGAGGCCCTCGTGGGCTCGGCCGACGACATCCTGCGCTTCGTCCTTCGGCTCGACGACGGGGTCGCCGTACGAGTCCTTCGGTTCAGCGACGGGGTCGCCGTACGACTTGTTGTCGCTCATGGGGTCTCCTCACGCGGTGCTTGCGGCGCAAGGCTAACCCGGGTATGGCGCAGCATCGCGCAGGCGTGCCGCCGGATGTCTTTCTCGACCGTGTCGGTGGTGCGGCTTAGGGTGTTCCCATGCCCCGTCGTCTGCTCCGTCCGGCCGCAGCCGCGGCTTTCGCCGGCGCCGTGCTCCTCACTCTGACGGCCTGCGCCCCCTCCGAGGAGCAAGCCGCCCCCGCGCCGTCGACGTCCGTCGCGACCGAGAGCCCGACTCCGATCCCCACGATCACGCAGACGGCGCCCGCGGTACGTATTCCCGCCGACTGCCGCGCGATGCTCTCCGCCGATGTCCTGTCCCAGCTGGGCACCACGCCGCTGAACGACCCTTCGCTCGGGGCGTCGGGGGTGCAGTCGGACGGGTCGCTGATCTGCATCTGGCGCGATCCCGCCGCCGACACCACAGGACTCGTCACCCACATCTCGCGTATGGACCGCGGACCCGCCCTCGACATGCTCAACGGCCTGGTCGACACGCAGGGCTTCAGTTGCTACACCCCCGATGCGGGCACCCGCTGCGAGAAGACCTGGATCAATCCGACCTACCCGGTCAACGACGGGCGCACGCTGTACTGGCGCGACGGCGTGCTGATCGACACCCAGTACTCCAACCTGGCTCCCACCGGGTACACCGGGAGCATCATCGCCTCCGTGCTCGGCGGCTGAGCGCGAGTCGTCTCGGACCGCGTCACTCGCCGAAGAAGGCGTGGGATGCCACGATCGCGGCGTAGTCGTCCGGCATCCATCCCGAGAGTGTCGACGACACCCAGCGGTCCGCTCGCAGGTCGTGGACCTCGAGGAGCTCGCCGGCCGCCCTCTCGCAGTGGGTCGTGTCGGCCACGACGGAGCACGCGAAGCCTTGGGCGGCGAGCGTGGTGGTGACGGCCGCGGCGCCCTCGGGGGTGACGGTGGAAACGGTCGTCTCGATGAAGCGACCGGCTTCCCCTCGCCAGTGACACGTGACGACGACCGTCGGACCCGCTGCAGCCACGGCTTCGGGCGTCGAGGCGGGGGCCGTGTGCCGTTGCGACAGCAACGCCTGCGGCGACCACACCAACGACGACCACAACGGCTGGGAGTACAGGTGGCGGCAGTCGGCGGCCGGGGTGGGCGGAGGCGTATCGGCGACGACGTGCCTCCCGGTCGCGGCCCGCAGCGTGTCGCCCACGAAACCCACGGCCAGCGGCACGCCGGGAGCGGCGATCACCGCCAGGGCAGCCACGGCGGCCGCGCACAGCAGACCCGCCGGCCAAGCCAGCCACAGACTGCGTCCCCCGATGCGGGCCATGCGTTCCTCCACGACAACGGTAGGCGCACCGACGCCTTCGACCCGTTACCCGACACGCCGCGAGCACGACGAAGGCCCCCGGCGCGAGCCGGGGGCCTTCGAGGAACGGGATGCCGCACCGCGGCGTGGCATCCGTCGATCATGTCTCGGGAGAGCGAGCGGGCCCGCTCCCCCGAGGCACGATCAGTTGTACGTACCGGGCGTGAAGTCGTCCGTCGAGAAGCTGTCGAAGTCGACGTAGCTCAGGTCGGCGTCGCTGTACGCGCCGTCCGAGGCGAAGATGCGGTTGGGGTACCGCTCGCTCTTGGCCTCTTCCGTCGCCTCGACCGTGACGTTGCGGTACTTCGCAAGTCCGGTTCCGGCGGGGATGAGCTTTCCGATGATGACGTTCTCTTTGAGGCCGACGAGCGGGTCGCTCTTGCCCTCCATGGCCGCCTGCGTCAGGACGCGGGTGGTCTCCTGGAACGACGCGGCCGACAGCCACGACTCCGTCGCGAGCGACGCCTTCGTGATACCCATCAGCTCGGGACGACCCGACGCGGGACGCTTGCCCTCGCCGACAGCCTCGCGGTTGATGGCCTGGTAGCGCTTGAAGTCCACCAGCTCTCCCGGGAGCAGATCGGTGTCGGCGTGGTCGACGACGGTGACCTTGCGGAGCATCTGTCGGACGATGACCTCGATGTGCTTGTCGTGGATCGGCACACCCTGCGAGCGGTACACGCCCTGGACGCCGTTGACGAGGTACTTCTGCACCTCGCGGGCACCCTGCACGCGCATGACCTCCTTGGGGTCGAGCGTTCCGACGAGGATCGGCTGACCGACCACGACGTGCTGCCCGTCCTCGACCAGGAGCGTGGCGCGCTTCAGGACGGGGTAGACCACCGGCTCGTCGCCGTTGTCGGGCGTGAGGATGACCTTCTTGGCCTTGTCGGTCTCGTCGATCGTGATGCGGCCGTCGGCCTCGGCGATCGGCGACGCACCCTTGGGGGTACGGGCCTCGAACAGCTCCTGCACGCGGGGAAGACCCTGCGTGATGTCGTCTGCCGAAGCGGAACCACCGGTGTGGAAGGTACGCATCGTCAGCTGGGTACCGGGCTCACCGATCGACTGGGCCGCGATGATGCCGACGGCCTCTCCGATGTCGACGATCTTGCCGGTGGCGAGCGAACGGCCGTAGCACTTCGCGCAGACGCCGACGGCCGAGTCGCACGTCAGGACGGAGCGGACCTTGATGGTCTCGACGCCACCCTCGACCAGCTTGTCGATGAGCACGTCGCCCACGTCGTCGCCGGCCTCGGCCAGCACGGTGCCCTGCGCGTCGACGACCGCCGTGGCGAGCGTACGAGCGAACACCGAGTTCTCGACGTTGGCGTCCTTGACCAGCGAACCGGTCGAGCCTGCCGCGGCGATCGGGAGCTCGAGGCCCTTCGACGTGCCGCAGTCCTCCTCGCGGATGATGACATCCTGCGAGACGTCGACGAGACGACGCGTCAGGTACCCCGAGTCGGCCGTACGGAGGGCCGTGTCGGCCAGACCCTTACGGGCACCGTGCGTCGCGATGAAGTACTCGGCGACCGACAGACCCTCGCGGTACGAGGAGATGATCGGACGCGGGATGATCTCACCCTTGGGGTTGTTCACCAGGCCTCGCATACCCGCGATGTTGCGGATCTGCAGCCAGTTACCACGGGCGCCCGACGAGACCATGCGGTTGATGGTGTTGTCGGCGGGGAAGTTGTCCCGCATCGCCTTCTGGACCTCGTCGGTGGCCTCGGTCCAGATCTTGATGAGCTCCTGACGACGCTCAGCGTCGGTGGTGAGACCCTTCTCGTACTGGCCCTGCACCTTCGCGGCCTGCTTCTCGTAGCCGGCCACGATCTCCGCCTTGTTCGGCGGGGTGAGGATGTCGCTCAGCGCCACGGTGACACCCGAACGGGTGGCCCAGTAGAAGCCGGCGTCCTTGATCCGGTCGAGCGATGCCGCGACCTCGACCTTGGGGTACTCCTCGGCCAGCTTGTTGACGATCTGCGACAGCTTGCCCTTGTCGGCCTGTTCGCGGACGAACGGGTAGCCCTTGGGGAGCGTGTCGTTGAAGATCGCCTGACCGAGCGAGGCGTCGACGAGACCGTGCTTGTCGTAACCCTCGGGCGCCTGGCCCTCGAGGAACGTCAGGCCGGGGATACGGATGCGCGCCTTGGCCTGCAGGTCGAGGGTGCCCTCGTCCTTGGCCAGGATCGCCTCGCCCACGGAACCGAACGCACGGCCCTCGCCCACGGCACCCTCCTTGAGGGTGGTGAGGTGGTGGAGGCCGATGATCATGTCCTGCGAGGGCAGGGTGACCGGGCGGCCGTCCGACGGCTTGAGGATGTTGTTCGAGGCGAGCATGAGCACGCGCGCCTCGGCCTGAGCCTCGACCGACAGGGGCAGGTGGACGGCCATCTGGTCACCGTCGAAGTCGGCGTTGAACGCCGCGCAGACGAGCGGGTGCAGCTGGATGGCCTTGCCCTCGACGAGCTGGGGCTCGAACGCCTGGATGCCGAGACGGTGCAGGGTGGGTGCACGGTTCAGCAGCACGGGGCGCTCGCGGATGATCTCCTCGAGCACGTCCCAGACCTCGGGACGGTAGCGCTCGACCGCGCGCTTGGCGGCCTTGATGTTCTGCGAGTGACCGAGGTCGATCAGACGCTTGATCACGAACGGCTTGAACAGCTCGAGAGCCATCTGCTTGGGCAGACCGCACTGGTGGAGCTTGAGCTGGGGTCCGACGATGATGACGGAACGGCCCGAGTAGTCCACGCGCTTTCCGAGCAGGTTCTGGCGGAAGCGACCCTGCTTTCCCTTGAGCATGTCGCTCAGGGACTTCAGGGCGCGGTTGCCGGTACCGGTGACGGGGCGACCACGGCGGCCGTTGTCGAACAGCGCGTCGACGGCCTCCTGCAGCATGCGCTTCTCGTTGTTGACGATGATCTCGGGAGCACCGAGGTCGATCAGGCGACGGAGGCGGTTGTTGCGGTTGATGACGCGACGGTAGAGGTCGTTCAGGTCGGAGGTCGCGAAGCGGCCACCGTCGAGCTGGACCATCGGACGCAGCTCCGGCGGGATCACCGGGACGACGTCCAGCACCATCGAGGCCGGGCTCATGCCGGTCTGCAGGAACGAGTTGACGACCTTCAGGCGCTTGATCGCGCGGATCTTGCGCTGGCCCTTGCCCTCGGAGATCTGCAGGTGGAGGCTGTCGGCCTCGGCCTGCAGGTCGAAGGCCTCGAGACGACGCTTGATCGACTCCGCACCCATGTGGGCCTCGAAGTACTGACCGAAGCGGTCCTGGAGCTCGTGGAACACATCGTCCTCGGGCTTCAGGGCGCCGACCTCGAGCGTGCGGAAGTCCTCCCACACGCGCTCGAGCTTGGCGATCTGCTCGTCGGCGTTCTTACGCGCCGACGTCATCTCCTTCTCGGCGGCGTCCTTGACCTTCTTCTTCTGGTCGGCCTTGGCGCCCTCCGCCTCGAGGGCGGCGAGCTCCTCCTCGAGCTTGGCGAGGCGAGCGGCGATGCGGGCATCGCGGCGGTCGCCGAGCGTCTTCAGCTCGAGACGGATGTTGTTCTCCTGGGTGGCCAGGTCGCGGTGACGAGCGTCTTCGTCGACCGAGATGACCATGTAGGCGGCGAAGTAGATGACCTTCTCGAGGTCCTTCGGCGCCATGTCCAGCAGGTAGCCGAGGCGCGAGGGCACGCCCTTGAAGTACCAGATGTGCGTGACGGGCGCGGCGAGCTCGATGTGGCCCATGCGCTCGCGACGGACCGAGCTCTTGGTGACCTCGACGCCGCAGCGCTCGCAGACGATGCCCTTGAAGCGCACACGCTTGTACTTTCCGCAGGCGCACTCCCAGTCGCGGGAGGGTCCGAAGATCTGCTCGCCGAAGAGGCCGTCCTTCTCGGGCTTCAGCGTGCGGTAGTTGATCGTCTCGGGCTTCTTGACCTCACCGAAGGACCAACGACGGATGTCGTCGGCGGTGGCCAGACCGATACGGATCTGATCGAAAGTGGTTGATTCGAGCACTGGTTCTCCTGTGTCGGAATTCTCTGAAATCTGAGCTGGGTCGCTGAGCTGGAAGCTCAGATCTCGTCGATCGACGAGGACTCGAAGCGGCTGGAGATGTTGATGCCGAGCTCTTCCGCGGCGCGGAAGGCGTCGTCATCCGTGTCGCGGAGGTTGACCGCGGTGCCGTCGGCCGAGAGGACCTCGACGTTCAGGCAGAGCGACTGCATCTCCTTCATGAGCACCTTGAACGACTCGGGGATGCCGGGCTCCTGGATGTTCTCGCCCTTGACGATCGCCTCGTAGACCTTCACGCGGCCGAGGATGTCGTCGGACTTGATCGTCAGGAGCTCCTGGAGCGCGTATGCGGCGCCGTAGGCCTCGAGGGCCCACACCTCCATCTCACCGAAGCGCTGACCACCGAACTGAGCCTTACCACCGAGCGGCTGCTGGGTGATCATCGAGTACGGGCCCGTCGAACGCGCGTGGATCTTGTCGTCGACGAGGTGGTGCAGCTTCAGGATGTACATGTAACCGACCGAGATGGGCGCCGGGAACGGCTCGCCGGAGCGACCGTCGAACAGCAGCGTCTTACCCGTGGAGTCGACCAGACGGTCGCCGTCGCGGTTCGGGATCGTCGAGTCGAGCAGACCCGCGATCTCGGCCTCGAACGCGCCGTCGAACACCGGGGTGGCGACCTTCGTGCCGGGGGCGGCCTCGCGGGCGACCTCGGGGAGGTTGGCCGCCCACTCGGGGGTGCCCTCGACCTTCCAGCCCTGCTGGGCGATCCAGCCGAGGTGGAGTTCCAGGACCTGACCGAAGTTCATTCGACCGGGGATGCCGAGCGGGTTCAGGATGATGTCGACCGGCGTGCCGTCGGACAGGAAGGGCATGTCCTCGATCGGAAGGATCTTGGCGATGACACCCTTGTTGCCGTGGCGGCCGGCGAGCTTGTCACCCTCGGTGATCTTGCGCTTCTGGGCGATGTAGACCACGACGCGGCGGTTGACGCCCGAGCCGAGCTCGTCGTCGCCGTCCTCGGCGTTGAACTCCTTGACGGCGATGATCGTGCCCTGCTCGCCGTGGGGCACCTTCAGCGAGGTGTCACGGACTTCGCGGCTCTTCTCGTTGAAGATCGCGCGCAGCAGGCGCTCCTCGGCGCTCAGCTCGGTCTCGCCCTTGGGCGTGACCTTGCCGACGAGGATGTCGCCGGGGCGAACCTCGGCGCCGATGCGGATGATGCCGCGGTCGTCGAGGTCCTTCAGCAGGTCGGGGCTGACGTTGGGGAGGTCACGGGTGATCTCCTCCTTGCCGAGCTTGGTGTCGCGCGCGTCGACCTCGTACTCCTCGATGTGGATCGACGACAGCGTGTCGTCCTTCACGAGGTCCTGGCTGAGGATGATCGCGTCCTCGAAGTTGTGGCCTTCCCACGTCATGAACGCCACGAGGAGGTTCTTGCCGAGGGCGAGCTCGCCGTTCTCGGTCGCGGGACCGTCGGCGATGACCTCGCCGGCCTCGATGCGCTCGCCGGCCGAGACGACCACGCGCTGGTTGTACGAGGTGCCCTGGTTCGAACGGTCGAACTTGCGCAGGAAGTAGTCCTGCGTGCCGCCCTCGTCGAGCTGGATCGTCACGACGTCGGCCGAGACCTCCAGGACGACACCGGACTTCTCGGCGGTGACGACGTCACCGGCGTCGATGGCCGCGAAGCCCTCCATACCGGTACCGACGACGGGCGACTCGCTACGGACGAGCGGGACGGCCTGACGCTGCATGTTCGCACCCATGAGGGCGCGGTTGGCGTCGTCGTGCTCGAGGAACGGGATGAGCGAGGTCGCCACCGACACCATCTGGCGCGGCGAGACGTCCATGTAGCCGATCTCGTCGTTCGGGAACAGGTCGACCTCGCCACCCTGACCACGGCGGGCCAGGATGCGGTCCTCCACGAAGTGGCCGTCGGCCTGGAGGGCGACACCGGCCTGAGCGACGATGTGGTCGCTCTCTTCGCTGGCGGTGAGGTAGTCGATCTGGTCGGTCACGCGGCCGTCGACGACACGACGGTAGGGCGTCTCGATGAAACCGAAGGCGTTGATGCGCGCGAACGAGGCGAGCGAACCGATCAGGCCGATGTTCGGGCCTTCCGGCGTCTCGATCGGGCACATGCGGCCGTAGTGCGAGGGGTGGACGTCACGGACCTCGACGCCGGCACGCTCACGCGACAGACCACCGGGGCCCAGAGCCGACAGACGACGCTTGTGGGTCAGACCCGCGAGCGGGTTGTTCTGGTCCATGAACTGCGACAGCTGGCTCGTTCCGAAGAACTCCTTGATCGCGGCGACGACGGGGCGCACGTTGATCAGGGTCTGCGGCGTGATCGCCTCGATGTCCTGCGTGGTCATGCGCTCGCGGACGACGCGCTCCATGCGGGAGAGACCGGTGCGGACCTGGTTCTGGATGAGCTCGCCGACGGCGCGGATGCGACGGTTGCCGAAGTTGTCGATGTCGTCGGTGTCGAGACGGATCTCGGCAGCCTGGCCGCCACGGACTCCGTCGAAGGTGACGTCGCCGCGGTGCAGGCGGACGAGGTACTTGATCGTGGCGACGATGTCGTCGACGGTCAGCACCGAGTCGCTCAGCGGCTTGTCGAGACCGAGCTTCTGGTTGATCTTGTAGCGACCCACCTTGGCGAGGTCGTAGCGCTTGGAGTTGAAGTAGAAGTTGTCGAGCAGCGCGCGGGCGGCCTCGGCGGCGACCTGCTCGCCCGGACGGAGCTTGCGGTAGATGTCGCGGAGGGCGTCTTCCTTCGTGAGGATCGTGTCCTTGGACAGCGTCTCTTCGATGGAGTCGAAGCCGGAGAACTCCGCGAGGATGTCCTCGCTGGTCAGGCCGAGAGCCTTGAGGAAGACGGTGACCGACTGCTTGCGCTTGCGGTCGATGCGCACGCCGACCTGGTCGCGCTTGTCGATCTCGAACTCGAGCCAGGCGCCGCGCGAGGGGATGACGCGTGCCGACACGATGTCCTTGTCGGAGGTCTTGTCGGGCGTCTTGTCGAAGTAGACACCGGGCGAACGGACGAGCTGCGACACGACGACACGCTCGGTGCCGTTGATGATGAACGTGCCCTTGTTGGTCTGGAGCGGGAAGTCGCCCATGAAGACCGTCTGGGTCTTGATCTCACCGGTCTGGTGGTTCATGAACTCGGCCTCGACGTACAGCGGGGCGGCGTAGGTCTTGCCGCGCTCCTTGCACTCCTCGATCGAGTACTTCTCGGGCTCGAGGTACGGGTTCGTGAACGAGAGCTGCATCGTCTCGCTCAGGTCCTCGATCGGCGAGATCTCCTCGAAGATCTCCTCGAGTCCGCTGATCTCGGGGACGTCGGTGCGACCGGCGGCCTGAGCCTCGGCGACGCGCGCCTTCCATGCTTCGTTACCGACGAGCCAGTCGAACGACTCGGTCTGCAGCGCGAGCAGATCGGGAACGGTCAGCTTGTCGGAGATCTTCGCGAACGAGAGGCGAGATGCGCCGCGTCCGCTCTTCGGGGTGGTGGTGGTGGATGCGTTGCTCGCAGCAGCCAAGGGAATAACCTCCAGAAGCCCGGGCGAGGGGCTCGTGATTCCTTGTCGTCAGGTGGAGTGCGCTCCTGCCCCGATAACCTGCACGTCGCACACCGCGGTGAAGCGGGGACGGGCAAGCTCAGCCGACCACCATATGAGGGCAGGGGGAATCGAGGAGCGCAAAGTCCAAGCATACGCGGGAGGACTCGCCGTGTCCAGTCCAATTCTTGACGCGTTCTCGGACCTGCGGTATAAACGCGTGCGCTCGTCGCGGATCCCCGTTCCCGCTCTCGTCAGACCCGCCGGAATCGCACCCGGTCTCCCGGCCTCGCCTGCGCCAACGCCTCGGTGCCGGCCTCGGTCGCCACCGCGATCACCGGATACCCGCCGGTCACCGGACCGTCGGCGAGAAGCACCACCGGCCGCCCGTGCGGGGGGACCTGGAGGGCGCCCGGGCGCATGCCCTCGCTCGCGAGCTCACCGGGATGAACGCGCTCGAGGGCGGGGCCGTCGAGACGGATCCCGACACGGTCGAGGTCGGAAGAGACGGTCCAGATCTGCGTGACGAGCGTCGTGAGAGCCTCGGGTGCGAACCAATCGGCGCGCGGACCCTCGCCGAGGGGGACCTCGATCAGCGAGGGCGGCACGGTCCAGGGAAAGACGTCGACGGGGGGAATGGCGGATGCCGGCACCCCGGCGTGGACGAGGTCACCGGCGCGGAGCGGGGCGGGGCCGAGGCCCGCGAGCGAATCGTGGGCGCGCGAGCCCATCGCCGCGTGCCCCTCCACGCCGCCGCGGACGGCCAGGTAGCTGCGCAGACCCGCCCGCGCGACCCCGATCGACAGCTCGCTCCCGGCGCGCACGAGGACAGGTGCGTACAGGTCCACCGCCCGCTCGTCGACCCGCACCTCGGTGAGCGCCCCGGTGACGCCGACCCAGGTGTCGGCCTCGGCGCGGGCGCGGAAGCCCCCGAGCAGGATCTCGAGCCCCGCCGCCCCCTCGTCATTGCCGACCAGCCGGTTGGCGACGCGCAGGGCTCGGCGATCCAGAGCCCCCGAGCGCGCGACCCCGAGGGCGGCGAGACGGGGGCGCCCCAGGTCCTGCACGGTGGTGCTGACGCCGGCGTCGACGACGCGGAGCGCGGGCACCCCGCAGCTCGCGGGCGCAGGCGCCATGCCGACGCGGGCGCTCATGCCCGTCCCGGCCGCCGAGCCGGACCGACTCGACCCCACGACCCGCGGGCGCTCCGGCACGAACCGCACGCGGGCGCGCGGCGGGAGCAGCGCCGGGTGGGCGGCATCCGGATCGAAGAGAACCGCATCGGTCGAGGCGATCAGGCGCCAGCCGCCCGGGGTCTGTCGGGGATAGGCGCCCGTGAAGCCGGCGGCGAGCCCGACCGCGCCCGCGGGGACCCGCGTCCGGGGCCGATCGAGGCGGGGCACGTCGAAGGGCCAGTCCGCGCTGACGAGATAGGCGAAGCCCGGCGCGAAGCCGGTGAAAGCGACCGACCATTCCGCTGCCGCGTGGCGGGAGACGAGGTCGGAGACCGGGATGCCGAGGAGCGCAGCCGTGTCGTCGAGATCGGCGCCGTCGTAGCGGAGGGGCACGTCCACGACGGGTCCGGGTTCGGGATCCTCGGCGTGCGCCGAGGCGGTCGAGCGAATCCACGCGCGAACGGACGCCGGAGGGATGCGCGCGGGATCGAAGCACACGAGGACGGTGCGCGCGGCGGGGACGAGGTCGTCGATTCCGGCCGGCGGGTCCGCGGCGAGCGCCGCGTGCAGGCGGACGGCGGCGGCGAGGTCGGCGACCTCGGCGAGAACGGCCCGCTCCCCCATCGGCCGCAGGACGATCGCCACGCCCGGCGGAGTCACCACGGAGCGCGCACCTCGATGCCGGCTCCGTCGAGCGCCGAGCGCACCGCGCGGGCCATCGCGACGGCGGCCGGCGTGTCGCCGTGCAGACACAAGGAGGCGGCGTCGACGCACACGCGCGCTCCGTCGACGGCTTCGACCTCGCCGTCGCGGACGAGCCGCACGGCGCGGTCGGCGGCGGCGGCGGGGTCATGGACGAGGTCACCCGGCTCGCCGCGGGGCACGAGAGCACCGTGCGCGGTGTACCCGCGGTCGAGGAACGCCTCGTGCACGAAGGGAAGACCCGCGGATGCCGCGGCCTCGGCGATCGCACCGGCCAGACCGAGGATCGGCAGAGCGCGTCCGAGCCGAGCGGAGTGGTCCGCCACCGCCGCCGCGACCGCCCCGGCCTGCCGGGGGTCGGCGGTGACGGCGTGATAGAGCGCCCCGTGCGGCTTCACGTAGCGCAGGTCGGCACCGGCCGCGGCCAGAGCGGACAGCTGAGCCGCCACGATCGCGCGGAGCTCGGCGGGCTCGATCGAGCGGGCGACCCGACCGAAGTTCTCGCGATCGTCGTACGAGGGGTGGGCGCCGACGGCGACCCCGTATCTCGCCGCCGTCTCGACAGACGCGCGCATCGACACGGCATCCCCCGCGTGCCCGCCGCAGGCGACGTTGGCGCTGGAGACCACCGCGAACATGGCGTCGTCGTCGGCCGTCGCAATCCCGTCGACGGTCTCGCCCAGGTCGGCATTGAGGTCCACCCGCATGCGGCCACGGTACCGCCGCCCGGAGGGCCTAGCGTGGGGGCATGGCCCGCATGCGCATCGAACCCGACGACGCCCCCACCACGCGGCTGTCGGACGGCTCTCTCGCGCGCGTCTCGCCCTCGGGGTTCGTCTCGGGGTGGGAGCTGGTCGTCGACGGCACCCCCCAGTCGCACGTCGACCTCGACGATCCGACGCACCTGCACTTCGAGTACGTGGCCCGCATGGGCGCCGTGATCGATCGACTCCGGATGCCGGGGCAGCCGCTCACCGCGGTCCACCTCGGCGCGGGCGCGCTCACCCTGCCGCGCTACGTCGAGGCGACCCGACCGGGCTCGCGTCAGCAGGTCATCGAGCTCGAACCCGCGCTATGGGATCTCGTGCGCGAGAACCTGCCGCTGCCGCGCGGTGCCTCGGTGCGCGTGCGCATCGGCGACGCGCGGGCGGGGCTGTCGAGGCTGCCCGCCGGACTCACCGGCGCCGTCGACCTGCTGGTGAGCGACGTGTACTCCGGCGCCCAGACCCCGGCCCATCTGACCACGGTGGAGTTCTACCGCGAGGCGGCGGCGCTGCTGGCGGCGGACGGGGTGCTGTTGGTCAATGTGTCCGACGGTCCGGGGCTGGCCTTCGCCCGCCGTCAGGTCGCCACCATCCGCGACGTGCTGCCCGAGGTCATCGTCCTCGCCGAGGTGCAGGTGCTCAAGGGGCGCAGGTTCGGCAACCTCGTGGTCGCCGCCTCCGCCGCCCCGCTGCCGGTCGAATGGCTCCCGCGTCTCATGGCGGCCGGGCCCCACCCGGCCAAAGTCGCCCAGGGCGCCGAGATCGAGGAGTTCATGCGCGGGTCCCGAACGGCCACCGACGCCGATGCGACCGCGTCGCCGAAGCCCTCGGCATCCCTCTTCGAGAGATGATCCTCGCGTCTTCGCTCCCCGACCGCGTGGCGCTGCGGCGCTCGACGCCCGGGCGACGCAGACTGGAGGTCCTGCCGGAACGAGAGGAGCGATGGTGAGCTACATCCACGGGTACGACCCCGATACCTTGCGAGAGGTCACCGACTCCCGCGAGTGCGCGGAGCGGCTCGAGGAGATCGGTTCCCAGCGCAGCCTCCACGCCCTGCTCGAGCGGGTCTGGCTCCTGAAGGTGCTCGATCGATTCGACGAGGCGCTCGCCATCTCGGAGCAGTCGGTGCGCGTCGCCCGAATGGCCGGAACCCGTCGCGATCTGCTGCGCGCGCGCATCCTGCACGCCACGATCATGCAGTGCCGCGGGGCCTACGCCGCCGCCGAGCAGGAACTCACCATGTGCGCCGAAGAGGCCGAGGGCCAGGGCTGGGCGAGCATCGCCGCCTTCGCGCTCCAGCACCGCGGCAAGGTGCATTACGACGAAGGCGACTTCGACGCCGCCCGCCGCGACTTCAAGCAGGCACTGTTCCTGCGTCAGAACGCCGGCGCCACCGACGCGCAACTTGAATCGACCCTGCTCGCGATCGACGCCGCGGAGCGTCGGCGCACGCGCGAGGTCGTCGCGAGCTGAGTGTCGTCGGTCCCCCCTAGGCTTCCGCTCATGTCCGACCTGCAGCGCGTCCGCATCTGGGCAGAGGCGCTGATCGCCCTGCACCTCGACGACTCGTGGACGTTCGCCTTCGACAACGCCAAGCGGCGCGCGGGCCTGTGCGACTACGGCCGTAAGCGCATCAGCGTCTCGCGGTACCTCTCGGCACGCTACGACGACGACACCAACCACCAGACGCTGCTGCACGAGGTCGCGCACGCCGTCGCGGGAGCGGCGGCCGGGCACGGTCCGGTGTGGAAGCGCACCGCGCGCGGGCTCGGCTACGTCGGCGGCACGACGCACGCCGGCGAGACCGCGAACGAACTCGCGCCCTGGGTGGGCACGTGCCCGGCGGGGCACGTCGCCTACCGTCATCGCCGCGCGACCCGCCCCACCTCGTGCGCGAAGTGCGCTCCGTCGTTCGATCCGCGATTCGCACTGTCGTGGGTGCATCGCGACATCAGCCGCGCGACGCGGCTGGCGGCGTCGCTGCCCCGCTAGAGGGGCTCAGGCGGCGACGATGATCCCGTCTCGGAGGACGGGGACGACGGATGCCGCATCGCGTGCGGCCGCGGCCAGCACCGCCTCTCGCGCCCCTTCGGCCCCGAGGACGCGGCCTGTCCCACTGGCCGTCAGCAGGTGCCGTACGGCGCCCCCGAGGGCGCGGAACCCCTCTCCCGCCACCGCGGCGTCGGGAGAGCCGTGGTCGATGCCCAGGTCGCCGAGCGCGGCGACGACGGCACCCGCCCCCAGCAGGTCCTCGACCGCGAAGCGGAGGCTGTCGGCGTCTGGGGAGCCGGCGGCGATGACCGAGATGCTGGTGCGCTCCCCTCGGGCGCGCTGCACCTCGAGCACGTGGGCCGCGACGGCGGCCGCGTTGCGCAGTCCGCCGATGACGACGTGGGCGCCCTCGTTCGCGGCGGCGAGCGCGAGCTGCGCGGCCGGATCGCCCTCGAGGAGATGGGACCCGCCGTTCTCGGTCGCGGCCAGTGCGCGCATCGACAGTCCCAGCGTCTGCACGACGATCACGACGTGGGACGGGGCGAGGCGATCCAGCCCCGCGCGTCCCCAATCCAGACGCACCTGGTAGTCGGACTGCGCGAGGGCGGGAGAAGACGGCATCCCTCGATCGTAAAACGCCCGGAACGGACTCCCCGCGTCAAGCCGTGCCCGCCGATCACCGGGATCGGGCACGATCGACTCATGCGCATCCTGCTGAAGTTCGTCATCGACTGCGACCCGGATGCCGCCTGGCGCGCCCTGCACTCCCCGCGCGCGGTGGCGGAGTTGTACGGCCCCCTCCTCGACGTCGAGGCCCTCGGCGAGATGCCGACCTCGTTCGAGTCCGGCGACGACGTGCCCGTGCAGATGAGCGTCGCGGGCCTGCTGCCGGTCGGGCGTCAGCTCATCTCGGTCGCCGACCGTGAGACCAGCGACGCGCACGGGCGCGTGCGCGTGTTCCGCGATTGGGGTGTTCCGCTGACCGGGCCGCTCTCGGTGCTCGACGTCTGGGACCACCAGATGGCGGTGTCGGAGGCTCCGGGAGAGCCCGGCCGCACGCTCTGGCGAGAGCGTCTCACGATCGGCGGGGCCGCGGCTCCCGCGCTGTGGCCGGCGCTGTGGGCGACGTGGCAGTGGCGGGCGGCGCGCATCAAGTCACTCGCCCCCACCTGGGCGCACGACCCCGAGAACGACGCCGACTGACCCGGGATCGCCTCAGGCGAGGCCGTGGCGATAGGCGAAGACGACCAGCTGCACGCGATCGCGCAGGGCGAGCTTGGTGAGGATGCGGCTGATGTGCGTCTTGACCGTGGCCTCGGACAGGAACTCGCGCTCGGCGATCTCGGCGTTGCTGAGTCCCGCCGCCGCGAGTGCGAAGATCTCGCGTTCGCGATCGGTGAGCGCCCCGTAGGCGGCCGGCACCGGCTCCCCGCCTCCGCCGTCGGCGATGTGGGCGAAGAGCTCTCTCGTGGCCTCGGCGGCGATGACGGCGGAACCCGCGTGGACCGTCCGCACCGCGGACAACAAGAACTCCGGCTCGGAGTCCTTGAGCAGGAACCCGCTCGCCCCGCCCTGGATGGCCCGAGCCGCGGCCTCGTCGAGGTCGAAGGTCGTCAGCACCACCACGCGCGGAGCGTCGGGCTCGCGCAGGATCTCGGCGGTGGCCGCGAGCCCGTCCAGGACCGGCATCCGCACGTCCATGAGCACCAGGTCGGGGCGCGTCGCTCGCACGACCTCGATGCCCTCGCGTCCGTCGGAGGCCTCCCCCACCACCTCGAGGTCGCGCTGGGAGTCGATCACCATGCGGATACCGGCACGGAACAGGGCTTGATCGTCGACGAGGACGATGCGGACGGGGGCGGTCACGATGACGGCTCCTCTCGCGGTTCGGGGGTGGCTCGGCATCCGCTCTGCCGCGACGAATGGCCGCTCACAGCGCAGCACCGATCGGCAGGGTGGCTCGGACGACGAACTCGCCATACTCCGGTCCGGCCGTCAGGTGGCCGCCGACGAGCTGCGCGCGTTCGCGCATGCCGATGAGACCGTGACCGCCGGGCGCGGAGCTGGAAAGGACGGGGACGGATGCCGTGGCCCGGGCGTTGCGCACCGAGACCACGACGCGGTCGGGCCACCACGCCAGGTGGACACGCACGCGCGGGTCGACACCGTGGCGTAGGGCGTTCGTGAGCGCCTCCTGCATGATGCGGTACACCGCGAGCTGGATGGCCGCGGGGGGCTCGCCGGGAGGGAGCGGATCGACCCCGACCTGGACGTCGACGCCCGCGGCACGCATCCGCTGGAAGAGGACTTCCAGATCGGCGAGGGTGGGCTGCGGCCCCTCGGCCTGAGAGTGCCGGAGCTGGGTGAGGAGGAGCCGAACGTCGGCGAGCGCCGCCCGCGCGGTCGACGAGATCGTCGTGAGCGCCTCGGAGGTGGCCCGGGGATCCGAGGCCGCGGCGTAGCGGGCCCCGTCGGCTTGGGCGATGACCACTGCCAGGGAGTGGGCGACGACGTCGTGCATGTCGCGGGCGATGCGGACGCGCTCCTGCTCCGCGATCGTCTCGGCCTCGGCCGCGCGCTGGGCGCGACTGTTCGCCGCGGCCCGCATCGCCGTGCGCACGAGCGCGCCCGAGACCCAGGCCAGCATGAGGGCGAAGCCCGCGGCGAGGAAGAGGGCGATGACCGCGAACCAGTCGTTGCCGTTGGGCGGAGCCTGCAGACCGCGACCCACGAGGTAGATCGGCACTACGGCCGCGCCGACGATCGCCGAACCGAACCCGAACCAGAACACGCGCCGCGTCCCGTACGCGCCCGTCGTGTACAGCACGGCGAAGATCGCGAGGTCTGACGGGGACGGCTGCCGGCCGAAGCCCATCTGCACGAGGGCGGCTGCCCACGCGACGCACAGGGCGAGTCCCGGGTGCAGGCGCCGCAGACCCACCGAGCTCGCGAAGGCGAGTGCGACGAAGAGCGCGGCGACGCTGTCGACCGGGGTGGCACTCGCGACGAGCTCGATGGCGATCGCCACCAGGAAGAAGATCACGGCGATGCCGAGGTCGGTGACCAACTGGTAGCGGGTGAGCGGGCGGAGAGCGAACATCACCGCCACGCTACGCGGGCGGCCGTGGTCACGGCATCCGTCCCGGGGTGTATCTGTGTCGGCCGTCGGGAGGAGCCTCGAGGCGAGGGCGGATCAGGCCGGGAAGTCGGCCGGCTCGATCGGACGCGCCTCGAAGAAGGTCTGCAGCACGACGGTCGTGCGGGTGTTCACCTGGGCCGCGGCGCGGATGTCGCGGATGAGCGCCTCGAGGTCGCGCGGCGTCGGCACGCGGACGAAGAGCATGTACGCCGCCTCGCCCGCGATGGAGTGGCAGGCCTCGATCGGCGTCAGGTGGGCGAGCAGCTCGGGAGCGTTGTCGGGCTGCGCGGGGTCGAGCGGCGTGATCTCGACGAAGGCCGCGAGCGGCCGCCCCAGCGCCTCGGCATCGAGGATCGGGCGGTAGCCCTTCACGATCCCTCGAGCTTCGAGCCGGCGCAGCCGCGACTGGACGGCCGAGACCGAGAGGCCGACGCGCTCCGACAGGTGCGACAGCGTGGCGCGCGCGTCGAGTGAGATCTCGCGGACGATCGCTGCGTCGACGGAGTCCTCGAGGCGAGGAGCGCGGGAGGAGGCCTCGGTCATGCGGTCGACAGTATCAGCGGCGGCGAGTCCCCCTCTGGCGGGATCCGTAATTTTTCCGTTAGCATCCACATTCAGCAGGAATATTTACAGCATCGAATGGAGGATGCCATGACCACCGCCGCGCCTACCCGTGCCGCCGACGATCTGATCGCCGGACACGGCGTCGATACGGTCGAGCAGACCCCCGCCTGGGCGAAGCTCAAGGGCGCCGCCACCGCACTGCAGGCGCTGCAGGCCAAGGACGGCTCCATCGAGGACATCGCCGCTGCGACCCCCCTGCTCGACGACCTGACCGCGGCGATCGAGGCGCTCGCGCCCCTCTTCCCGCACGACGCGGCCTACCTCGCGGCATCCGTCACGGACTTCCGCCGCTGGCGAGACGAGGGGCTCGGGGTTCCCGACTTCCTCGACTCCCTGGTCGCCTTCCACCCGCAGGAGCACCGCGTCGACGGCATCCGTCACCTCGTGGTCTTCCCGATGTACACGCAGAACGGCTCGAGTGAACGGCACGTCGAGGCGGTGATCGTCGAGGCGATCTGGCCGGAGTTCATCGCGCGGCTCGAGACCGAGTACACCAACCGCCTCTTCGTCTCGCTGCGGCTGGTCGACTTCACCTCGGGCTACGACACCAACTCGGCCGTGCTCTTTCCCGAGACCGTCGCGATGCGCGAGGTTCCCGCGTTCACGTGGGGCGCGATCTTCCAGGACCGCGAGGCCGCACGCTACCGTCGCGTGACCCGCGCCGCCGCGGACATCACGAAACTCCGACTCCCGGACGCCGCCGCGCGTCTGCTCGACGATCAGGACCTCGCCGAGCGGACGTTCGTGATGTGGGATCTCATCCATGACCGCACGCACATGCGCGGCGACCTGCCGTTCGACCCCTTCATGATCAAGCAGCGGATGCCGTTCTTCCTCTACTCGCTCGAAGAACTGCGCTGCGACCTCACCGCGTTTCGCGAGTGCGTGTCGCTGCAGGCGCGCCTGGTCGCCCGGGACGACCTCGACGACGCCGAGGCAGCGATGCTCGAGCACGCCGAGCTTGTGCAGTACGCCGTGATCTTCGACCGCATCTTCCGCTTCGCCATCACCGGCTCTCGCGTGCGCAACTACGACGGTCTCGGCGGGCAGCTGCTGTTCGCCTGGCTGCATCAGCGACGCGTGCTGCACTGGACCGACACCTCGCTCGCCTTCGACTGGGACGAGGTACCCGCCGCGGTCATCGCCCTCGCGGATGCGATCGACGAACTGTACTGGCGCTCGATCGACCGCCCCAAGGTCGCCCACTGGCTCGCCGCCTACGACCTCGTGCGCTCGGTCGTCACACCCCACCCCGCTTCGGTGTGGGCACGAGGCCTGCCCGATGAGGTGCTCGCGGGATTGCCCAAGGGCTACACCGATGCGGTGCTCGACGACGAGTTCCCCCTGTCGATGTTCTTCGAGGCGCTGGAGAAGAAGATGCGTCCCGTCATCGCATCGACCGAGGGAATTCGCGGAACGGACTGAACACCCGGATGAGCGAGGTGACAGCCGACCCCGCGGTCGAGCCGCGGGAGCGGGTACGCGGGCGACTCGTTCTACTCGCGGGCGGAACGAGCGCAGCCGGCCGCGCCTGTGCTCGCGCTCTCGGCGAGGCGGGAGCGCGGGTCGTGGTCGTGGGTTCGGACGCCGCCCGCCTGCGCGAGGCCGCCGAGTCCGCGCCCGCGGCGGCGACGGAGCTGTGCGACCTGACCGACCCGGCCGCCGTGTCGGCTCTGCGCGACCGCGTGCACGCCGCCCACGGG
This sequence comes from Microbacterium sp. 20-116, assembly GCF_041079415.1. Taxonomy (NCBI): domain Bacteria; kingdom Bacillati; phylum Actinomycetota; class Actinomycetes; order Micrococcales; family Microbacteriaceae; genus Microbacterium; species Microbacterium sp. 20-116. The sequence goes on from NZ_JBFYGP010000003.1 coordinate 153,564, forward strand.
ACCGTCGACGGCGTGATCCACCTCGTCGGCGGCTGGCGCGGTGGAGGGGGGCTCGCCGGACAGAGCGACGAGGACCTCGCCGTTCTGCTGCGGTCGTTCACGGCTCTGCGTCACATCAGCCGCACCTTCGACGACGACCTGCGCACCTCGGATGCCGGGCGGCTCGCCATCGTCTCGTCGACCGCCGTCTTACGCCCCCTCGCCGGAGGCGCGAACTACGCCGCGGTGAAAGCGGCGAGCGAGGCGTGGACGCGGGCCGTCGCGCAGGGGTACGCGAAGTCCGCGCGCGATACGGGGCGAGAGCTGTCGGCCGCGGGCGTGATCTTCCGCGTGCGCAGCCTCGGCGGACTCGAAGAAGCCCTGGCATCCGCCGTCGTCGCGCTGTGGGACGACGAAGCCGCGGCGTGGAACGACGTCGTCGTCGACATTGACACGGGCGGTTAGCTCGACCCCACCCCGGCGTGGACCTCAGCCGTGCGGTACTGCCGCGAGAGCGTGCGGTACGAGCGCGTGAGGAACGCCATCGCAGCCGCGATCACCATCACGACGCCGGAGACGGCGAAGACCAGCGCGATGCCGCGCGAATCTCCCTCGCCGAGCAGCCAGCCCCACGTCGAGCGCCCACTCTCACCGTCCATGTAAGGGATGATCAGGAACTGCGCGATCGGCGCGATGAGGAACGACGTCACGGGTGCCGCGGCCGATTCGAACGCCGCGGCGAAGCCGAAGACGCGCCCCTGGGTCTCGAAGGGCACCACCTTTTGAATGACCGTCTGCTCGGCCGCCTCGACCGGCGGGATGAGGGCCATGTAGACCCAGATGCCGAGCGCGTACAGCCACCACCACTCGCGGAGAGTGAACAGCGCGCCGAGCGCGCCCATCGCCATGACGATCCAGAGCATGGTGCGGATGGGGTTCTTGCCGAGGCCGAACTTCGCGACGAGACCGCCGCCGATGATGAAGCCGGTCGCGGTGATCCCGAGGACGATCCCCCAGACCTTCACATCGAACATCTCGAGACCGTAGGGGTCCATGAGCGCCATGTAGACGCCGCCGATGAGGTTGTTGAACGTCGAGAAGACGATGAGGGCGAAGAGCCCCGGCGCGAGACGCACCGCTCGGATCGCCCCGCGCAGATCGACGATCGGACCGGGGCGCTGCCCGGCGGCGGGGCGCTCCTCGGGGATGCGGATGGTCAACAGGTGCGCGAGAGCGAGGGCGGTGAGCACGAGCGAGATGGCCAGCGTCCACCCCATGCCGAGAAAGCCCACCGAGAGGCCACTGAAGACGCTGGTCACGACGAAGGCGAGCCCCTGCACCGTGCCGACGAGCCCGTTCGCGTTGGCGTGACGCTCGACGGGCACGAGAAGCGTCACGGTCGTCGACAGCGCGATGTTGCGAAGGTTCTCGATCACGGCCCCGGCGAGGATGACGCCCGCGAACAGCCAGAACCACGGCCCGCCGAGGTCGAGGAGCACGGCCTCGGGGAATGCCAGCCAGAGCGCCCCCGCCAGCAGGAACGCCACGAGCGTCACGAACCCGGAGACCACCATGACCCGGTGCTTGCGGTGACGATCGACGAGCGAGCCGAACACCATCGCGAACACGGCGAGCAAGAGCATGTACGCACCGCCGACGATGCCGGTAGCGAGCACCGAACGGGTTTCGAGATACACCCAGAACGTGAGAGCGAACCAGAGGAAGCTCGTCGTCACGTTGGCCGCAGCCGTGTTGACGAGCACCGCGAGGAAGGTGCCGCGCCGGGCGGACACGGCAGCGGCGGGCGGTGCAGCAGAGGCCGGGCTCTCGGACATAGCGCCACGGTAGACCGGGGGTCCGACATTGACCAGGGTCTGGTCGATCGACGGCACGCCCCCCCCCGGGTGCGGTCGAGTTCACGGCTGCGTCAGTCGATGAGGCTGCGGATGTCCGCCGCCGTCAGGCGGGTGCCCCCGCCGAAGGTCTCACCCTCACCCCCGTCGAGCACGCGGGAGAACAGCTCCGCTTTCGTCTCGCGCAAAGTGACGACCTTCTGTTCGATGGTGTCGGCGGCCACGAGACGGTAGACGATCACCGGGCGCGTCTGGCCGATGCGGTGCGCACGGTCGATGGCCTGGTCTTCGACCGCGGGGTTCCACCACGGGTCGAGCAGCACGACGTAGTCGGCCTCGACGAGATTGAGGCCGACCCCTCCCGCCTTGAGCGAGATGAAGAACGCCGGGTCGTCGCCCTCGCGGAAGCGGTCGATCTCAGCCTGCCGGTGCGTGGTGGCACCGTCGAGGTAGCCGGTTGGAAGGCCCGCCTCGGTGCACCTCTCGCGAGCGGCGCGCAGGAACCGCGTGAACTGGCTCAGGACGAGGACGCGGTGTCCCTCGGCGGCGGCCTCGGTCACCAGTTCGACCAGAGCGTCGAGCTTGGCGGAGGGCGCCTCTCCCTCGTCGACGAGCGCCGGGTCGAGGGCGAGCTGACGCAGCATGGTCAACGACCGGAAGATCGCGAAGCGATTGCCTTCGGCATCGTCGAGCAGACCGAGGAGACGTTGACGTTCTCGATGGAAGCGCCGGTCGTACAGCTTGCGATGCGTCGGATGCAGGGTGACCTCGACCACGGTCTCCTGCTTCGAGGGCAGCTCGGCGGCGACTCGTTCTTTCGTGCGCCGCAGAAGGAACGGGCGGATGCGACGACGAAGAAGGTCGAGCCGGGCGCTGTCGGAGTGCTTCTCGATGGGGGTGCGGTACATGGCGGTGAACGACTCGCGGGTCCCCAAGAGCCCCGGGGCGACCAGCGACATCAGAGCCCAGAGTTCGAGGAGGTTGTTCTCCATGGGGGTGCCCGTGATGACGAGGGTGAACGGCACCGAGAGGGCCCGAGCGGCGCGGTAGCCGCGCGACGAGGGATTCTTGATCTGCTGTGCCTCGTCGAGCACGAGACCCGACCACTCGAGCTCGGCGTACTGCTCCTGCTCCAGACGGAACAGCGCGTAGCTGGTCACCACGACATGCGCGCCGGCCGCTTGCTCGGCGATGAGGGTCGAACGGCGCGCCTGCGTAGCGGTGATGGTTTGCACCCTGAGCCCCGGTGCGAACGCGGCGCACTCGCGCGCCCAGTTGCCGACCACACTCGTCGGCGCCACGATCAGGAACGGTGCCATCTCGGGATCGGATTCGCGCGCGACCTCCATCATCGCGATTGCCTGCACCGTCTTGCCGAGCCCCATGTCGTCGGCGAGCACTCCCCCGAGTCCCTGCGTGCGAAGGAAGTGCAACCAGTCCAGACCCGTGCGCTGATAGTCGCGCAGAGTGGCCCGCAGTCCCGTGGGAGGCGCCACGGGGGCGATGGCGGCCTCGTCCGTGAGGCCGCGGACGCGCAGCCACCACTCGGCCTCTTGCGCCGCGAGCAGTCCCAGTTCGGAGAGGTCGTCCCACAGACCGACGTTGTAGCGGTTGAGCTTCATCTGGCCGTCCGGGCGATCGGCGAGAGTTCGCGCCTCGTCGATGACGGCTCGCAGGCGGTCGAAGGCGGGGGTGTCCAAACGCACATAGGACCCGTCTGCGAGGAAGAGCGCGCGGTCGCCGACGACGAGCGCGGTGTAGAGATCGGAGAAGTCGACCTCGGCGTCACCCACCGTCACGCGCGCGTGCAGGTCGAACCAGTCGCTGCCGTCGTCGTCTCCGGTGCGCAGCTCGACGGAGGCCGGCTCGGCAGCCGCACGGTAGGGCGCAGCCCCATCGGCCACGGTCACCCGGACGTCTTCGAGAGCCCGCAGGCGCGGCATCGCCTCGACGACGAAGATCGCCGCCTCCGCGGGAGCCCATATGCGCGGCGGAGTGGTGCCCGAGGGAAACGGCTGTGGCAGCTCGAGACGCAGCTCCGACGCGATGGCCGACACAGCCTCCCAGGTAGACGCCTCGTACGCCTCGTCACGTCGGCCGTTGGTCGACGACCGGTCCCACCGTACGGCGACGGACGCGCGACCGGCCCGATGGTCGACGGCGACCTCGAGGACGGGACGGGGCGGGGGCGGCACATCGATCGTGCCCCTGGGAGAGACCACGGGCGCCTCGAGCTGCAAGCGCGGAAGGTAGTCGCGGAAGAAGGCGTCCGAGCCCCCGTCGACCGCGAGCGCGGCCGTGCGCGCCAGCAACCCGCGGAGGGCGCCCGCCGCCGGGGTCGAGAGACGCGCCAGGGTGAATCGCTCGTCGTCACCGTCACGATCCGCGACGAAGGCCACCGCCACGGCGGGGTCGCCCACCACCCACGACGGCGAGGAGGCGACCTCGTCATCGAGGCCCTCGACGATCCCGCGGACGTGTAGGGCCGAGCCGCGACGGTCGACGGCGACCGCGGCGGTCCTTTCCCCCTCGAGGATCTGCACCGGGTGATGCACGCCGGAAGCGGCCACGAGCGGTACACCGGCCGCGATGACAGCCTCGAGCTGCATCCAGAGCGAGTGCGGCGGAACGGCGGAGAGCGGCATCCACTCATCGGAGAGGTATGCGCCGTTGCCCGAGCGGCCGAGGCGGCCCAGACTGTCGAGCGCGGCACGCGCGCGCGGGTCGGCGGACAGCAGGGACAGGCCCGACCACCCCGCGCGCCCCTTGATCCAGGTGCCGCGCGAGCCTCGCATACCGGGGCGGGCGGTGAGCGTCAGGGCGGTGGTGCGGCCGTGACCCCCACCGCGACGGATGGCGAGGAAGAGACACAGATCGACCGGGGGTTCGTCGGGGAACCGTGCGTCGACCGTCAGCAGTTCATCGAGGGTGCGCTGCCACTCGGGGCGCGGGGGCCGACCCGCCGAGATCATGCGGTCGAAGAGCAGGACAGCCGCGGCGCAGGAATGCTCGCACTCGGGGCCGCGGCCGCACGAGCACCAGCCTGAGACGCGCGTGAAATCGGTGGGCACGCGCAGTTCGAGATGCTCGTACCCCGCCGCGCCGAACGACTGCGCCGAGACGACGAGTACTCCGTCGAACGTCTTGACGTCGCCGACCTCGACGGAGCCGTAGATCAGGAGCCGATCGGCGCGCGTCATGGCCGCCGGAGAGAAGATCTCACCGGCGATGCTGAGCGCCTCAGGGTCCATGTGCATGACGCCATTCTCCCCGGCCCCACCGACACTCGGGGGCCGGACGGGGGCGGAGTGGGGACAACGCGCCGAGATCTGCCGCCGGGGAGGAGGCGTCGAGTCGGCCGGTCGTTACGCTGGAAGAGTGACCACCCTCCACGACTCCTCGGTGCGCGGTTTCGCCTCCGACAACTACTCCGGAATCCACCCCGACGTGCTGGCCGCGATCGCCGCTGCCAACGACGGCCATCAGGTCGCCTACGGCGAAGACGTCTACACCGCCCGCCTCCAGGACCTGTTCGTCTCGCTTCTCGGCGAGGGTGTCGAGACCTATCCGGTCTTCAACGGCACGGGCGCCAACGTCGTCGGGCTGCAGTCGATGCTCCCCCGTTGGGGCGCCGTGATCTCGGCATCCACCGCTCACATCAACGTCGATGAGGGCGGGGCGCCCGAACGGGTCGGCGGGATCAAGCTGCTCACCGTGCCCACCGATGACGGAAAGCTCACCCCCGAGCTCGTCGACCGCGAGGCCTGGGGATGGGGCGACGAGCACCGCGCGCAGCCGCTCGTGGTCTCGATCACCCAGTCGACGGAGCTGGGGACCCTCTACAGCGTCGAGGAGATCCGCGAACTCGCGGCCCACGCCCACGGGCACGGCATGCGCCTGCACATGGACGGTGCGCGCATCGCGAACGCCGCCGCCGCCCTCGATGTGCCCCTTCGCGCCTTCACCCGCGATGCGGGTGTCGACGTGTTGAGCTTCGGCGGCACCAAGAACGGCGCCATGATCGGCGAGGCCATCGTCGTGCTCGATCCCGAGGCGTCCACGGGCCTGACCTACCTCCGCAAACTCGACATGCAGCTCTCGAGCAAGATGCGCTTCGTGTCGGCGCAACTCGTCGCCCTACTCGAGAACGACCTCTGGTTGCACAACGCCCGCCATTCGAATGCCATGGCGCAGCGCCTTCGCGCCGGCATCGAGGCGGGTCTCGCCGACGGGTCGATCCAGGGTGTCGAGTTCACGCAGCCCACCCAGGCGAACGGCGTCTTCGCAACTCTCCCCGCCGGTGTCGCCGATCGGCTCCGCCAGAGCTTCCGTTTCTACGATTGGGACGAACTTCGTCGCGAGGTGCGATGGATGTGCTCGTTCGACACGACCGAGACCGACATCGACTCGTTCGTCGCCGCGATCGCGCGAGAGACGACCGCCTGACGCCTCACGGACCGAGTGGGCCGCGGCACTCACAGGAGGAGCCGCGGCCCGCTGCGGCCGTCAGGCCCCGGCGAGCCAGTCGCGGTAGGCGTCGAACGTCGACTCGCGGCCGAGGAACCTCTCGACGAGCTCCCGCGCATCCCGTGTGCCGCCGGGCTCGAGGATCTCCCGGCGGTACCGGGCGGCCGTTTCGACGTCGAACAGGTCGTCGCCGAAGGCCGAGAGCAGATCTCTCGCGATCACCAGACTCCACTGGTAGGTGTAGTAACAAGCGCCGTAGCCGGTGAGGTGGCCGAATCCGGCGTAGGAGTGCGACCCGTCGAGCGGCGTGATGGGACTCGCGGCCCGGTAGTACCCGTCGACAGCGGTGGCGAGATCGTCGGGCCGGTCGACGTGCAGGCGGTACGACGTCGTGGCGTGGCCCAGCTGACGCGTGACCTCGAGACCCCGCCCGAAGGCGTCGGCGGTGCGCATGCGGGCGACGAGATCGGCGGGGATCGGCTCGCCCGCGTCGTTCACGGCGAAGGCCGCGAGGGCCTCGGCATCCCACGCCCACTCCTCGAGCAGCTGGCTCGGGGCCTCGACGAAGTCCCACTCGGTCGCCACTCCCGTCCAACGCGCCCAGGTCTGGTGACCGCCGAGGATGTCGTGCACGAGGTGACCGAACTCGTGGAAGAACGTCACGACCTCGTCGTGCTCGAGGAGTCCCCGCGAGAAGTTGCAGAGCAGGACCGATTCGGGAAGCGACCGGCCGACGATGCCCGGGGCGAGGCCGAAGCACGCCGCGTGGTTGTACTTCCCGTCGCGCGGATGAAGGTCGAGGTGGATGCGTCCGAGGCGATCCTCGCCCCGGACGACGTCGTAGGTGCGGACGTCATCGTGCCACGAGGGTGCCTCGACCGGCACGTAGCGCACGGCGAGCAGGCGAGCGGTGGTGTTCAACACGCCCTCGAGCACGCGATCGAAGCGGAAGTACGACCGGACGAGCTGCGCATCGACGTCGTACTCCTCGCGTTTGAGAGCGCCGAGGATGTACCAGAAGTCGGCGATCGTCACCGCGTCGGCCTCGGAGTCGTCGCGACGCAGGCGCTCGAGAACGCGCTCGTATTCGCCCGCCGCCGCCGGTGCGACCGCTTCGGCCACGCGATCGAGGAAGGCGCGCACCGCCGCGCTCGAACCGATCATGCGCGTCTCGGTCTCGTAGTCCGCCCAGTCGCCGTACCCCAGCAGCGCGGCCCGCTCCGCACGCACCGCCAGCAGCTCGGCGAGGACGGCTTCGTTCACGGGCCAGGCGAGATCGTTGTACGCGCTCATCATCGCGTGACGCACGGACCGATCGCGGGCATATTCCCGGACCGGCATGAGGTCGGTGTACTCGGTGGTCAGCGTGATCATCCCCTCCTCGTCGGCGGGACGCTCGGCGAGGAAGTCGGCGGGTAGGCCCTCGAGCGAATCCGCCGAGACGCGGACCTCCCGTCGGCCCTCGCGGATGTTGCGAGAGAAGGTCAGCGAGAGCTCGGTGTCGCGATCGGTGAGCTCGCGGACGCGGGCGCGATCGGCATCGGGAAGGTCGACGCCGCCGCGGCGGAAGTCTCGGCGCACCTGATCGAGGAAGCGCTGCTCGTCGCGGGAGAGTCCGGACGGCTCGGCATCCGCGAAGACCCGCCACAGAGCGCGGTCGAGGAGCCGGCGGGACTGCACCGCATCGACGGCCTGCGCCTGCTTCTCGGCGGCGTCGCGAACCTCGGCATCCGGGTGCGATTCACTGACGAGGTGCGAGGGCGCCGCCGCCTCGGCGAGTGCGATGTCCGCCTCGTTCCAGAGGGAGAGACGGTCGCTGATCGACAGGTCGCTCTCGGCCACCAGACGAGCGTCGATAGCGGCCACACGCGCCAGGCGTTCGGACGGACGTTCACCGGCGAAGGCCTTCCAGCCGTCGAGATCGCGAGGGAGGGAGAGGGGTTCCAGGGGAGGATGCGCCATGCATCGACCCTAGGCAGGGCCGCCGACACCGGCAACGGCGCGGCGGATGAATTCGCCGTGGATCCGGCCGGGGACGTCGGTCAGCGCAGAGCGCCCACCGACGCCAGCGCCTGACGGATGAGGGTGCCGCGGCCGCCCTCCATCTCGTCGGAGAGGGCATCGGATGCCGCTTCCTCGGGCGACAGCCACGTCACCTCGAGCGCGTCCTGACGCGGCTCGCAGGTACCGGTCACCGGGACCACGAAGGCGAGGGCGACGGCGTGCTGACGGTCGTCGTGGAAGGCGCTGACCCCGGGGAGGGGGAAGTACTCGGCGACCGTGAACGGCGTCGGCGAGGGCGGCAGCAGCGGGAAGGCCATGGGACCGAGGTCGTTCTCGAGGTGGCGGAACAGCGCGTCGCGCACGGTCTCGCCGTAGCGGACGCGACCCGAGACGAGCGTGCGGGTCATCTCGCCGAGGGGCGTGGCACGCAGCAGGATGCCGACCTGGGTCACCGCCCCCATCCCGTCGGTGCGAACGGGCAGAGCCTCGACGTAGAGCATCGGCAGACGACGTCGCGCCTCGGCCAGTTCGACCTCGCTCAGCCACCCGGGGTTGGGGTTGGGGCCTCCCTGCGCTCCTGAGAAGGACGCCGAGAGCGGCTCGCGCTCATCGCCGTTGTCGCCGGGTTCGGGATCGGGAGTGCGCACGGGCATGCTCCCTGTATATCAACCGTCCGCCCCGGATGCCGCGTGTCCCGCGCGCCGGTATCGTTCCGATCTCGATGTCGGAGGCCTTTGCGACAATGGCGGCATGAACGCTCAGCCGTCCCTCGATCCGACCGTCGTGCGGTGGTCCGTGCCTCCCGCCGAACGCGCCGGACGGCCCGTCCTGGTGCTGCTGCACGGCTACGGCTCCGACGAGCACGACCTTTTCGCACTGGTGCCGCACCTTCCCGAGGCCTTCGTCGTCGCGAGCGTGCGGGCCCCGCTGGCTCCGCCTTGGCCGACGCCGGGCGCCTCGTGGTACCCGATCGAGGGTCTCGACGGTCGAGACCCCGAAGCGATCACCCTCGCCGCCCACGCCGTCCTCGCCTGGGCCCGCGAGGCCGTCGGTGAAGAGCCCGTCGGGCTGCTGGGCTTCTCGCAGGGCGGCGCGGTCGCGCTCCAGACCCTGCGCGTCGATCCGGACGCCGTGTCGTTCGCCGTCGTCCTCGCGGGCTACGCGGCGGGCGGCGAGCTCCCCGGCGATGCCCTCCTCGCGAATCGTCGCCCGCCGGTGTTCTGGGGCCGAGGCGCCGCAGACGATGTCATTCCTGCGGCTCTGGTCGATGTGACGGCGCAATGGCTTCCCGTGCACAGCGAGCTGAGCGGTCGGGTCTATCCGGGGTTGACGCACTCCATCTCGCAGGACGAGCTCGACGACGTCCGGGCCTTCCTCGACGCCCGTCTGGCCGATCGCGGTACGACCGCGAGCGGCTGAGCCGGCGCGCGACGACGGCCTGCCGCCGTTCGTTCCCGCGCCCGATGCTGAGGATTCAGCGATCTTCGCCTGGACGGCACCGGCGGTTCCGCGGCGGGCGAACGTCAACCCCGACCCGATGTCGGAGGTCCGGGAGAAGATGTCGACATGGCCGACGTGCTGGAGAGATTCGGTCCTGCGACGCAGGACTGGTTCCGTGGCGCCTTCTCGGCGCCGACCAACGCGCAGAAGGGCGCGTGGGAATCCGTGTCGTCGGGGCGGAACGCCCTCGTCGTCGCGCCTACCGGTTCGGGCAAGACGCTGTCGGCGTTCCTCTTCGCGATCGATCGGGTGTTCCGCGAGAAGGGCCCCGAGACCCCGGATGCCGCTCCCTCGCCGCGCGGCAAGCGTTCGACGCCGAAGGTCCCCAAGGCGGTCCCGACAGACACCCGCATCCTCTACATCTCCCCGTTGAAGGCGCTCGGCGTCGATGTCGAGCGCAACCTCCGCTCGCCTCTCGTCGGTATCGGCCAGTCCGCTCGCCGCCTCGGCATCGAGGTGCCCTCGGTGACCGTCGGCGTGCGCTCGGGCGACACGAGTTCGAGCGATCGTCGCAAGCTCGTGACAGCTCCGCCCGACATCCTCATCACGACGCCCGAGTCGCTGTATCTCATGCTCACGAGCCAGGCGGCAGAAACCCTGCGCGGTGTGCACACCGTCATCATCGACGAGGTGCACGCGGTCGCGGCGACCAAGCGGGGCGCTCACCTCGCCGTGAGTCTGGAGCGCCTCGACGCCCTGCTCGACAAGCCCGCCCAGCGCATCGGACTGTCTGCGACGGTACGACCCATCGACGAGGTGGCCCGTTTCCTCGGCGGAGCACAGCCCGTCGATATCGTCGCCCCCAAGGCCACGAAGGCGTTCGACCTCTCGGTCGTCGTGCCCGTCGACGACATGCTCAACCCACCGCCTCCTCCGGGCTCCCCCGCCCCCGACGACGCCAGCGACGCAGAGTGGTTCTCCGATCGTCCCGAGGCCACCGAGGTCTCGGGCTCGGTCTGGCCGCACGTCGAAGAGGCCATCGTCGACCGCATCCTCGAACGCCGCTCGACCATCGTGTTCGCCAACTCGCGCCGCTTGGCCGAGCGCCTGACGGGGCGTCTGAACGAGATCTACGCCGAGCGGCAGGGCATCGACGTGCCCGAACCGACCGTGCCCGCCGCCACGATGGCGCAAGCGGGTTCCTCGGCGGGTGTCGCGGCCATCCTCGCGAAGGCCCATCACGGCTCCGTGTCGAAAGAGCAGCGCGCGCAGGTCGAAGACGAGCTCAAATCCGGCACCCTGCGCTGCGTCGTCGCCACGAGCAGCCTCGAGCTCGGTATCGACATGGGCTCCGTCGACCTCGTCATCCAGGTGGAGTCGCCACCCAGTGCGGCATCCGGTCTGCAGCGTGTCGGCCGTGCTGGCCACCAGGTCGGCGAGGTCAGCCGGGCCGCCCTCTTCCCCAAGCACCGCAGCGACGTCCTGCACACCGCTGTCGTGACCGAGCGCATGCTGGCGGGGCGCATCGAGGCCATCTCGGTGCCGCAGAACCCGCTCGACATTCTCGCGCAGCAGACGGTGGCCGCCTCGGCCCTGGGCTCCATCGACGTCGAGGAGTGGTTTGAGACGGTCAAGCGCAGCGCGCCCTTCCGCTCTCTCCCCCGCTCCGCGTACGAGGCCACCCTCGACCTCCTGGCCGGGCGGTACCCCTCCGACGAGTTCGCCGAACTGCGCCCCCGCCTCGTCTGGGACCGCGACGCCGGCACCCTCACCGGGCGCCCGGGCGCACAGCGCGTGGCCGTGACCAGCGGCGGGACAATTCCCGACCGCGGTCTGTTCGGTGTCTTCGTCGCGGGAGAATCGCAGAACGCGCGCGTCGGAGAACTCGACGAAGAGATGGTCTACGAATCCCGCGTCAACGACGTCTTCACGCTCGGCACCACGAGCTGGCGCATCGTCGAGATCACGCACGACCGTGTCAATGTGCTCCCCGCTTTCGGCCAGCCCGGCAAGCTGCCGTTCTGGCACGGCGACGGCATCGGTCGCCCCGCCGAGCTGGGCGAAGCGCTCGGCAAGTTCTCGCGCGACATCGCCGCGGCCGACCGCGGCAAGGCCGAGGAGCGCCTTCGCGAGTCGGGACTGGACGACAACGCGATCACCAACCTGCTCGCGTACCTGGTCGAGCAACGCGAGGCGACCGGGAGCCTCCCCACCGATCGCACGCTGACCGTCGAGCGCAGCCGCGACGAGGTCGGCGACTGGCGCATCATCCTGCACTCGCCGTACGGCATGCAGGTGCACGCGCCGTGGGCGCTCGCGGTCAACGCACGCATCCGCGAGCGCCTCGGTGTCGAGGGGGCGGCGGTCGCCAGCGATGACGGCATCATCGCCCGGGTCCCGGATGCCGCGGCGGAGCCGCCCGGGGCCGATCTCTTCGTCTTCGAGCCCGACGAGCTCGAACAGATCGTCACCGACGAGGTGGGCGGATCCGCTCTGTTCGCCTCGCGCTTCCGCGAATGCGCCGCTCGAGCGTTGCTCCTGCCCCGGCTGAATCCGAACCGCCGCTCCCCGCTCTGGCAGCAGCGCCAGCGTTCCGCGCAGTTGCTCGAGGTGGCCAAGAGGCACCCGGCGTTCCCGATCATCCTCGAGACGCTGCGCGAAGTACTGCAAGACGTCTACGACCTTCCGGCTCTCCTCCGCCTCACGCGACAGATCGGAGAGCGCAAGATCCGCCTCGTCGAGATCACGACGTCGCAGCCCTCCCCGTACGCGCGCGATCTGCTCTTCGGTTACGTCGGCGCCTTCATGTACGAGGGCGACTCCCCTCTCGCGGAGCGACGTGCGGCGGCGCTCTCGGTCGACCCGGCGCTCCTGAGCGAGCTGCTCGGCAAGGTCGAGATGCGCGAGCTTCTCGACCCCGACGTCATCGCCCAGTTCGAGCGCGAAGCTCAGCGCCTCGATCCCGATCGCCGAGTCCGCGGCGCCGAGGGAGTGGCCGACCTGCTGCGTATCCTCGGCCCCCTCGACGCGGCCGAGGTGGCTGCGCGAGTCGACACCGAGGGCGACGCACTGGCCGAGGCCGAGCAGCACCTCGCCACCCTCGTCGACGACCGGCGGGCGATCCGCGTGACGATCGCCGGAGTCTCGCGCACGGCCGGGATCGAAGACGCCGGTCGCCTCCGCGATGCCCTGGGCGCGGCGCTGCCCGTCGGCATCCCCAACGCGTTCCTCGAGCCTTTCCCCGATCCCCTGGGCGATCTCGTCGCCCGCTTCGCGCGCACGCACGCGCCCTTCACGACGGATGCCGTCGCCGAACGCCTGGGCGTGGGCGTAGCGGTTGCGCGGCTCACACTGCAGCGCCTCGAGTCTCAGGGGCGCCTCGCCAGTGGGTTCTTCCTTCCCGAGGCGTCGGGCGGTGTCCGCGGCGACGAGACCGAGTGGTGCGACGTCGAGGTGCTGCGACGCCTGCGTATGCGATCGCTGGCAGCCATCCGCGGCAGCGTCGAGCCGGTCCCTCCGGCCGCGTACGCCCGGTTCCTGCCCGTATGGCAGCACCTGGGTCGCCCCCTCGAGGGCGTCGACGGGGTGCTCGCCGTGATCGAGCAGCTCGCGGGCGTCCCCATTCCGGCGAGCGCGTGGGAGTCGCTCATCCTGCCCTCGCGCGTGGCGGACTACTCCCCCGCCCTACTGGACGAGCTCACCGCCACCGGAGAGGTGGTCTGGTCGGGCCACGGCACCCTGCCCGGTCGCGACGGGTGGATCGCCCTGCACCCGGCCGAGGCGGCGCCGTTCACCCTGCAAGACCCCGAGGACGCCGACGATCCCGCGCCCGATTCGCTCGAGGCGCGCCTGCTCTCGGCCCTGGAGAGCGGGGGTGCGTACTTTGCCACCCAGCTGAGACAGCTCGTCGGCGCCGAGAACGAGCAGTCCGTCAACGACGCCCTCTGGGCGCTCACCTGGGCCGGCCGGGTGACGAACGACACCTTCGCCCCGGTCCGCACGCTGCTCAGCGGTGGGGGCCAGTCGCACCGCGTCGCGCGCCGCGCACCACGCGCACGTATGTACCGCGGCGCGACCATGCCGCGGGCCACCTCCGCGCCGCGTCCGCCGTCCCTGGGCGGTCGGTGGTCGCTCCTCCCCGAGCGCGAGGAGGACCCTGCCGCCCGCGCCACGGCCTCGGCGAGCCTCCTGCTCGATCGGTACGGGGTGGTGACGCGCGGCGCCGTGCAGTCCGAGGGCGTGCCCGGCGGCTTCGCTCAGGTGTACCGCATCCTCGCCGGCTTCGAAGAGGCCGGACACTGCCGTCGCGGGTACGTGATCGAGAAGCTCGGCGCCGCGCAGTTCGCAGCCTCGGCCACGGTCGATCGGCTGCGCGAGTTCGCCGCGGTCGCCGATCCCCCGCCCTTGCGCACCCTGACGCTCGCCGCCACCGATCCCGCCAACCCGTACGGTGCGGCCCTCGGCTGGCCCGCGATCGAAGGGGTCACGCACCGGCCGGGCCGTAAGGCCGGAGGTCTCGTCGTACTCGTCGACGGTGAGCTCGTGCTCTACCTCGAACGCGGCGGTCGCAGCGCGCTCGCTTTCACCGACGACGAAGCGGTGCTGCAGGCGGCGGCCCGACACCTCGCCGAGACCGCGAAGAAGAGGCGTCTCGAAACCCTCACCGTCGAACAGGTCAACGGGGAGTTCGTCTACGGCACCGCGGTCGGCCGAGCCCTGCGCGAGGGCGGATTCGTCGAATCACCCAAGGGCCTGACGTTGCGCAAACTCACCGCCGGCGACACCCTGCGCGAGGCCGCCCGTGCCTGAGGGCGATACCGTCTACCGCGCCGCGGCGAAGCTGTCGGCGGCCCTCGCCGGCAAGGTGGTCACACGGTTCGACATCCGTGTGCCGGGGAGCGCCACCGCCGACCTGCGCGGTGAGACCGTGCACGAGGTCGCCGCTCGCGGCAAGCACCTGCTGCACAGGATCGGCGGCTTCACACTGCACTCGCACCTGAAGATGGAGGGCCGATGGGACCTCTACCGCCCGGGCGAGCGCTGGCGACGACAGGCGTTCAAGGCGCGGGCGATCGTCGGCGTCGCGGGTGCAGACGCCGTCGGTTTCGACCTCGCGATGGTCGAAGTCCTGCGCACGAGCGACGAGCACACCGTGGTCGGACACCTCGGCCCCGATCTGCTCGCCGACGACTGGGATGAGGCCGAAGCGGTCCGCCGCGTCGCCGCCGACGACAGAGCTGCACACGTCGCGCTGCTCGACCAGCGCAACGTCGCCGGCTTCGGCAACGTGTACGCGAACGAGCTGCTCTTCGTCCGCGGCATCGCGCCGACCACCCCCGCCACGGAGATCGACGTGCAGGCGACGATCGCGCTCGGCGAGCGCATGATCCGCGCCAACCTGCCGCGCCCCGAGCGCACCTTCACCGGCGACAGCCGGCCCGGGCGTCGCTTCTGGGTCTACGGTCGCGAGGGCGCCCCCTGTCGCCGCTGCGGAACCCCGATCCGTGCGACCTCGCTCGGCGCCTCCGCGACGAGCGAGCGCAACGTCTATTGGTGCCCCACCTGTCAGCCCGGCTGAGACGGGCCGCCGCGGCGTCCGCCTCCCGGGCTGCGGCGCATCCCGGCCGACCGGGTCCACACCGCACCCGGATCGACCCGCCGCGCAGCACACGAGAGGGCGCCGCGCAGAACCGACTCTTTCCGCGCCCCGTGTCAAGCCGCCCGGCGCCCTTCGTCCGGCGTGCGAAAACAGGGGGACAACTCCACGCCGCGCTCCGCGCTTCGCGCTTCTCTCGACATCGAGGAAACCGATGACGGTATCGGCGACGAAGAAGCATTCGAGGGAATGAACGTCATTCCCGGCCCGTTGTGATACATGTCGGCTCAACCCGATGGCCGACCGGAGGGGATCGTGGGAAAGAACTACATCGACATCGAAAACGACCACGGCGAGACGCTGCGTTACCGCAAGCACGTCAATGGTCGCGGACTCGTCGCGCACGGCGCGAAGGTCCACCCGTCGGCGCTGGTCGAGAACGGCGCCTACGTCGAACCCGGCGTGCAGATCGCCGCGGGTGTTCGTGTCGGCCGCGGTGCCTGGATCGAGTCAGACGCCGTGATCGGCCCGGAGGCCCACATCGAGCCGCACGCGCACATCTGCGCGGGAGCGGTGATCGGCGCGGGCGCTCACATCGGCGTCCGCACGCAGGTCGGCCACAACGCTCGCATCGCGATGGGGTCGCTCATCGGCGACGACGAGATCATCAACGACGGCGAAGCCGTGGCGACGGATCGACGAGGACTGCGGCTGGCAGCCTGACGAGGTCGTGCCCACCGCGGCATCCATGACCCGCACGACTCGACTGAGCGTGCGGGTTTTCGCTTGTCCGGGCTCTGGCAGTCTCAGGCGAAGATCGCCAGGACCAGCCCGATCAGGGGCAGGGTTCCCTGGATACTGGCCGGGCGCAGGTACTTCGCACCCGAGGTGACCAGGACGAGTGCCGCGGCGAGCATCGACCCCAGCGAGAAGATCAGCAGCGTGCGGCCGACGGCATCGCCGACCCCGTTCACCGTCCAGAACACGATGCCGACGACCGCTCCGATCGCGAGGAACAGGTTGTAGAAGCCCTGGTTGTAGGCCATGGGCCGCGTGGCATCCGCCGTCTGCTGGTCGGCGATCCCGAAGACCTTCCACGTCTTCGGCCGCGTCCAGCGCACGCTCTCGAGCACGAAGATGTAGACGTGAAGCAGGGCCGCGAGTCCCGCGAAGACAAGCGCCAGGATGCCGATCATGCCTCCCACGTTAGTGCCGCGGCTAGCCTGGAGCCATGGCGAAAGGCAACGGGTCCCGCGGGCGCAGCGGCGCACCTCGACGCAGCGGGGCAGCGAAGCCCGCCGCGGCAGGGCGTTCACGCGCGGCGAAGCCGAAGGCGAAGGCCGAGCGACCGACCCCGCCGCCGCGCGAGGAACCGCGGGACTTCGTGCTCGGCGCGATTCCCGGAGCAACCCCCGGCAAGTGGATCGGGCTGTGGCGCGAACGCATGCCGCACGTCGCTCTCGAGCTGCGTGAGATCTCCGTCGCCACCCAGCTCGAAGCGCTCGACGAGGTCGACGCGGCGCTCATCCGCCTTCCCGTCGAGGAGTCAGACGACGTGAACGTGATTCCCCTCTACGAGGAGGAACCCGTCGTGGTCATGTCCGCCGACTCCGACCTGACCGCGGCCGACGAGCTCGAGATCGCCGATCTGCGGGGCGAGGTCGTCATCGCGGCCGCCGACGACGTCTTGCACCTGTCGATCCCGGACGCCGTCGCCCCGGCGTTCGCACCCCCGGCCGACACCGCCGAAGCCATCGCGACGGTGGCTGCGGGCGTCGGCGTCGTGATCGTGCCGATGTCTCTTGCTCGCGCTCATCAGCGCCGCGACGTCGAGTACCGCATCCTGCGGGACGGTCCGCGATCCCGGGTCGCTCTCGCGTGGCTCCGCGAGCGCACGACCCCCGATGTCGAGACGTTCGTGGGCGTCGTGCGCGGCCGAACCGCGCGATCCTCGCGCTGACCGGGCATTGGCGCACCCACGTTTCGCTCCGTGTCACCCCCTGACGGTGCGGAAAGTCGCCCGCGTAGAATCTCCGGGTGACCGCTTCCCTGCTCTACGTCTGCGTTCGCCCGCAGCGTGAGGCGGCCGTGGCCGAGTGGGCCTCGTTCCGCGACGGTCTCGGCGTGCGAGACGACGACCTCGTGCACCACGACCTCGTTCGCGAGCCGCTGCCGGCGGACCTCGACCGGTACGCCGCGATCGTCGTCGGCGGCAGCCCTTTCAACGTCACCGACCCCGGCAAGACCGACGAGCAGCGCCGCCTCGAGCGCGACCTCGAACGCCTGGCGGGCGCGGCCATCGAGGGTCGCACGAACGCGCTGTTCACGTGCTTCGGTATCGGTGTCGTCACGCGTCTGCTCGGGGGCAGGGTGAGTTTGCTGCACCCCGAGGGCACGGGCCCCACCGACATCGTGCTCACCGAGGCGGGTCGCGACGACGAGCTGTTCGGCATCCTGAATCCCCGCTTCGAGGCGCTGACCGCGCACAAGGAAGGCACGGCGATCGTCCCCCCGGGCGCGACGCTGCTCGCCGAGAACGACGCGTGCCCCGTGCAGGCCTATCGCGCCGGGTCCGGACTGTGGGCCACGCAGTTCCACCCCGAGCCCACGACCGAGGCGTTCGTCGCGCGCATGGTCGTCTACCGCGACGCGGGGTACTTCGATGCCGACGCGTTCGACGAGGTCTCGGCACACGTGCGCACCGCGTCGGTCGAGCAGCCCACGCGCCTTCTGCGCTCCTTCGCCGCCCGATCCGTCGCGGCCTGAGCCGCGCCCGTCGGCGTCGGCGCCCCCGACTCGGGTCTGCCCGGGGGGATCACCAGCCGTCAGAAGTCAACCCCGACTGCCATATTTACCTAGCTTTTCTAGTGTTCTAGGTATGAACGCAGCAACGCAATGGCGGGGAAGCGACCTCGCACGTCAGATCGTCGTCCTTTCCACGGTGTCGTTCATGCTGATCGCCGCAGTGATCGGGGCGGGCGCCTTCGGCAACTCGGCCGTGCAGGATCAGCAGGGCGGCGCCCTCAACACCGACGGCTCCTACCTCGCCCCGGCGGGTCCGGCCTTCTCGATCTGGTCGGTCATCTACCTCGGCCTGATCGCGTATGCGATCTGGCAGGCTCTCCCCGGCCAGCGCACCAATGCGCGCCAGCGCGCGCTCGGCTGGCTGATCGCCCTCACCATGAGCCTCAACGGCCTGTGGCTGGTCGCGGCCCGCTTCGGCACGCTGCTGCTCACGGTCGTCGTGATCGTCCTCTTGCTCGCGGCTCTCTGCTGGACGTTCCGCGTCGCCGTGGCGACGCGCGAACCGCGCGACGGCGTCGTCGATTCCGTCCTCATCGACGGGGTCACGGGCCTCCACCTCGGCTGGGTCACCCTCGCCACCGTCGCCAACGCCGCCGCCTGGCTCACGACCATCGTGCCGGCGGAGTGGGAGAGCGCGGCGGATGCCATCGGTATCGCCGTCCTGATCGTGGTCGCTCTCATCGGTCTTTCGATCGCGTGGCGCAGCGCGTGGCGCGTCACACCCGCGCTCGCCCTGGCCTGGGGGCTCAGCTGGCTGGCCGTCGAGCGCTTCAGCGGCGAGCCGCAGAGCGCGCCGATCGGTGTGACCGCGATCATCGTGGCCGCGATCGTGCTCGTGCCGCCGGCGATCGTCAGCGTGCTCCGCCTGGTCCGCCGAAGCGTGGACTGACCGCCGAGGCCCGCGGCATCCGTTCCGCAAGAGGGGCGGATGCCGACCTCTCGGGGAGCTCGATCGGGGCGTGGATTCTCTCCCTTTCATCCTGCTCGTCGCCCTCTTCGTCGCAGCCGCCGCCGTGGTGTGGGTGGCGGGGATGCGAGAGCCGTCAACCCCCGCGCATGGCGTGAACGACGAACGGCCCCGCCCCTTGCGAGGTCGGGACCGTTCGTCATGACGTCAGAGTGCGGGGCCGACGATCGCGCTCGCCCCGGCCGGCACCGTCACCTGGGAGCCATCGAGCACGACGCCCTCCGCCGTCGCCAGCAGCACACGAGCACCGGATACCACCGACGCCGAGGCCGCGGCCTCCGAGAGGTTGACGATCACGACGAGGTCGCGGCGACGTAGTTCGTAGACCCGGCCGCCGTCGGCCTCCCTGGCCTCCGCGGACAGCCCCTCGCGCGACGGGTCGGTCAACTCGGGGCGCTCGCGCCGCAGCTTCGCGAGCTCGCGGTACAGGCCGAGCAGCTGGGCGTGATCGCCCTCGCCCGCCTCGTCCCAGTCGAGCCGGGAGTTCTCGAACGTCGAGGGATCCTGCGGGTCGGGGACGGTGGATTCGTCCCAGCCCATCTTCTCGAACTCGGCGATGCGCCCCTCGGCGGTGGCCTTGCCGAGCTCGGGCTCGGGGTGAGAGGTGAAGAACTGCCAGGGCGTCGTCGCGCCCCACTCCTCGCCCATGAAGAGCATCGGCGTGCCCGGAGCGGTGAGCGTGAGCACGGCGGCGGCGGCCAGACGGTCGTAGCCGAGCGTCTGCGACAGGCGGTCGCCCGCGGCCCGGTTGCCGATCTGGTCGTGATCCTGCGCGAAGGTCACGAGGCGCCAGTTCGGAACGTCCTGGGGAATGGGCTTGCCGTGCTTCTCCTCGCGGAACGTCGAGTACGTGCCGTCGTGGAAGAAGCCGCCCTCGCTGACCTTTCGGAAGGCCTCGACGTCGGCGAAGTCCTCGTAGTAGCCGATCGTCTCGCCGGTCAGGGCGACGTGCACCGTGTGGTGCCAGTCGTCCGACCACTGCGCGGTCAGGCCGTATCCGCCGGCCTCGCGCGGGAGGATCAGCTTCGGGTCGTTCATGTCGCTCTCGGCGATGGTGGTGAGCGGGATGCCGCGGTGCGCCGACAGCGCGTCGGTGCGTTCGGCGATCTCCTGCAGCACGTGCGGATCGCGATGGTCGAGCAGAGCGTGCACGGCATCGAGGCGCAGGCCGTCGACGTGGTAGTCGCTCATCCACATCAGTGCGTTCTCGACGATGTACGCGCGGACAGCGTCTTCATCGAGATTGACCGAGTCGCCCCAGGTGTTACGGCTGCCTTCGCGCAGGTACTCGCCGAACTCGGGCAGGTAGTTGCCCGAGGGACCGAGGTGGTTGTAGACGACGTCCTGGATGACGGCGAGTCCGGCCGCGTGGGCCGCATCGACGAAACGCTGGTACGCCTCGGGTCCGCCGTAGGCCTCGTGCACGGTGTACCAGAGCACCCCGTCATAGCCCCAGTTCCACGTACCGTTGAAGCCGTTCACCGGCAGCAGCTCGACGTGGGTCACCCCCAGGTCGACGAGGTGATCGAGGCGGCCGACCGCGGCATCCAGTGTTCCCTCGGGGGTGAAGGTTCCGAGGTGCAGCTCGTAGATCAGGCCGCCCGCGAGCTGCTTGCCCGTCCACGCGGCGTCGTTCCAGGCGTACACCGAGGGGTCGAACCACGCCGACGCCTCGTGCACGCCGCCGGGCTGACGCCGCGAGCGCGGGTCGGGGCGGAGGTCGTCGCCGTCACCGAGGACGAAGCCGTACCGCTCGCCGTCGGCGAGGTCGACCGGGGCCGTCCACCAGCCGTCTTTCGCGGATGCCATCTCGACGTCTTCGACGACATTGTCGCCGCTGTCGTCGAGCCGGCGCAGCCGCACCCGCTCTGTCTTGGGTGCCCAGACGTCGATGCTCATGAGGGGTGTTCCTTCGCGTGAGGTGCCGAGGTTTTTCGCTGAGGGAGGGCGTGAGGCGACGATTGCCGACGCCTCACGCGATCGGGGGTCAGAAGATCAGCAGGGCCACCGGGTAGACCGCCAGCAGGTCGGCCAGGGGCACGGCGCCGCCGGCGAACGAGCGTCCGGTCAGCACGTCGACGACGGGGGTGTCCGGCAGCAGCACCACCGTGTCGCGCCAGCCTCCCGCTGCCGCCAGGCCGTGCGGCAGACGGGTCGCGACCGCGAACACACCGCCACGATCGAAGGCGACGACGTGGTCAGCCGCCACGCCCGCTGCCTCCAGCGGGCGGTAGATCTCGAGCGGGTGCTCACGGCGAAGGCGCAGCGCGCGCGACGTCACGAGGAGCTTGGCCGCTCCCGTGGCATCCACCGCCGGAGCCGCAGCTCCGGGGGCGTCGATCGCGGCGAGAAGCCGGCGACGCTCCGCGAAGTCGACCGCGCGACGGTTGTCGGGATCGACGAGCGACTGCTCCCACAGCTCCGAGCCCTGGTAGACGTCGGGGACGCCCGGGCCCATGATCTGCAGCAGCTTGGCGGATAGACCGTTCGACCATCCCGCGGGCGAGATCTGGTCGACGAAGGCGCGCACGCGCTCGGCGGCGGTGCCGGTGGCCGCGTCGACGACCGCGTGCATGCGCTCCTCGAAGGCCTCGTCCTGCTCCCACCAGCCGGTGACCTCGGACGCCTCGCGCGCCGCCTTCTCGGCGTACGCGTGCAGACGTTCGCGGTAGACCTTCAGCCCCTCGGGGGTGGATGCCGAGGCGGGCCACGCTCCCACGATCGCCTGCCACAGCAGTGCGTCGAAGGGGCCGTGACCGGTCGAGGCGATCCCGCGGAACTCCTCGAGTCGTTCGGCCCAGGTCTCGGGGATCTCGGCCAGCACCGCGATGCGGGCACGCGTGTCCTCGCCGCGCTTGGTGTCGTGCGTCGACAGAGTGGTCATGGCGGTGGGCCACGACGCGTGACGCAGCGCCTGCGCGGTGTGGAAGCCCGCGACGTCGAGGGAGAACTCCCCCGGGTCGCCGCCCACCTCGGTGAGCGAGCCCAGCCGGGTGTAACGGTAGAACGCGGTGTCCTCGACGCCCTTGGCCATGACGGGACCGGTCGTCTGCTGAAAGCGCCACGCGACCTCGAGGCTCGTGTCGGCGAGCACCGGGACGAGCTTCTCGATCACGTCGCCCAGTTCGGGACGACGCACTTCGGCTTCGCCCGCGGCGGCGTCGAGGTGCGTGCGACCGGCGGGGAGGTACGAGCGGTACACCGGGAAGCACGCGAGGATCTCGGCGAGCGCGTCCTGCAGCGCGTCGGCCCCGAACTCCTCGCGCAGCCCCGACGGAAGACCGCGCACCAGGCGACGGATCTCCGACACCTGGATCGAGTCGGCGATCTTGCGCTTGGTGTCGTGGATGAGGTCGTGCCAGCCGGTGAGCGGCTCGAGATCGCTGTCGGTGCGCAGGCGCGCGTCGAGGGCATCGAGCGCCGCCTCCCCCGCCGGGTCGGTCAGCACACGGTCGATCTCGGCGAGAGCGTCGTAACCGGTGGTCCCGGCGGTCTTCCACCACGACGGCAACGCCTCGCCGTGTTCGAGGATCTTCTCGGCGAGCACGTAGCCGACCTCGCCCTCGCCGGCCTCTTCGAGCGCGACGGCGAGCTGATCGAAGTACCCGCCCGGATCGACGAGACCGTCGGGGTGGTCCACGCGCAGACCGTCGGCGAGGCCCTCGCGCACCCAGCGCAGGATCTCGGCGTGGGTCGCCCGGAACACCTCCGGCACCTCGACGCGCACGCCCGCGAGGGTCGTCACGGCGAAGAAGCGGCGGTAGTTCAGGTCGGCCGCTTCGTCCTGCCAGTAGCGCAGTTCGAAGTTCTGCGCGTCCAGCAGAGCTCGGATGTCCGAAGTACCGGTACCGGGGGCCACCGGGAAGGCATGGTCGTAGTAGCGGACCAGCCCGTCGGGAGCATCGTCGGCCGGCGTCGGGTCGTATGAGATCTCGTCGATGACCGCGTCGAGATGGTCGCCGAGCACGGGCACGCGCACCTTGCCGTCACCGAATTCCCAGTCGATGTCGAACGCGCTCGCGTGCGCCGACGCCCGCCCCTGTCGCAGCACGTCCCACCACCACGCGTTGCTGCGTGGTTCCGAGACGCCCATGTGGTTGGGCACGATGTCGATCAGGATGCCGAGCTCCGCCGCGCGCGCTGCCGCGGCGAAGCGGTCGAGCCCCTCGGCGCCCCCGCGTGCGGGGTCGACGCGCTCGACGTCGACCACGTCGTAGCCGTGGTCGGAACCGGGCGTGGCCTCGAGGATCGGCGACAGGTACGCCCACGAGACCCCGAGGTCACGGAGGTATCCCGTGACCTCGGCGGCGTCGTCGAGGGTGAACGCTTCGCGGATCTGCAGGCGATAGGTCGAAAGCGGATGCCGCATCTCGCTCACAGCTCCGGCTTGGGCGCCTGACCGGGCAGGTCGTCGGTGCCGACCACCGGGATCTGCGCGGTGAGGGAGGCGGCGACCGAGTGGTCGACCTCGGGCTCGGGCAGGTGGTGCTCACGCAGGACCATGAGCGACTTCGGCTCGAGCGGCAGCGTCTCACCGGGGCTCAGCGGCTCGGTGTTCGCGCGCTCGCCGGCGGTGTCGACGTAGGCGTCCCACTTCGGCGCGTACTCGAAGTCGGGCAGGCGGAAGTCGACCTTGTCGTCACCGGCGTTGAACAGCACGAGGAAGTGGTCGTCGCTGATCGACTCGCCACGACGATCGCGCTCGCGGATTCCCTGGCCGTTGAGGAAGACGCCCACCGCGAGGCCGAAGCCGTTGTCCCAGTCCTCGGGCTGCATGAGCGAGCCGTCGGGACGCAGCCACACCACGTCGGGAATGGGAGCGCCCTCCTCCATCTTCACGGGGCGACCGTCGAAGAACCGGCTGCGGCGGAAGGTGGGGTGCTGCTTGCGCAGTCGCGCGAGGGCGGCCGTGAACTCGATGAGCGGGGTGTCGATGTTCGTCCAGTCCACCCACGTGATCTCGTTGTCCTGCGCGTAGCCGTTGTTGTTGCCGCCCTGCGTGCGACCGAGTTCGTCGCCGTGCAGCAGCATCGGCACGCCCTGGCTGAGCAGCAGCGTCGCGATGAAGTTGCGCTGCTGCTGCGCCCGACGCTTCAGGACGTCCTGATCGTCGGTCGGCCCCTCGACGCCCATGTTGCTGGAGCGGTTGTGCGATTCGCCGTCGTTGTTGTCTTCGCCGTTGGCGTCGTTGTGCTTCTCGTTGTACGACACGAGGTCGCGCAGCGTGAAGCCGTCGTGCGCGGTGACGAAGTTGATGGATGCCACCGGGAAACGTCCCGAGTGCTCGTACAGGTCGGCCGAACCGGTCAGCCGCGAGGCGAACTCGCCCAGGGCCTGCGGCTCGCCGCGCCAGAAGTCGCGCACGGTGTCGCGGTACTTGCCGTTCCACTCGGTCCACTGGGGCGGGAAGTTGCCGACCTGGTAGCCGCCGGGACCGACGTCCCACGGTTCGGCGATGAGCTTGACCTGCGAGACGATCGGGTCCTGCTGCACGAGCTCGAAGAAGGTCGCGAGCTTGTCGACCTCGTAGAACTCGCGGGCGAGGGTGGATGCCAGGTCGAAGCGGAATCCGTCGACGTGCATCTCGAGCACCCAGTAGCGCAGCGAATCCATGATCAGCTGCAGCGTGTGGGGGTTGCCCACGTTCATGCTGTTGCCGGTGCCGGTGTAGTCGGTGTAGTAGCGCTTGTCGTCGTCTTCGAGGCGGTAGTACGCCTCGTTGTCGATGCCGCGCATCGACAGGGTCGGGCCCATGTGGTTGCCCTCGGCGGTGTGGTTGTAGACCACGTCGAGGATGACCTCGATGCCGGCGGCGTGCAGAGCCTTGACCATGGCCTTGAACTCCTGCACCTGCTGACCGTGGTCGCCGGTCGAGGAGTAGGTGTTCTGCGGGGCGAGGAACGCGATGGTGTTGTAGCCCCAGTAGTTCGACAGCCCCTTCTCTTCGAGGGTGGAGTCGTTGACGAACTGGTGCACCGGCATGAGCTCGATCGCGGTGATGCCGAGCTTCTGGAGGTGCTCGATGACGGCGGGGTGGGCGATGCCGGCGTACGTGCCGCGCAACTCCTCGGGTACGTCGGGGTGCAGCTGGGTGAGGCCGCGCACGTGGGCCTCGTAGATGAACGACTCGGCGTAGGGGATCTTCGGCTGGCGGTCGCCCGACCAGTCGAAGAACGGGTTGATGACGACGCCCTTCATCATGTGGGCGGCGGAGTCCTCGTCGTTGAACGAGTCGGGGTCGCCGAACTCGTAGCTGAAGACCGCCTGCCCCCAGTCGACCTGGCCCTCGACGGCCTTCGCGTACGGGTCGAGGAGCAGCTTCGCGGGGTTGAAGCGCTTGCCGTTCGCGGGGTCGTACTCCCCGTGCACGCGGTAGCCGTAGCGCTGCCCCGGCTGGATGTTGGGGAGGTAGGCGTGCCAGACGAACGCGTCGACGTCGATCAGCTCGAAGCACGTCTCCGTTCCGTCTTCCTCGAAGAGGCAGAGCTCGACCTTCTCTGCTCCTTCACTGAACAGGGCGAAGTTCGTCCCGTTACCGTCGTAAGTGGCCCCGAGGGGATAACTGGATCCTGGCCATACCTGCTGCACGTCGCTCACGATAGACCAGCGTTGTTTCCGCGAACGGCCGCGATGACGCCTGTTGACAGGCGGTCTACCCCCGACTAAGGGCGCAGGTGCCTACGCCCGCTCCGGCGGATGCCGCAGAAGCTCGATGCGCTCGTCGAGGTACCGCCCCAGCGGCATAAATCCTCCGGCTGCGCTCCATCGCACGAGCGGCTCTCCGTCGCGGACGGATACGGGCGTCGACGATGGCCCGACCGCTGCGGGGTCGATGACCTCCCACCCGATGTGCACGCTCTCGCCCTCCGGCACCCCACCTCTCGCCGCGGCGGCCGAGAGCTCGGCGCGGCGACGCTGCGACTCCGCGGCGAATCCGCGTCGGACCTCCGGGCGCGAGCGCACGATGTCGCCCGTCGCGAGAAGCGCGTCGTCGGTCAACAGGAGGACCCCCAGGTGCCAGGCCGTGCCGCGTGGCGAGACACGGGCAGCACGCGGGATGCCGAGCAGGCGGCGCCCCTCCTGCAGCTCGCCGAGTCGCTCGCGCGGGGCGCCGGCCAGGCGTGCGCGAGCGTCGTCGAGGATCGTGGAGAGGGAGGAAGCGCTCATCGATCGGACCCTTCGTGACGTGCGGCTTCGGCGCGCTGGACGGCCTCGATCGCGGCCCGCACGGCATCACGAGCGCGGATCTGCGCGTTCGTGCGCTGGGTCAGTACGTCCTCCGCTTCGGCGGCGTCCCTCTCGGCGCGTTCCAGATCGGTGCGAAGGCCCTCCACACGCTCGCGGGCGCGCGTCGCTCGCTCGGTCGCCGAGTCGACCCGCCGGTCGGCAGCGGCGTTCTCGCGGTCGGCGTCGGCCTTCGCACGCTCCGCTTCGCGCACGGCCCGTTCCGCCGCCTTGCGCGCTCGACGGGAGGCGAGATCGTCCCGGGTGGGAGCGGGCCGCGGGAGCTCGCCCGGGACGGAACCGGCCACCGCTTCGCCGAGCGCCCCGTCCCGCAGTTCGGCGAGGTCGATCGCCGACACCAGACGCCCCGTGAGCACGGCGGCCGCCGCCGTGGCATCGACGACCGCGGCGTTGACGGTCTTCTCGACGGCATCCGACATCGCCCCGCTCAGCGGGCTCCCCGCCTCGGCGGCGAGCTCTCCCGCCCGACGAGCGAGGGCGACGACCAGGTGCCGGCGCTGACGCCCCAGTCTCCCGAGCTCGGCGGCATCCAGATCCTCCTGCGCCTCGTGAAGGGCGCGCGAGAGTTCCACGGCCTCGCCGAGCTGGCCGTCGCGCACGAGCAGGTTGACGGCCCAGGCGGCGACGGTGGGCTTGCGCAGCTTCGCCACCCTGCGCCCGACGGCCCCGCCTTCGGCGGCAGCGCGTTCGTTACGCGCGGCGGTGAAACGCGAGGGCGGGAGGCTGAGGAGTTCGGCGGCGACCTCGTCCACTCGGGAGTCGTCGTCGCTCATCGCTCCATTGTGTCGCGCGCGTCAGAGCGAGACCACTCCGGGGTGCGCACCGCGGATCTCGCGGTGGAGCCGCTCCATGCGGGTGTCGAGCTCGGCGGCGGTGTCGGCGGCGTTCTTGAGCTCGGCGAGCAGATCGTCGGGGACGAGGCGGTCGTACTTGTAGTAGATCTTGTGCTCGAGGCTCGCCCAGAAGTCCATGGCGATCGTGCGGAACTGCACCTCGACGGGCACGTCGACGCGACCGGTCGACAAGAAGACCGGTACCTCCACGATCACGTGCAGGCTCTTGTAACCGTTCGCCTTCGGCTGGGCGATGTAGTCCTTGACGTCGCGCACGGTGATGTCGTCTTGGCGGGTCAGCAGGTTCGAGAGCCGATAGGCGTCGTCGATGAAGCTGCACGTGACCCGGATGCCGGCGATGTCGGTGATCGAGGCACGGATGGAGTCGAAGTCGGTCTCGATGCCCTTGCGGCGGACCTTGTCGACCAGGCTGTCCGGCGACTTGACCCGGCTCGAGACGTGCTCGATCGGGTTGTAGGCGTGCATCTCTTGAAACTCTTCGCGCAGGATAGAGATCTTCGTCTCGACCTCGGCGAGCCCGAAGCGGTACTCCATCAGGAACCGCTGGAACTCGTCGCGCATCGCTCGCAGGGCCGCACTCGAGACGGTGATCTGCTGTTCGTCCAGCGGGTCCGACATGCGCACGAACGTAACGGACACGACTACGAGGCCGCTGAGAGCCTCACGCCCGGGGTGGTTCCGCCGAGGCGCGCGGGACCAGCTCGCCGTCGATGACGTCGATGCCGATCAAGCCCTGGAACACATCCGGAAGGTCATCCGGGTCGTTCCCCGATTCAGGATGCCGAGGCGTGGGGGGATTGGTCACGGCGCCCTCCTTCCGTGCTCTTTCCTCACTGTGGCAGGCGAACCCGCCACGCCCGGCGGTCTTGACACCTGGCATCCCGCCGCGTATCCGCGACACGCTCTGGCGTATCGTGGGCCGCATGGGGACCATTCACTACGGCGGCAGCGGCACGACCGTGCACATCGAGGACCGCGCCCTGGCTCACCTGAAAGTCGTCATCTCGACCAAGCTCCGCCGCGGCGAGAGCTTCACGTTGTCGTGGCGACACCGCGACGACGAAGAGCGCGGCCGCAGCACGCTCTGGCTGCACCCGGCGATTCCGCTGCGTTTCGTCTTCGACGACAGCGAACCCACCACGCTCAGCCGGGAGTGGATCGAACGACTGGCCGACTCCGCAAACTCGTCGGGCGGGATCATGCTCGTACCCGAGGACATCAGCCCGACTGCCGAGTCCGAGAAGAGCTGACGCTCACCCCTCTTCGACGAGGGCGTCCTCGCTCGGCTCGGGCGTGATCGCCAGACCGTTCGGGCCGGATGCCGCGAGCATGAGGTCTTCGACCCAGACCCGGTTGATGCGCGGCTGACGGCTGCCGTAGAAGTGGAACTGGATCGGCACAGAGGGGTGCATCCAGAAGCTGCGCCGACCGCTGCCGTCGCCGACCTCGACGTCGAACATGAACGACTCGGAACGCCGAAGCTTGTTCATCACGACGATGCGCAGGTGTGCGAGCGTACGGTCGTCGATGTCGACCGCGTTGGCAACGGTGTCGTAGATGAATCTACCCATGCCGTCGAGCCTATCCGAGGAACGCACGTCGAGCCGCTTTCCGGGATGCCACGTCGCGTCGCGCGAATCAACCCCGGTGGGCGGCTCGTTCTGGCACGACTAGCGTGCCGGTGTGGGAACGCTTTACTACGGCGACGTCGCGTCGCCGATCGAGATCGAGGATCGCGCCCTGGCGCACGTCAAGGTGGTCATCGCGACCAAGCTCCGCCGCGGCGAGAGCTTCACCTTGTCGTGGACGCACGGACCCGGCCAGGAGGTGGGGCGCAGCACCGTGTGGCTGCATCCTTCGATTCCGCTGCGCTTCGTCTTCGACGAGCCGGAGCCGGCTCTGTTGAGCCGAGCGTGGATCGAGGCGCTCGCGACGTCGGCGAACTCGTCGGGTGGGCTGCTGCTCGTCGACGAACCGGACTCGTCCGGCTCCTAGATCAGACGACCGTCTGATCGAGGATCTCGCGCGCGCCCTCTTCGACCGCGGTGGGTACCACGAGGGGACGCCCAGCCGAGAAGGCCTCCCACTCGCGGAGGACGATCGCCTCGACGTGGGTCGGATCCTCGAGCGGGTAATCCGCCCGCAGGCGGGCCACCACAGCTCGGAACGAGGCGACCTCGACCCCGTCGACTTCGCGCAGGTTCTCAGCGTGGGCGCCGGCCGCTGCGGGCGCGACGACCGCCGCGTCGCTCACCGGATCGTGCATGGCTCCATGGTTTCACGCCGCGAATGCGCCGCCTAATGTTTCGGCGATAAGTAGGCGGACTACCTACCTAGCGACGCCCGTCAGCGACCGGGCTCGGCCTCGACCGGGTGCGGGTCGACCTGATCGACGGCATCCTGGAGCCGGCCGAGGCACGCGATCACGGCCGCGCTGTCTTCGGGGCTCATGTCGACGACCGCCGCCATCATGCGGGCGTGCATCGACCCGAGAGTCGCGCGCACCTCTTCGTCGCTCACTTCGGTCGCGACGATGAAGATGCTCCGCCGATCGGTGGGGTGAGGGACACGGGTGACGTGGCCCGTCTTCTCGAGGCGGTCGACGATCGCCGTCGTCGAGGCCGTCGAGACCCCGAGGTATCGGGTCAGCTCGCTCGGAGACACCTGCCGGCCCTGCCCCGCCGCCTTGATGAGGTAGCGCAGTACCAGAAGCTCGTTCTCGCCCATCGACATCGACTCGCGCGTTCGGCGACGCATGGCGACCTCGGCAGCGCGATAGACGCGAAAGGCCTGGAGGACATCGACGGCTCGGCGACGACGATCCTCATCGCTCGCGCCGTACCAGTAGCGCGACTCGGACCCTGTTTCCACCTGGGCATCTTATGCCAGGCTCCGCGATCAGCCCCCTGCCGATGCATCGAATGGACGGGTACCATCGAAGTACAACGGTCGACTACTTTATCGGCCTCAAAGACACTAGCCCATCGAGAGAACCGAGGAGGACAGATGAATGACGCGACGACCGCCGACGACGTGGTCAAGGCTCTCAACGACCTCACCGACTCCGGCGTTGCATCCGAGCGGCAGGCTCTTCACTCCCTCGGTATCGGACCGAACGACGCCAAGGTTCTGCGGTTCCTCCTGCAGCGCTCCCCCGAAGACGAACCCGTGACCCCGCGGATCCTCGCATCAATGCTGGGCATCTCGTCCGCGGCCACGACCGCGCTCATCGATCGACTCGCGGATGCCGGATGGGTAGAACGCGAACCGTACCCGGGCGACCGCCGGTCCATCGTGGTGCGCGAGACGATCGACGCCGATTCCCCCGCCCGACGCATGCTGTCGGTGCGGAGCACGTCGGCGGCGGCGGCCGCCGAACGGCTGGGACCCGCGGAGCGACGCATCGTCGCCGACTTCCTCGACGACATCGCCCGCGGCGAGCGTCAGGACATCGATGGCATCTCGGCACACGACGAGGCGTCCCGCGCGTCCTGACGAGGGGACGGCGGGACGCCTCGAAAATCACTCGGTGGCGCGACCGGTCTCGTTCTGCAGTCGGTCGATCTGCTCCGATGCCTCGGCCTTCGTCAGGTCGGCGGGGATCTCCTCGCCGGCTTCGCGAGCGAGCGTGTCGAGGTAGCTGCGCTGCGGAGCGGTCATCGGCTCGTCGCCGGTCACCCAGTCGGACGGATCTTTCTCGGCGGGGTTGTCGCCCTCGCGGACGGCACCCAGGGTCTCTTCTTCACGGGAGGTATCGCTCATGCAGGAAGGCTAAGCGGGGCTCCCGACACCGGGACCGGGATTGACAGGTCACCCAGGCGGGTAGGGCATCCTGGGGCGGTGCCCGAAAAATCGCGTCCCGCCGACGTCGACGTCCAGACGTATCGCCGTGGCCCGTCCCGCACGCGCGTGACGCGCGTGCCCACGACCGCGGACACCGGGCGCTCGTTCGTACTCGTCGCCGGCATCGGAGTCGCGTCGACGTACTTCGAGTTCCTCGCGCCCCTGCTGGCCAAGGAGGGCGAGGTGTACGCCCTCGACCTCCCCGGATTCGGCGGGGTCCCGGCATCCGGAGAATCCCCCACCGCCGCCTACTTCGCCGATCAGGTCGAGGGGGTGCTCGATCACTACGGCCTGGACGACCCCGTCCTGATCGGGCATTCGATGGGGACGCAGGTGGTCACCGAGGTCCTCGCGCGCCGCCCCGGCCTCTCGCACGCGGTGCTGGTGAGCCCCGTCGTCGACGAGGCGGAGTCCACCGCGATCGTGCAGGGCGTGCGATTCGTCCAGTCGACCGTGCGCGAGTCGATCCACATCGCGCTGCTCGCCGTGTCGGCCTATCTGCTGTGCGGGTTCCTCTACTTCTTCGAGGCGCTGCCGCACATGCTGCGCTACCGCATCTCGGACCGCATCGGCGCGGGACGAGCGACGCTGCTGCTCATCCGGGGCGAGCACGACCGCCCCTCGCCCCGTCGCCTGCACTCGAGACTCGTCGCCCGCGCGCACAGGGCTCGGCGGTGGGAGATCGAGGGCGCCGCTCACTGCGTCGTGAACAGCCACGCCGTCGGGGTCGCTCGGCTCGTGCTGCGGCACATCGACGACGACCTGGCGCCGAAGGGGCGGATGCCGGCGTCCGAGGCGGCGGTGCCTCCCGCCGCTCACGCCGACCTGAGCATGGTGCTGGGAGCCGTGGCGAGCCGCCTCGCGGAATGGATCAGCGCGGCCCGTCACGACGAGGACGGGGTCGAGCGCGCGAAGGCCCGCCATGCGCGCGTCCTCTGGGATGCCTACCGCCCCGGGCGCTGAGTCCTAACCCGGCGACCCGAGCGGGGCAACCCCCACGACGGCTCGGTCGCCGACATCGAGCATGGGAGCGTGTCGACTCGCCCGCGCACCCGCCGCTCATGACCGTCCCCGCCGCCCTCGACCCCCGCCGATGGTGGTCCGACGCGATCACGACCGACCGCCTGCTGCTCGCCGCCAAGACCGCTGCGGCGGCGGCGCTGGCCTGGTACCTCGCCCCTCTCGTCCCCCTCGCGCAGAGCGAGTACTCGTACTACGCGCCGCTCGGAGTGCTGGTGAGCATGTACCCGACCGTCGCGCGCTCCGCCTCGAGCGGGGTCCAGGCCGTGGTCGGTCTGGCACTCGGAATCGGCCTGGGCCTGGCGAGCCTCGCCGTCGTCGGCACGGGCCTGCCCCGCATCGTCGCGGTGGCCGCCGTGATCCTGATCGGCGTGCTGCTCGCGGGGGTGCGCGCCCTCGGCGTCGGGCGCGACTGGGTGGCCATCGCGGGACTCTTCGTGCTGTTGCTGGGCGGCGCCGACCCCGACGGGTACTCCGTGTCGTACCTGGTCACGATGGCGTTCGGTGTGGTGGTGGGCGTCGTGGTGAATCTGCTCGTCGTTCCGCCGCTCCGGGTGAAGAAGGCCGACGACCGGCTGAGTCGCCTTCGCGACGCCCTCGGCGAGGCGCTCGGGGCGATGTCGACCTCGCTCGCGGGCCGCTCCTTCGACCCCGAGGCCGCCGACCGGGCCGCCGCCGCGCTGGAGGACACCCTCGTCGAGGTCCGCGAAGAGGTCGACCTGGCCGATGAGAGCCGTCGTTACAACCCGCGCGGCCGTCGGCTGAAGACACCGCGCGACCTCGATCGACGCCGTCTGGACGCCTTGACCGGCACCGCGGATGCCACCCGTGAACTGGCCGCGGCACTGGCACGACTCACCGCGGGTCCTGACGTCGACACCCGTCTTCCTGCCGAGGTGCGCCGCACCCTCGCCGACGCGATCGACGCGGTCTCGCCCCTGGTCACGACGCCACCCGAACCCGAGGCCGACGCGGGCAGCCTGCGCGCGGCGGAGAAGTCCCTCACGCGCTACACCGAGAGCCTGCGCGCCCTCGACGCGCACGAGGAGCCCCTCGACGCGTGGGAGGCCGCCGTCAGCCTCCGCCGCGTGATCGCGGCGTGCGGGCCGTTCTCGGACCCGGATGCCGACACCGCGGCGCGTTGAGAGATCCGGGGCCGCGCCAGCTCAGCCCGGCGCTCCGCCCACGGCGTCGAGGGCGCGATCCAGAGCGGCCGCGGTCGCGTGCCGCGCAGCGGCCGGGACGGCCGCCAGGAAGCCGCCGACGAACGTGTCCCCCAGGCCGATCGTCGTGGGATCGGCGGTGTCGACGAGGTACGCCGGCACGCCGACCGCCTTTCCGCTCCGCTGCAGGGCAGCGACCACCGCCGCTCCCCCGGGATGGCGCGCGAATCTCGCGGTGGCATCGAGGTCGGCTGCCGTGCACGCGTCGCCGAGCCGGTAGCGCGTCGCCGCGGTGCGCACGGCGCTCTCGAGTCCCGTTTCGTGCCGCGCCGCCGAGGGACCGACGGCGAGCGCCCAGTACTTCGTGTGCACGACCAGCGCCCGTGCCGGAATGAGCCCGTGCGCCTCGGCGAGGGCCGCCGCGACGTCGTCCGGCGAGAGCAGATCGACGGAGCGCCCCAGGTACTCCTGCAGTTCGTCCTCGTTCATGCCGTACACGTCGATGCGCTCGAGCAGTCGCCTCCGTACGCGGGCGGAGAGCTCGCGCTGGTAGAACCCCGCGTCTTCGTAGTACACGAGGGCATCGGCGGGAAGACGGCGCATCGCGCTCACCAGGTCGTCGAGCCGGGCCTCGAGCAGATCGGCATCCTGCATGGTGTTGAAACCCGAGACGAGGAAGGCCGCAGCCGACTCGAGAGCGTCGCCGAGTCGGTCGGCGATCACCATCTCGCGGTTGGGCGCGTCGTTGGCGAAGATCAGGCGATTGGAGGCCGTGGCCGTCACCGCTCCGTCGACCACGCGCACGGTCGTGCCCTCGGGGTACTGCACGATGAGGTGCGGGTCGAGGGTGTCACGCCTCGCCGACGAGACGATCCTCATCGACGACGGCAGGAGTCGCCGGACATTGTCGTCGATGCTGACGAGGTGCTGCACCGTCGGGATGCCGATGCGATCGAGCGCGATCCCGGCCCGCACCCCCGTGCCGCCCAGGGTGACGTTCTTGTCGAAGTGCGCCGCGAAGCGCTCCACGATCTCTGACGAGAGCACGAAGCGCTCGCCTCCCCCGCCCGTGGCGAGGAAGGCGAGCACCGTCACGATGAGCGCGCGCTCGTCGATGATGGGCGTCGTGGTGGTCAACTCGTCGAGCCGGATGCCGTGCTCCGCCGCGAGGGCGGTGAGCACCTCGGCATCCCACCGGATCTCGTAGTCGACGGTTCCGCCGAGCCCGAGGACGAGGTCTTCCCCCATGGCGCCGGTCTCCTTCGATCAGTACAGGTCGGCCTTGCCGGCGGCGCCGAACAGGTCGATCTTCTCAGCGGCGGTGACCTTCATCGCCGCGATGCACTCGGGCTGGATGGCGTTGGGCTCGCGCAGGCGACGGTCGGTGCCGAGCACCTCGCGCATGCGGTCGTGGTAGGCCACCTTGATGTCGCTGGAGATGTTGATCTTGTTCACGCCCAGCTCCACCGCCCGGCTCAGCTCGCCGTCGGGGTTGCTCGACCCGCCGTGCAGCACGAGCGGGATGCCGACCGCCGCCTTGATCTGCTCGAGCAGGTCGTGGCGCAGCTCGGGGTTCTTCTCGGCCGGGTAGAGCCCGTGCGAGGTGCCAATGGCGATGGCGAGGCTGTCGACCCCGGTCTGCTCGACGAAGCGCACGGCGTCGTCGACATTGGTGTAGATGATCTCGGCGGCACCGGACTCGCCGTAGCTGTCGTTCGCGCCGATTGTTCCGAGCTCGCCCTCGACTTGCACGCCGACCGCGTGGGCGGCTTCGACGACCTTGCGGGTCAGGGCGACGTTCTGCTCGAAGGGCTCGAGCGAGGCGTCGATCATGACCGAGGTGAAGCCGGCCTGGATGGCCTGGACGATCTGCTCGTACGTTCCGCCGTGGTCCCAGTGGATGGCGACGGGCACGCTCGAGCGGTGCGCGCGAGCGTGCATCGCGGGGATGAGGTCGGTGGTGATGTGCGAGACCTCGTCGGGGTGGATGGCGATGATGACCGGAGCGTTCTTCTCCTCGCTGATGTCCATGATCCCGGTGAACATCGCCCAATCGCTGATGTTGAAAGCCGGGATGGCGAAGCTGTGGGCGTTCGCTACGTCGAGGATGGACTTGCCGGTGTAGAGCACGGATTTCTCCTTGTTCGGGGTTGGGTGTGCGGAGGTCAGCTCTTCACCGAGCCGGCCGTGAGGCCGCTGATGAAGAAGCGTTGGAAGAAGAGGAAGAGCAGCAGCACGGGGATCGAGCCGAGGATGCTCATCGCCATGATCTGGTTCCACTCGTAGGAGTGCTGGCCCATGAGCAGCTGGATGCCGATCGGCACGGTGCGCATGTCGATGGTGCGCGTGAGGGTGAGGGCGAAGAGGAACTCGTTCCACGCGATCATGAAGGTGTAGATCCCCACCGAGACGATCCCGGGGATCGAGATGGGCACGAGCACCCGCCAGAGGGCGGTGAACGAGCCCGCGCCGTCGACTCGGACGGCCTCGTCGAGTTCCTTCGGCAGGGTGTTGAAATACCCGGTCATCATGATGATCGCGTAGGGCAGCGTGAACACCATGTAGGTGAAGATGAGCCCCGGATAGGTGTTGTAGAGGCCGAGCCCCACCATCAGACCGAAGTACGGGATCAGCAGCGTGATCGGCGGGACCGCCTGGACGCTGACGATGATGACGTTGACGACGCGCTTGCCGCGGAACTCGAATCGGCTGAAGGCGTACGCCGCCTGGATCGCGACGAGCAGCGTCAGGATCGTCACCGCCCCCGCCACGACATAGCTGTTGATGAAGAAGCGCACCGTCTCGGGGTTGGTGAAGATCGAGATGTACGCGTCGAACGAGAAGGTGTCGGTGATGAGGCGCGGGGGGAGCTCGAAGATCTGCGTGTTCGACTTGAACGAGCTCGAGAGCATCCACAGCACGGGACCGGCGGCGAAGACCGCGCCGATCAACAGGCCGATGAGCACGCCGGTCTTGGCGAGGCGGCGGCGCGCGATCGCGCTGGTGGCGCGCGGGCGCGCGGTCGTGGTCGAGGCCATGGTCAGTCCCTCGCCTTCTGGTGGCGGACGTAGAGCACCGCGATGATCATCGACATCGCCAGGACCAGCACCGCCGAGGTGGAGGCCATCGAGAAGTCGTACTTCGCGAATGCGAGCTTGTAGGTGAAGGTGCTGAGCATCTCGGTGACGTCGATGGGACCGCCGCCCGTGGTCAGCCAGATGAGGGCGAACTGCTGCGAGGTCCAGATGAGGTCGAGCAACAGCAGGCTCACGATGATGGGACGCAGCTGGGGGACGGTGACGTTCCAGAAGCGCTGCACGGGGCTGGCACCGTCGACGGTCGCGGCCTCGTAGAGGTCGCTCGGGATCCCCTGGAGACCGGCGAGCAGGCTCACCATGAAGAACGGGTAACCGGCCCAGATGTTGATGAAGGTGACCGTCCCCAGCGCCAGTTGCGGCGAGGCGAGCCACTCGATGTTCGTGTGGAGCAGGAAGTTGACGATGCCGTTCGGGGCGAGCAGCATGCGCCACAGCACGGCGATGACGGCGACCGTGAAAAGCCACGGGAGCACGTAGAGCCCGCGGAAGATCGCCCGGGGGACCGCGCCGATGAGCCGGCTGTTGAGCAGGAGGGCGAACGAGAGTCCGAGCACGAGGTGCGCGGCGACGCTCGTGAGGGTGAAGAAGAGGGTGTTGCCCGTCGCCTTCCAAAAGCCGGAGTCGGTGAGGATCGCGATGTAGTTGTCGAGACCCACGACCTCGGGGCTCTTGTTGAGGATGACGTTGTCCTGGAACGAGTACCCGATCACCATGACGATCGGGACGATCATCAGGACGAACAACAGGATCAGCGTCGGAGACAGGAACGCGTAGGCCTCGCCGGCCTTGCGCAGCTGCCGGGTGCGGCGGGAGGCGGGTCGTCCGGTGACGATCACCTCGGTGTCGGGGGGTGTGAGAGTGCGCATGGTCATGATGTGCGGCTTTCGCTGAGCGGGATGCCGCACCGCGAGCGGTGGCGGTGCGGCATCCCGGTTCGGGGTCGGATCAGAACTCCGACGTCCATTCGTCCTGCGTCTTGGTGAGCGCGTCGCTCATCGACTGCTGTCCGTCGAGAGCCGACTGGAACTGGGTGCCGAACTGTCGCATGAGCTCCTCGGCGACGGGCAGACCCGTGAACTCGTTCGCCGGGTAGCCCTTCTTGTAGATGTCGAACGCCGTCTTGAACAGCTCGTCGTCCGCGACGAAGGTCGGCACGCTCTCGGTGTTGCCGGGGAACGCCTTGGCCATCGTCGACAGCTCGCTGTTGACGTCCTTGCCCATCAGGAACTGCACGAGCTTGAAGGCGGCATCCTTGTGCTGCGAGTTCTCGGCCACGCCGATGCCCCACGAGGCGTAGGGGATGCCGCGCTCTCCGGTGAAGCCGTCTTCGGCCGGGATCGCCGAGATCGAGAACTTCAGGTCGGGGTTCGACTGTCGGATCAGATTGATGTGGGCCAGCGAGTCGATCATCATGCCGACACGTCCGTTGGTGAACTCCTCGACCTTGTCCTGCTCCTTCATCGTGAAGGATCCGGGAGCGATGACCCCGTCCTCCCAGAGCTGCTGGATGTAGTCGGTGGCCGAGGTCACGGCCTTGTTCGTCAGGTCGGGCTTGCCGTCCTTCAGCATCGACCCGCCCGAGGCCCACACCCATGACATGACGTCGTTCTGCACGCCGTTGGGGGCTTCGAGCGAGAGCGGGAGGACCCACCCCGACACGTCTCCGCCGAGGGCCTTGATCTTCTTCGCCGCGTCGGCGAACTCCGTGCGAGTCGACGGCGGAGAGCTGACACCGGCCTGCGAGAGCAGCCCGTCGTTGGTGAACATGGGGTAGACGAAGTTGACCACGGGGATCATGTAGGTGCTG
The DNA here is from genome assembly GCF_041079415.1 of Microbacterium sp. 20-116. Classification (NCBI taxonomy): domain Bacteria; kingdom Bacillati; phylum Actinomycetota; class Actinomycetes; order Micrococcales; family Microbacteriaceae; genus Microbacterium; species Microbacterium sp. 20-116. The sequence continues at coordinate 191,705 of NZ_JBFYGP010000003.1, forward strand.
CCGTCGACCTTGATCTGGCTGGCGAGCTGGCTGTCGTCGTAGCCGGAGTCGCTCATCAGCTTCGACAGATCGGCGATCACGCCCTGCTTGGCGAAGTCGCTGACCCACGCACCGTCGAGACCGACGACGTCGGGCATGGTGCCGGATGCCGCCCCGGCGAAGAGCTGCTCCTTCGTAGAGGCGTAGGGCCCGCTGACGAGGTCGACCTTGATACCGGGGTTCTCCTTCTCGAACTCGTCCATGAGTCCGCGGAACGCTCCGTCGCCGAGCTCCGGCTCCCACCACTGGGCGAACTCGATCGTGACGTTCCCGTCCGACGACGCTCCCGAATCGTTCGACGAGCACCCCGCCATCGCCAGGAGGGTCGTGGCCGCTGCCGCGGCACCGACGAGCTTGATGGCGTTCCGACGCCGGCGCCCGCTGTTGTCCATCATTTCTCCTCGTTGAGATCTGCCGCATTTCGCGCTGTTCTGCGCGTTCTTGCGTCTTTCAGCACGAGTATGCGCCCCTTTGCAAGAAGCCGCAAGAGCTCGATGCAGATCCGTGATAATTCCGGCAGGAGACCGCGTCAATGTCCGCAAACAACGGGCTTGGAGTGCTGTTCTCTGCCGTTTTCGCACAAATTCTGCGGACCGACATGCCGCTCTGTGCTAGAGATGACGGCATGGACGCATCCACCGCCACGGTCAAGCGACGGCTCCCCGCGGGCCGCAAAGCCGAGCTGGCCGCCTACGTCGCCGAGTCGGGCCAGGTGACCGTCGTCGACCTCGCCTCGCACTTCGGCGTCTCGATCGACACGGTCCGCCGCGACCTCGACCAGCTCGATCGCGAAGGGATCGTCGTGCGCACCCACGGCGGTGCCGTCAGTGCGATGTCGGTCCCCGGCCGCGACCGCGGCCTCGACGTACGCCTGCAGATGCAGATCTCCGAGAAGGAGCGCATCGCCGCGCTCGCGGCCGACCTCATCGAGGACGGATCCGTCCTCATGCTCAACGCCGGCACCACGACGCTGGCGGTCGCCCGAGCCCTGCGCAATCACCGGAACCTCACGATCGCGACGAACAACCTGCGCATCCCCGCCGAGATCTCCCCCAGCGTGTTCCGCGATCTCTACATCTTCGGCGGCGCGGTCCGCACCATCACCCAGGCCACGACCGGCCCGGTGACCCTGGCGATGAACTCGCACACCCCCGAGGTCGACATCCGCTGCGACTACGCCCTCATCGCGGTCGGCGCGGTCGACGGCTCCGGCTTCTCGACCAGCAACCTCGGCGACGCGACCATGATGAGCGAGATGATCCAGCGCGCGGATCGCACCGCGATCCTGGCCGACTCCTCGAAGCTCGACCGACGCTTGTTCGCCCAGGTGGGCCCCCTCGAGAAGGCCGACTACCTCATCACCGACGCCGAGCCTTCACCCGAGCTGTCCGCCGCCCTCGCCGAAGCCGGCGTGACCGTCGTCACCCCCTGATCAGCGCGCTCACATGCGGGCGTACCGGGCCCGGGCGAAGCAGAAGAGCCCGTACACGACGAGCCCCGCGCCCACGAGCCACAGGACGACCTGCCCGAACGGCAGGCTCGCGAGCGAGCGCAGCGCCGAGTCGATACCGCCGGCCGCGTTCGGATCGTGCGAGAAGGCCGCGACGATGAAGAGGATCCCGGCGACGCCCACCGCGATCCCCTTGGCGACGTAACCGATCATCCCGAAGGTCCGGATGCCACGCCCCGCCGTCCCGCCCGGGCTCGACAGGTTCTTCATGAAGGCCTTCGTGACACCGCGCACGACGAAGGCGACGCCGATCACCGCCACCGCCAGACCGACGACGACCAGGAGCACGATGCCCCCGGGCATGGCGAGAAGCTGCGCGCTGAGAGTGCGCGACGACTGCGAGGAGTCCGAGTGTCCGCCCGAGACGATCGTGAAGCCGGTGACGGCGATCGCCCCGTACGCGACGGCCGTTCCCACGTATTTCGCGCGGTGCGCCCAGCGCGTCTTCTCGTCGGGGTCGCGCTCGGCGACGGCATCCGCGACCTGCCAGAGGGCAAGCGCGACGAGCCCGACGACGACGACCCAGAGCAGTACCTTGCCCGCCGGAGCCTCGGCCACCTGTTGCAGGGCTCCGCTCTGATCGGCGCTGTCGCCGCCGCTGCCGGTCGCAAGAGACACCGCGATCACCCCGATCAACAGGTGCAGAAGCCCGAGGACCACGTAGCCGACGCGTGCGGCGACGCGGAAGGCGGTCGAATCCTGGGCTCTATCGGCGGCGGCGGAGGCGCTGGTCATCCGGGAACCCTAGCGCTCAGCCGGACGCCGCCACCAGGCGTTGCGCGCGGCGCACACGCCACACCTCCACCAGCGCCCACACGAGGGTGGCCACCGCCACTCCCTCCAGAAAACCCGCTGTCACGTCGCTGAGCCAGTGCGCGTGCAGGTAGGTGCGGCTCCACATCATCAGCAGCACCCAGACGGCGCCTGCCGCCCAGATCCACCCGCGGCGGAGGATCAGCGCGAGTGTCACCGCGATCGTCGTCGCGACGGCGGTGTGGCCCGAGGGGAACGAGGTCGCCTGAGTCTCGGCCAGCGAATCCATCGGTCGGGCTCGTGCGATGACCGCGGCGAGGGGCGCGCCGATGAGCACGACCAGGGCGATGGATGCCGCGACGTTCAGCGCATCCCACGGGCGCTTGACCAGGAGGAAGACGACGGCGGTCGTGATGCCGATGACGATCATTCCGATCGTGCCGCCCACGATGGCGGGGATCCACGCGACGATGACCGCGACCGGGTCGGCGAGCGCGGCCATCGCGTCGTCCCACCACTGGTCGAACGCCAGCGGCGCTCCCCCGTCGAGATCGACGGCCAGTCGCAGCGCCACGAAGAGCACGGTCGCGACGACGCCCACGACCAGGGCGACCGGACGGCGCGCGTCGGACCTCGGCCGGTCGGGGAGGATCGCGGGCTCGTCCGTGGTGGCATCCATTCCGGAATCGTCCCAGGTCGGGATCCCCTCGAGCCAGGACTTGCCCTGCGCCCGAATGCGGGTTCGGCGTCAGCGGGGCCGAGCGGAGGCGATCAGCATGTCGAGCCCGAGCTCGAAGGCGCGGGTGGCCACGGGGTCCTCCGGGTCTTCGTCGGCGAGGGTGTCGAAAGCCGCCGAGAAGCGCGGGAACGCCTCTTCCTGGCCCGTGGGGTCGAACACCACGGAGGGCCCCGACATGTCGAGGACGCTGCCGAGGATGAAGGACTCGAAGGCGGTCAGCAGCGGGATGACATCGCGCAGCGTCCACCCGGCGGCCTCGGCGGCCGCCGCGAAGTCCTCGTACTGCGCGAGGAGGACGGGGGCCGACGCGCGCTCCGTCATCAGCAGCGGCACGACGCGGGCATGCCGGGCGAAGGCGCGACGGTACGAGCGTCCCCAGGCGCGGAGCGCGTCTTCCCAGGGCAGCTCCCGCAGCGGCTGCGAGTCGATGGGCGCCGACACGAGGGCACGGACGTCCTCGACCATGGCCGCGCGGTTGGGGACGTGGTTGTACAAAGACGCGGGGTTGACCCCGAGGCGTGCGGCGACGCGACGGATGCTCGCCCCGTCGGGTCCGTGACGGTCGACCAGGGCGAGGGCGGTTCGCGCGATCAGATCGCGGCTCAGCAGCGGCGTGTGCGGTCTGGCGATGGCGGTCTCCCGGGTCGGTGCGAGCCTGCGGGCGCAGGCTCCGAGTCCACTCTCGCACACATAAAACAAACAGTGTATGTTTACCGCCATGACCACCGAGGACTTCACCGTCGTCGAAGCCGACGTCGCCCGCCTGCGCGCCACCCTCGACTCCGGAACCGTCACGACCGTCGAGCTCGTGGCCCGCTACCTCAACCGCATCGCGGCCTACGACCGGGCCGGCATCCGCCTCAACGCCGTGCCCGTCCTGAACCCGCGCGCGTTCGCGCAAGCCCGCGATGCCGACCAGCGCCGAGCCCGGGGCGAGACACTCGGCCCGCTCGACGGCATCCCGTTCACCGCGAAGGACAGCTACCGCGTCACCGGATTGACCGTGGCCTCGGGGTCGCCGGCCTTCGCCGACCTGGTGGCGGGCGACGACGCCTTCGCGATCGAGCGACTGCGCGCGAGCGGGGCGGTGTTCCTCGGACTGACGAACATGCCCCCGATGGCCGCGGGCGGCATGCAGCGCGGCGTCTACGGCCGCGCCGAGTCGCCCTACAACGCCGATTTTCTGCCGTCGGCGTTCGGGTCGGGCTCTTCCAACGGGTCGGGCACCGCCACTGCGGCCAGCTTCGCCGCCTTCAGCCTCGGCGAAGAGACGTGGTCGTCGGGCCGCGCCCCCGCCTCGCACAACGCGCTCGTCGCGTACACCCCGTCGCGCGGGGTGATCTCGGTGCGGGGGAACTGGCCGCTCGTACCGACCATGGACGTCGTCGTGCCGCACACCCGCTCGATGGACGACCTGCGCGTCGTGCTCGACGCGATCGTGGCCGACGATCCGGTGACCGAGGGAGACCTCTGGCGCTCGCAGCCCTGGATCGCCCTGCCGCGTCCCTCCGAGGTGCGCCCCGCGTCGTTCAGCGAGCTCGAGCCGCTGCCGCTCGCGGGGCTGCGCCTCGCCGTCCCGCGCATCTACATCAACGGCGACCCCGACAACGCGTCGCCGATCGTCACGCGAGACAGCGTCATGCGGCTCTGGGGCGATCTGCGCACCGACCTCGAAGCCGCGGGCGCCGAGGTGGTCGAGACCGACTTCCCGGTGGTCGACCGGTACGAGAAACTGCACCCCGGCGACGAGGACTTCCTCGACCGCGGCTTCGTCACCCGGGAGTTCCTCGACGCCGAAGTGGGAGACCTCGCCGTGTGGGCCATGGACGCCTTCCTCCGCCAGAACGGCGATCCGGGGCTGAATCGTCTCGCCGACGTCGACGCGGCGCGCATCTTCCCCCACCCTGCGGGAGCCCTCCCCGACCGCTACGGCATCTGGCACTACGACATCTCTTACGACATCGGCGACTACGTGGCACGGGCCCGGGAGTGGGAGCCCGACTGGCGCGAGGTGGCGAGCCTCGAAGCGGGCCTGCGCGGCCTCGAGCACACCCGCCGCGTCGACTTCGAGGAGTGGATGCACGAGGGCGGCTTCGACGCCGTCATCTTCCCCACGCAGTCCGACGTGGGCCCCGCGGACGCCGATGTCGCCCCCGGCTCGGCTGACATCGCATGGCGTAACGGCGTCTGGGTGTCCAACGGCAACCTCGTCCCCCGCCATCTCGGCATCCCGACCGTGACCGTGCCGATGGGCACGATGGACGACACCGGGATGCCGGTCGGCCTGACCATCGCCGGTCCCGCGTACAGCGACTCGCGGCTCATCCGGCTGGGATCGGCCGTCACCGCTCTCGGCGAGCGCCGCACGACGCCCCCGCGCACGCCGGCGCTGCCCGACGAGGCCGTCTTCACCACGACGCGACCGGTCGCCGCGGGCGGCCTGCGGGTCGTCGTCGATGCGGTCGAGACCGAGGCGGACGGCGACGAGACCGTGGTGCGCTTCAGCGCCACCGTGACGGGCGGATTGGCTCGCGACACCGCCGCCTACGTCGACGGCGCCCGCGTCGAGGCGAACCTGGACGGAAGCCGCCTCCGCGGCACCGCCCGCGTCTCTGCCGCGGCGCACGCGAGCGCCGCGAGCCCCTGGATCGCCCCCTACGGCCCCCTTGTCGTCGTGGTCGTCCGCGACGAGGACGGCGCCGTCGCCGGCGACCTCGCCACCACCGCCGCCTCCCCGCTCTGACACCGCACCCAGAAGGAACACCACATGTGGCGCATGCCCGCAGAATCCGCCCCGCACGAGCGCACCTGGATGGCGTTTCCCCGCGAAGGCATCACCCTCGGGGAGGGCGCGGAATTCCGTGAGCAGGGCTACCGAGCCTGGACCGACGTCGCGCACGCCGTGCGGCAGTTCGAGCCGGTGACGATGGTCGTCGACCCCACCGAGGTGGCTCGGGCCCGACGCATGCTCTCCGCCGACATCGAGATCGTCGAAGCCCCGCTCGACGAGTTCTGGATGCGCGACGTGGGGCCCACCTTCGTCGTCGACCCCGACCACCCGGGTGTCCTCGGCGCCGTCGACTGGATCTTCAACGGGTGGGGCGCACCCGACTGGGCCGAATGGCAGAAGTCCGCCGGCATCGCCCGCGTCGTCGCCGAGCACGCGGGAGCCGAGCGCATCGACTCTCTCCTCGTCGCCGAGGGCGGCGGGCTCCACGTCGACGGCACCGGCACGGTCCTTCTCACCGAGACCGTGCAGCTCGACCCGCGCCGTAACCCCTTCGCCGACCGTGCCCGCGTCGAGGCCGAGATGACCCGGACGATCGGAGCGACGGATGCCATCTGGCTCTCGCGCGGCCTGACCCGCGACTACGACGACCTCGGCACCAACGGGCACGTCGACATCGTCGCCACCTTCGCCGCGCCCGACCATGTTCTCCTCCACGAGCAGACGGATGCCTCCCACCCCGACTTCGAGGTGTCGCAGCTCGTGCGGAGCGAGCTCGAGACCGCGTTCGCCGAGCGGGGCCGCAACGTCGCCATCACCGGCATCCCGGCCCCCTCCGCGCTTCGCGACGACGAGGGGTGGCTCGACTGGAGCTACATCAACCACCTCGTGACCAACGACGGCGTCGTGCTGTGCGGCTTCGGCGACGACTCGGCCGATGCGCGCGCTCGCGAGATCATCGCCGACGCCTATCCGGGCCGGCGTGTGGTGATGGTCGACTCGCGCCCCATCTTCGACCGCGGGGGCGGGATCCACTGCATCACGCAGCAGCAGCCGCGGGTGTGATCCGCCCGAGCGCGCGTGAGCGGTCCTCAGCTGCGCGAAGAGCCACCGCGGCGCGCTCTGCGCAGCGGTGAGAGGGCGATGACCAGCGCGGCGAGCACGAACAGCCCCGCGCCGATCCCGAGCGTCACCGGAAGGCCGAGCGAGGTCATGAGCACGCCCGCCAGCAATGCGCCGACGAAGAAGGCACTGCGGTTCAAGGTGCGGGGGCTGCCGATGGGCAGGACTACCGAGCGGCGACATCCCCCTCGGGGATGCGGAACTCGTCCACGGTGCCCCGGTGTCCGCAGCCGCCTCGATCTTGGTGGCACTGAATGGGCTCGTCTCCGCGGAACCCGTCCGGCGGGTCGCCGATGCGGCCGGGAGCGTGGTCGGTGATCGACCGCGCGGATCCGGAGATGTCGAGATCGCCGTCGAGCACCACGCTGACGGTGATCTGGACCGCGAACGCCCTCTCGTTCGAGCAACGCGGGCAGCGGACGCCGGCGAGACGCTCTGTGCTCTCTCCCGCGGCGCTCTCCGCCTCGGCTGCGGCGATGGCGTCGGCTCCGTCCTCGGGCTTTCTATACACCGTGAGCTCGTCCGCGCAGTCGTAGGTGAATCGGGTGATCTGCCCCGAGGGATGCCGCTCGGAGATGCGGCGCGTCCACGGGCTCTCGGCATCGATCCCGACGACCTCGGAATCGGTACCGGCCACCACATCCCCCGTTCGGAGGTCGAACACCGGAAGAGTCACGACGGGGTAGGTGCGGTACTCGTGGGCGGCGGGGACGGTCATGCTGCAGCTCCGATCGGAACGGGGGCGTGGACGTCGCGGGTCAGCGGCTTCGCGCACCATCGGGGTGGCCGGAAGGGTCCACCCCGACTATCGGGTCATCGGCACGACTGCGTAACGAGCCGTCGGCGACCTGAGCCGGTGGAGCGCACGGGGCACAGCGGTTGCATTCGGCTGCTCCACGCTCGCCGCTAGTCTTCGGGGTCCACCCGCTCCGGAACCACCGACCACATGTATCGCGCGCGCCGCAGATCGCCTTCCTCGGAGCGATCGGCGCTCAACGCCTCGAACTCGTCGAACACCTCCTGAACGCGCTCCTGCAGAAGGCCGACTTCGTCAGGACTCAGGAGGAGCTGACCGGTCGCCATCACCATGTAGACGATGTCGGCGTCCGGTGCGCGGACCGACCGAGCCGCCAGCAGCTCCTCCATCCGCTGCCGCACCGGCATCAGACGGGAGTCGATCAGCACCATCCGCTGCACCGCGTCGGACTCGACACTGGCCACGAGCGAGTAGCTCGGAGCAGCGGGCACCCACGGCCGCTCGCGCGCATCCGTCGACTCACCGCGGCGGATGAGGCCCGTCGACTCCACCGCGCGGAGGTGATAGCTCATCGCGCTGGGCGTCAGACCCACGAGGTCAGCGAGTTCGGTGGCGGTGGCCGGCCCCTGTCGACGGTAGAGCTCGTCGACCGCCACCAGGCGAAGCGGGTTGGCCATGGCCCGCACCGCGCGAGGGTCGGAGATGATGAGGGTCTGACCGGCCATGAGACCACAGTCTGCCGCCTCGGCGAGCGCCGCGCACCCCGAGGGGGGCGCGACGCTCGCGACAGAGAGGCTCACTCTGGGCGACGGCGGCGCCGGACCAGGACCGCGCCTGTCCCGACCGCGGCGGCAGCGACGGCGGCGAGCAGCGCGAGCGCCGAACCGTCCAGACCCGTGGATGCCAGGCCCGGGCGCGACGTACTCTGACCGGAGGCGTGGGTCGCCCCGTCCGTCGGCGACGGTGCGGAAGGAATCGGCGCTGACGCAGACGGCTCCGGCGTCGGGGCGCCCGCCGCGGTGGGCGTCACGATCTCGGCGCGCGCGTCACCGTCACCGAGCAGGTGCAGCACGAGCACCCGGGGCAGCGTGTCGCCCGTCCGGCTGACCGTGAGCGAGCCGGGCTCATCGGCGAACAGCGCGGTCCCGGTGTCGCCGAACGCCATCTCCGGCGCGTAGGCGTCGATCGTGGCCGCCGACGTCTGGTCGACGAGCGCGCTGCGGTATCCGCCGTCGAACGCCGGGTTGTAGAACGAGCGCGTCTGCGCCAGGTACCGGATGGTCGTCTGCGTCGTTCCCGCCGTGTAGCCGAGAGCTTTCAACGATGTCGACATCGTCACCACGCTGTTGTCGTAGACGTTGGTGCCCTGGTCCCCGAACAGGCCGTTCACCGGACGCTCCTCGACCACATTGCCCGTGACGGCATCCACGGTCATGGCGACGGGCATGTCGCCGTCGGCGCCGGGCTGCACCTGCACGACGAAGTCGGCCCGCGTATCGCCATTCAAGTCGAGCTGCACCATGGGCCACGTGAGGGGAGACAAGCGCGCCCACTCCCCGTCCATCTGCACGCCGAAGGTGAGGACGCCTTGCGTCGGATCAGCCAGCAAAGGAGCCGTCGACGACGCGCCCACCGCGAGGATGTCGGCGCTCTCGAGGGTGCGCTGTGCCGAGGTCGCGGGGAAGGTGTCGTCGGGGTCGGTCGCACCGAGGATCAGGGGCACCATGACCGACCGGTAGCGCTCGGTCCCCTGCCCCTGGTCGAGCCCGCGTCCGGTGATCGCGAGTGTGCCCGCCGATCCGTCGAAGGTCACACCCGCGGTCCGGGTCTCGGAGTACGGACGCGGTGCCGCGTACACCGAGAGACGCACGGGGAAGGTGCCCCTCGGACCGGTGGCCTCGACGACGCCGGACGCATCGGCGAGGTACTGCCGCGGGGCGCCGCCCGTCTGAGCGGACATGGTGGGATCGAGGGTGCGGCGAAGGGCGCCGGGGTCGGCGATCCGCAGCGTCAGCGTCACGGCGACGCTTCCGCCCGCTGGGACCGTCACGGTCGCGGGACTCACGTCGTACGCGACGCCCGGCGTCTCGGTGCGCGGGGAGTAGCGCAGGTCGAGGGTCGTGGCATCCGTCCCATCGTTGCCGACGCTGACCGTGCGGGTGAGGACGACCGGCTCGGTTCCGACGTCGACCACGCCGAACGAGGCGCTGAGCAGCTCTCCGTTCTCTTCCGATCGGAGGCTCACACCGCTCTCGACGGCCGCGAGCGCATCGACGCGACCCGTGCCCACGCGCGCGGGTCCGTACGCGCGCGGGTCGGCGCCCGCCGTGACGATGTCGTGGGCGGCGGTGTTCATCACCTGCTGCTTGACGCGCTCGGCCGACCAATCGGGGTGCTCTTGGACGACGAGCGCCGCCACACCGGCCGTGTGCGGTGAGGCCATCGACGTGCCGCTCATCACCTCGCGGCCGGACCCCGTGCCGTTGCCTGCGGACACGATCGAGACGCCCGGCGCCGAGACATCCGGCTTGAGGACGTCGTCGATGGATCCGTGGGTTCCCCGGGAGGTGAAGGATGCCGCGGTGTCCACGCGGGACGAGTCGAACACCTCGACCGTGCGACGCAGGTCGGAACGCAGCTCGATGGTCAGGCGGTCCTGTTCCATCGCCGGTCGCAGCGCGTCGGTGTCGGAACGGGTGAGCTGGGCACCGGGGATGTCGGTGTTCCCGGCAATTCCGTTCTCGAACGAGTCGGCCTGACTGGTGAGCACGACGCCCGCTGCTCCGGCATCCGTGGCGTTGGTGAAGCGCACGGCGGACCCGCAGGCCACGTCGGCGTCATCCCACTCGAGCCAGACGATCTGACCCGCCACCCGCTGCCGATCGACGGCGCTGAAGGCACGGCATCCGTCGGCGTTATCGGGGTCGGTCAGTGCGGTAACGTGCGCCGTCACGTCGAAGGCCCACGAGTACTGCTGCGCGTATTGCACGCGGATCTGTTGCGCGGGATTCTGGGCCGGGTCTCCGATGACGGCACGCGCGGCGTCGGCGAGGCCGTACCCGCTTGCGGAGGCGGCGACGGTGAGCGCACCCATCGCGGTGCCGGGGCTGCCGCCGACATCGACGACGTCGCCCGAGTTCCCTGCCGCGACGACGGGGAGCACGCCCGCATCGACAAGCACCTCCAGCTTGGCGTTGTCGGGATCGTCGATCGCGCCGTAGTTCGTGCCCAGCGAGAGGTTGACGACGTCGATCTCGGTTCCGGATGCCACCTTCTCCGCGATCCACTCCAGCGCCGCCCCGGTGAGAGACGTGCTTCCTCCGCCGTCGCCGAAGACCTTCAGGGCGATGAGACCCGCCTCCGGCGCCGATCCCGGGCCGATGGAGAACGACGAGCGCACGCTCTCGGACGACAGCGAGGAGTAGTCACCCTGAAAGGTTCGGGAGTCGCGGTCGACGCCGAAGCCGACGGCGGTTCCCGCCACATGCGTACCGTGGTTGCCGCCGGGGCCGTCGATCGGGTTCGCGTCGGGCACGGGAACCGGGTCGTAGCCAGGGGTACCGGTAGCGCCGTTGTAGCTCGCGCCGGCGAAGTCCCACCCGCCGAGATACTTGTTCGCGTCGTACCACTCCGGTCTCGGGGCGTCGGTAGAGGCGAGGGCCCGCGCGTAGACGTCGATGGTCCCCGGACCGCCGAAATCGGCGTGCGTGTAGTCCACGCCGGTATCGACGACCGCGACGGTCACGCCCTTTCCGGTGCGCCCCGTCTGCTGCCAGGCGTCGACGGCGCGGGTGAGGGCGTCGGACGCCGCGTTGGCCGGATCGGTGCCGACCGCGGGGAACTCGATGGACTGCGGGACGATGCGGGAGATCTTCTGGACGTCGGGCCGCTCCGCGAGCTGACGCAGGGTGTCGACCTCGGCGCTCACCGCGACGCCCGGCACCGAGTACGTCGAGGTGTAGAGCACGGTGGCATCCGGATCGATGTCGGCCAGATCGCTCGCGACCTCGTCGGTGACCGCGGCGTTGCGCTCCGCGGTGTCGTCGGCGGCGACCCGCGCGGACGTCTCAGAGCCGCCCGCCTCCTCGGTCTTCGTGCGCGCTTCGAGGGCACTGTCGCCCCGCGTCTGCACGAAGACGTCGACGGGTCCGTCGGCCGACAGGATCGAGTCGGGGAGGGCGACCGTGCTGCCGGGGCTGGCCGGGGCGAGAGCGATCTCGTCGAGACCGGCCGGCGCGGCACTGACTGGGGCCGCGGCGCCGAACGAGAGAGTCGTCGCGAGGATGCCGACTCCGGCGAGGGCACAAGCGCGCGAGCGCGCTGAACGTGGAGGGATCATCGTGTTTTTCCTGAACTCAGAGGGCGGGGACGCCGGGGACGGGGAGCGCCGGCGAGAGCATGTCGTCGTCGAAGGGGCCGGGCGCGGGGGTTGCCGTCGGTGACGGCGTCGGTGACGGGGCCGAGGGCGTCTCGGGGCGAGGCTGCGGCAGCGCGGGCGCCTCGGTGACCGGCGCGAGACGCGTCTCGGACGCTGCCGGGGGCGGGGTCGTGGCCATCGGGGCCGGCGTCGTCGTCTCGGACGCAGCCGCTGACGCGGTCACCTGCAGAGGAAGCAGCAGGTTGTACCCGATGACTCCCCCACCGGCCTCCACCCACACCGTGTACCCACCGGGAGCGATGACCTCGAGGGTCACGAGACGGAGAGACAAGCGCCCATCGTCGCCGACCGTGGCGTACGCGTCGGCCCCGGCGGTGAGCGGCTGTCGATTCCACCCGGCATCCCGCAACGAGACCCGGAACGAGGTACCGGGTGCGATGCGGCTCCCGGAGACGACGACGCCCTCGGCGGCGAGCGCGTCGGCCGCGACCGTCGCCGGTGCCAGCGCGATGTCGGAACCGGGGAGCGTAGGGCTCCCCGTGACGCGGAAACGGCCGACCGCGTAGTCACCGGTGGTCGTCGATCGCGCCGTGAGGGTGTACTCCCCCTCCGGAACGGACTTCGGGCTCGTGATCGCGTTGTCTTGGTGTCCTTCTCCGTTCGTACGAGATACGCCCAGCGGAGCGTTGTAGCCGCGCGAGGTCGTCAGCATCAGTTCGTACGTGTCGAATGGGAGGAATCCGTCCACCGCGAACCGCAGGCCCGGGTCGACCGAGAAGTCCGCGACCGAGATCTCGCCGACGGCGGGGGTCAGCGTCTTGTCTCGAACGCGCTCAGCACCCGCGGTCACCGTGAACGACCCCCCGCCTGCAAGCGCTCCGTCGAAAGACTGGAAGCTCAGCAGCCACGTGCCCACTTGAGCGTTCACGCTGGCCATCTGCAGTTCGTAAGAGAACTCGCCGTTCTCGTCGGAGTGCAGACCTTCGTCCTCACCGACGGCGATCATGCTGGTGTCGGGCATGCCGAGGTTGAAGAACACCTTCGTCATCGGGGGGAACCCGCTGGCGTGGATGACGACCGGACTGTCGAGGAAGGCGTCCTGGCTGATGGTCGACGGGTCGCTCGAGACGCTCAGACTCGGGTGGGCATTCGCCGTCACGCGCAACAGCGCCGAACCCGCCTCCCCCGTCGACGACGCCACGGTGATCTGAGCGAGACCGGCCTCGGGGTGCGTGTTCTCGGGGTCGACGTCGAGCGTCCGCACGCGCGTGACGATGGTGCCCTCGGCGTCGGCCGTGAGCGGCGCCCAGTGCTTGGCGTCGCCCGACGCGAACGTGATCCCCACGCGCACGGTGGAGCCGGGCGTCAGCCCGTGCGCGGTGACCTCGACACCGTACGCCCACAACCAGTACTGCTCGGTCTCGTCCTGATCGAGCGACACGGGGATGTCGGACACACCGTCGGGCGCGGCCGCGATGACGCGAGCGCCATCGATCGCGACATCTCCATCCCGCTCGGCGAGGGTGAACGACTCGGACCGGTCGAGATCCCACAGCGACGCGCTCACCGCGGACGCATCGGGACGAGCGTCGGCAGACGGCGGGTTCTGTGCGGCGGTGACCGTGCCGGCGACGCTGCCGACCAGTGCCACAGCGACGAGCGCGGCGGCGGCGGCGATCCAAGTTTTCTTCATGAGGGCCTCACGTGAGGGGACGGAATGCCCTTAGTGAAGCACGATGTGAAGGATTTTTTCAGATATTTTTTTCCTCGCGGCGCATTGTTTACACGCCCGACATAAGTGGGAATGACCTGACGTGACCCCCCGGCGACGGAGAGACCGAATCGCGGCCCATCTTGGTACGCCGTCTCCTCGAGCCGGTTGCCGCAGTGTCACCGCGCATAGTCGACCGAATAAAAAGAAGGCCCCGAATCCCGCATTTCTGCGGGAGTCGGGGCCTGCCCTGAGGTTCGAGAATCAGGAGGACGGCGCCAGTTGAGCGTCGGTCCGTTGCTGCAGGTATGCGCACAGCTGACCGGCCGCTCCGACTTCGGCGCCGAGGGCGATGAGGTCGAGCGATGTGCCGGTGAGATCGTTGGGCCGCTCGGTGAGGGTGGCCGCCCACCGCATGCTCTCGTCGAGCTGCAGGTACACGGCGGCGGGCGCGTGCCGCAGATGGACGAGGACGATGAAGGCGTCGGCGTTCTCCTCGTCGTCCTGGGGCAGGACGAGCGGATCACCGAGCGCGGGGACACCCGTCGCCACGAAGCGCGCGACCCACTCGGCGACAGTCGTCTGCGAGGGGCGCTGCGGGGCGGTCATACTCTGTCCGAATCGAGAAGGAGCCCCTGGAGCCCGACGGCCGCGTGCACCATCTGCGCCTCGATACGAAGGTGCGAGAGCATCCGACCTTCGATCCCGGAGAGGTGTCGCTTCTGGTAGACGACTCGGCCCATTTGCTCTCCTGGCGGGGTGGTTTTCGAAGGGTGGCGTGGCGCCGCTCCCCCGGCGGACAGGCTGCGCACCGCCTCTCGAGGATACCGCGACACCGGTGGCCGACGGCGGGCCATGAGGCACGTCTCGGCGCGCCCGGAGGCGCCGGTTCGGCCCCTTGCATCCCGTGGATGACGAGGTCAACGTGTCGACGCACCGCGGCACTGACACGGTCCACACCCGCGCGCCGGTGCTTCCTGCAAAGCGGGCGCGGCCATTGCTCCGTGGACCGGCAGCGCCAGCCCCTTCACATACGGACGCGTGCGCTTCTCGTCCGAGTGCCGTGGAGCTCTCAGCGCTCGACGTCCTCCGAGCCTGGGAGGTCGGGGCCGCCCGGGCTGACGGGACGAGTAGGGCGGCCGCGGATGTCAGATCGAGGAACGCAGCAGTACCGAACGCGGTAAAAGGCGACAGCGTGATCCAAGCGCCGCGCGACTTGATGGCCGTGTTCAGGTATCTCACGAAAACAAGTCTCGTGAAAAAACCACCGCCGCGACCGTGCCGGCGAACAGCAGCCTCGGCAAGCGCACCGTGTGGTGTGTCGAGTGGCGCGAGCATCCTGACGCCGTGACCCGCCTCGCGGCGATCGCGGACGTCTGGGGGGAAATGACCGGCGCCGAGAACGCCGACTTGCACACGTTCCTGCGCGACGTGCTCGACCACCACATGCCGCGGCTGGTCGACCCCGAGAGTGGAGCGTTCGCCATGTGCAGCCACGGCCACCAGTCCCCCGAGCCGATCACGACCGTGAAACGCGGTCAGGGCGCCCCGTCTACCGCTCCGCGGTAGGTGCCTGATCTCGGTCGACGCTCATCGTGACGCTCACGGCCTCCTTGTCGGCGCTGTCCGCAGAGTGCCGAGGCGTCCCGGATCTAGGAAAAAGATAGAGACCATCACTACGACCATTCCGGCGCCAGCCAGAAGGCCCTGCGGCGACTGAAGGAAGAGGGTGATGTAACCAAGCCCTGGCACGTGAGCGACGTATAGTCCGGCTGTCGTAACCGTGTACGGCTCGGGGTCGGGCTGAGCGTTCGCGTCACCTTTGAGTTCGAGTGTTGTACCGCCTGCTGCGGATTGAATGTTTACAACCCGGTGCGTTACCAGGCCCAGGTTCCGGGGTCGCTCTACCGTGACGATGTCCCCTACGGAGACGTCGCTTGCGGGCACGGGCCTGACGAACACGGCGGACCCAACGGAGAGCTCCGGTTCCATCGACCCGGATATAACGACGACGGGTCGAATACCCAAGATGAGCGCAACCGCGAACGCGACGATGCAACCGGCGCCGAGAACAGCCGCCGCGGTAAGAAACCCGGACCGCAACAACGCATATGCCCTGAGCCATTTATCGGCCGACGAAGCTCTCCTGCTCCGCCTGGTCTCGACCTTGGCCTCGGAGCTAGGGCTTGACCGATGCTGCATTGAACTTCACCGCCAAGGCTGATTGGCCACCATTGAGCGCCTCAGTTCCAGGTCCGTCGACGTAGGTGATTGTAAGGGTGAGGTCGCGAGCCGATTCTGGCCGGGCGGCGACGTAGTTGTCGCCTTCGGCGAGGGGAGCTTGTTGCCGTGCAGAAAGAACCCCGACTTGGCCTCGCGCATCTGCCCATGAAACATTTTCGAAGACGACGTCTCCGTCCACAGCTGCGGTGAACCGAAGGTGCGAGGTTATATTGGGAATGCTTGGCGAGACAGAGCCGTCCGTGTTGCGGAGGACGACCTGAAAAGTGGTGTCTGCCCCCAGCGATTCGGTGTTATTGAACACGGGGATGGTCGTTGTCACGGACCGGCCGGGAACGAGCGTTTCCGCCTCGGGCACGACCCAGTCGTAGCCTGACGCGTTGTCGGCCTGCTCCACTCTCCCCGAGGGCAGAACCACGCCGATGTCGAAACGACCCTGATAACCAATCCCGGCGGCGCCGAGGTTCAGGCTGGCGAAGTCGTTGTAGGAGGCCATTGTCACGCCTGCCGCTGTGACTCCCAGTCCAAGCGTGAGGGCACCAGCGGCGACGAGTACGCCAGGACCGTAGCGCCGAGGGGGCGAAAACTGTTTCATGAATCTCATCTCGATGCGAACGACAGGTCCCAGCTGATCTGTCGATTGGCTGTTTGGGTTCCAACGGGCAGGCCGATAGCCCCCTGAGGGTTGTACCCGCGCCCCCAATAGGTTCCGTTCTGGCGTTGCCACAGGTAGTACCCCTGACCTGCGGCGAATTGTGAGACGTTGGTGTCCACGACAACAGGGAGGACGGGTAGTTGTCCGTAATCGTCACTGGCGCCGTATCCCCATAGGGTCCCGTCCGGAGTGACGAAAGTTGCGCCGGTATAGCCGAACTGCATGGACGAAATGTTCGACAAGCTCGGGATTATTGCGGGGCTGGTCGGCAGGCCGCGTCCAGTTCGCGAGGCGTTACTGCCCCAGCTGAGCACATTCCCGTTTGACAAGGTCGCTGCTCCCATCCCGATGCCACCGTCGACCGCCGTGATGTACGAGGCGCCGGATGCGACGTTCTTCTTCATCCACGGGGACAGCGCGGTAACGAGGGCGGCGTTCGTGGACTGAGCTGTGCCGGGGGGGAGGCTGTTGGAGCCAGCGCCACCCCAGTAGTACACATCGCCGTTCTCGAGGATGGTGAAAAAGTTCGTGTACGCACCTTTGAGGTAGACCGGCCGGTTTCCGGCTACCGAAGGGTCCGGAAGGCCGGCGACTTTAGATGCGCCGGGGCCTGAGTTCCCCCCGTACCCGACAGGTTCACCCCAATTCCAGATGGATCCGTCTGCGCGAATGCCGGCGCCAGCGTTTTCTGTGGAAGAGATTGACAAGATCTGATCGAGTACTGGACCGGTCCCCGTCCATGCGGTGCCGATACGTATTTGGCGGGGGTTGTCGTTTGGTTTTGATGCGTCGGTGCCGTCCCGCTGTGGATAAAGGCCCCAACCGTAAACCGTGCCATCTGCAGCGAGAGCGTTCGCGTTGTAAATACCAGAGGCGATCTGCTTGATCTGGCCGCCGGGCAGCGGAACCTGTTGAGGAGCGCGCTGACCTCCGGGGTTCCCCGCTCCACCGTTGATGGCCAGGCCTGTGAGCCCCCACACGTATACGTTTCCGTTGTTGCCGAGCGCGATTCCGGTGTCGACCATACGTGAGTTTCGGGCGAGGCCTGGCTGGAATGGTGCGACGGCCTGGACCGACAACGAGTCGGTGCGGGCGTAGGTGGAGTCCACATATGCGGAGGTCGTGACGCCGACGCTGGCAACGATGGCTGCGGCTCCCAGTACGCCTACTGTCGCCACCGTGAGACGTGTTTTCATTCGCAGAGAAGAGGTCATTGGTTTCTCTTTCTGCGGGCAATCAGAATGATTGCACCGCAAAGCACCAGGGGGACTCCAAGGAGGAGAAGGAGGCCAGTAGTGAGGTTGCTGCCGGTGATCGCAAGCTGTGAGGGCGCGGCGGTGGTACTTTCCGCGTGGAAGGTGAGTATGAGGTTGCCGCTCGCGTTCTGGTAGCGATTGTCTGCGGATGCCGGCAGAGTCACCGAGCCTTCGAGCGCGTAATTGCTCCTCCCCGCGAGGTTTGGGAGAGTGATGCTGGAACCGAGCACGTTGGCGACGGGCCCGGAGAACACCACCGTTCCGTTGCGGGGGTCTTTCAGGTCTAGTTGCAGTGGCGTTGGGCCGTCGAATAGTTGTGCCGATTCTCCTGTGACAGACAGGGTGAGCGGCACGGTTTGGTCGGTCACGCTTCTGACTGACATTTCCCATGCCCGGGATTGTCCGGGGCCGGGTGCGTCGAGGGCGATCACGCTGGGATCCGCTTCGATCAGCCGCCCTGCGGCGGCCGCGGCGCCGACTGGCGTGAGAACCATGATGAGGGCGAGTGCGAATGCGGCTGCTTTCGGGAATCTCATCGGCTTGTTCCCTTCGCGCTAGCGCCGATTTGCGTGGTCTTCCCCAGGGAAGCCACGCCTGTTCCGGGAGCGATGAGGATGTCGTACCTGACGTCGACGCCGTCACCAGGAGCGACGTTGGGGGCGGTGACGGCAGCAGCATTTAGTTGGTCCGCCGTGGCTCCGGTAACGGCGGGAGTGCTCGATCCGTTGATGTAGATGGTGAACCGCAGGTTGTGGAACAGATCGCCTTCCCCGGTGTCGTCGGGGTCGAACACCTGAAGGAGAAGGTCACCGGGGACACCGGGATTGCGGTTCTCAAAGCGCACGTCGAGACGTACGGGCGAGCTTTCGGAAAGTGCGGTTCCGGTGGTGAGGGGCAGGACTACGGCCGCGGTTGGAGTAGCGGCATCTTGCAGGTTTCCTGAGGCATCTTTGATGGCAATGTCGAAGCGGTTGGGGTTTCCGACACCGGAACCGGGTGTCCCCGTTCCGAAGTTCAGGGTTGCGTGGTCGGTGAAGGCCGCGGACGTGGCGGCGACGCCGAGTGCGCAAAGAATTCCGAGACTGAGGATCACTCGACGCCGGCCGCTCCGGGTGGTGGGGATTCTGGTCATGGTGTCACCCCGGAGAAGTTGAATTGAACGTCCGTGGAGGCCATTTGCCACCGGTTGTCTGCATCGGGTGACATTTCGATACGGACGTCGAGCACGCGGATGCCTCCTGCTGGAAGG
The DNA here is from genome assembly GCF_041079415.1 of Microbacterium sp. 20-116. Classification (NCBI taxonomy): domain Bacteria; kingdom Bacillati; phylum Actinomycetota; class Actinomycetes; order Micrococcales; family Microbacteriaceae; genus Microbacterium; species Microbacterium sp. 20-116. The sequence continues at coordinate 210,843 of NZ_JBFYGP010000003.1, forward strand.
GCTGCGTTCCACGCGAAAGGAGAGAGCTGGGTTGCGGGGACATGGTCAAAGATGACCGTGTCCCCGTCCTTGACTGTGAAGATGAGTTGCTCGAACAGCTCCTGGAAGTTGCCCGTCTGAGGGTCAGTGACGTCGCCGCGAGCCTGAGGATCGAGGATGCTTAGTTCGATGAGGCCTGCGAGCCGTGGCGAGTTGTTCCTCACCGCGATCCGCCCAGAGATGCTTGACCCCGGGGACATCACGTTGGATTGGCCGGGCCCGATGGGCAGACGGTAGGCATCGGGGTTTCCCTGCTGCCAGGAGTCTGCCGTGGGCTCCCACGTCGAGGCCTCACTTGAGTAGTTTCCTGCCACGTCGAGGTCGAAACGGTTCTGAGAGCTGTCCATCTGCACCAGAACGGTTGCGCTGTCGCTGAGGGCCGCGGCCGTGACCGTGAGGCCTGCCATGCCCAGTGCTCCGAGGCTTAGAACTAGCCTCATTTGGCCTGTCATACGTGTCTTCATTTGCGCCTTCTGAGCCGTTGAGAGGAGGGGTCGCCCGGGCGAGGTGGTTGATTCCCACGAGTTCGGGGGAGAGCGCCGTGGTGGTGTTACCTCGTAGGTGCGGACGGCCCCTCGTTGGTGCGGTGCCCGGCCCAGAGCCGTGGGCCGGGCACCGCGGTCTGTGGTTACGGCTTGACGGAAGTACCGTCGAAGTGGGCCTGGACGTAGGAGACCTGACCCTGGAGGGCGTTGTTTGCGGCTTCGCTGCCCTGGTCGGGAAGGGAGATCGAAACGTTCAGCGTGCCCGTGGCGCCGGTGGCGTAGACGCCGAGGTCGAGGTTGTCGACGGCGGCCTGGGTGACGTTCGTCACCAGGGCAGTTCCATTCAGCGAAACCGTGTAGCGCAGTGCAGTAGCAATCTCCGCGCCGGAGGTGCGACCAGGGCGGTCCTGCAGGCTGAAGGCCATATCGGCGCTCAGTGCGGGCGACTCGTTACGGAAGGGGATGTCGACAGAGACAGTGTCGCCGGGCGTGAGCAGGTCAGCACCGGGGACGTTGATGTTGACACCTTCTGCGGTGTTTGCTTCCTGCCAGGTCCCGGGGACGGGGTTGCCGTTCGCGTCGGTGCCGACGACCTGGATGTTGAAGCGGTTGTTGCCGCCCACGCCGGAATCGTTGGTGCCGTTGCCCAGGTTCAGGTTGGCGAAGTCGGTGAACGCTGCGGCGGTCGTCAGCGCGCCGGCTGCGAGGAGCGTTCCGACGGCGAGGACGGCGCGCTTCTTGCCGCGCGAAAGCTGTGTGGTGTTCATGCGGTTTCCCTACTTTTGGCACGCCGAAGCGCGCGTGATGAATGAGGCCCGTGAGCGTCGAGTTCCCGCTCCTGGTGCCGTCTGTGTGTGCTGCCGACAGCAGCTTTGTCACACCGTTTGAGGAAAAATTTTTCCGATGGCCCGATTACTCGCAGGGCGGTTTGCGCAACACGGGCGCGGAACGTGTGAGGCGTGAACCGACCAAAAGCGCCACCGCGCCACCGAGCGCTGTCAAAGCAAGCACGGCGCCGTCCGTTCCGGTCGCCGCGAGCTCATCCGGTCGATCCGTCGTGCCCCCGACTGCGATCCCGGAGGGTGCTGTGTCCGCCACCCAGAAAATTGTCCCGAGTGTGACATTTGCGTGCTGATCTGTGTCCGTGACACCACGGGTGACGTCGTGATGAATTGCCAACGTCTCGCCCGGGTTGATCGGCCCGAGATATGTGATTCCTGATCGGCGCGTTTCGACGTGAGGAAGGGTTACCTGTCCGGCGCCCCATCGCATGGTCAGAGCCAGTGAGGGTGGAGCGGTGTCGGCGGACGACACGTCCTGCATCCAGGTGCTCGCGAAGAGGTAGCGGGTCCCCTCAGACGCCGATGTCACCTCGGCCGCCCATTGGATCGTCTCACCCGGCGCGGGGAGGGGGACCGCCGAGGGTACTTGAGCAGCAAGCGTCCCCGTTAGTGGTGCCGACGCTCCCGGCGTCATGGGAACGGGTTCGGGACGGGGAGCGGGTTCAGGGACACCGGAGAGAGCAACCGCGCCGAGGGCGACCGCCGTAAGAAGGCCCGCCAATGTTGCCAGCATGCGCCGCGGAGAAGTTTTCGATTGCGCGTTTGCCGAGGGGGCGTCCCCGACGATGGTTAGGCCTGTTCCGATGCCCCCCAGCACGATGGCGAGTATGAGTGTCGCACCACCGCGGCCCAGGTCCTGGCGGATCGTGCTCACCAGCGGGGGGCATGAAGGGCAGTCGATGACGTGTGCGTCATAGGCACGGCGCGCCCGAGCTCCAGCGGTGCCCATGATCACCCGGGCAAGAGTGGGAACATCAAACCCGCATGGCGGCGGTGTAGCCGAGAGGAGTTCCGCGACATACGCCACGCGTAGGTCTCTCCTGGCGCGAGACAGCAGAGTCGTGGCATTCGTAACCGAGATCCCCTCCGCCTCGGCAATCTCGCGCGCAGAGGAACCCTGAACAGTTGCGGCGAAGAGGTACCGTTGCTGCACAGAACTCAGCGCAGCAAACGCTCTCGCAGCAGTTTGACGCAACTGACCGTCCTCCACCCGCAACAGCTCAGCGGAGTCGACCGGGACATCAAGTTCGTCGTTGAAACCGGTCAATGTCCGCCGCTGCTCCGCAACCGCCTGAGCGTGCAAGTTCCGCGCCATCGCGTGCAAGTAGGCGCGCCTATTCTCAATCTGAGAAAGCCGCTCTTCGTCGAACGAAAGAAGAAGCGCAAATGCAGCCGACGTAACGTCGTCAGCGTCCGAGCGCGAGGCACCATTGCGCCGGAGATTTCGCCGAATTTCGTCAGCGAGCGTGACGTAGGTCTGGGTGAGCCAGTTGGAAAGTTCAGTGCGACTATCAACCATGGCATGCGCCTACGGAACCACGGGGGAACGCGACGCCCCGCTGGAGCAGCGAATGAGCACGTTCGTACCGCACGTCTTTCTCCTCAGGTTGACTGAAGGTATGGCGTCACCATCAACCTACCTGAACCCCCCTGCGCTAACGCAAATCTTCCTCAATCTGAACGGCGCGAAACAAAGCGGGTGACATGGAGGGATGGAGCTGCGTGAATTGCGCATCGAGCTGCTGCGCCACAGCGGCTGCCTGCCGGAGCAGGGCCAATCCTCCCTCAGTGAGCAAGAGGTTCGCTGATGCTCCCGGACGGTGCTGTTCGGCGACCACCAAGCCGCGTTGCTTAAGGCCTGCAACGATGGAATGTGCACTTTGGACGGACACGCCGTGCGAGCGCCCGACGTCGCTTATGGACAGGCCTGGCGACTCCCACAGATCGCACAGAACGGCGAATTGACGGGGTGTCAGCTCGAGGGACGTCAGATCGGACGCAAATCGGCGTTTCCACTCCCGCCCAAGGCTCAAAAGCGCCAGTGTCGGGCTCGAGCGCAGCGCGCCGAGAATATGGTCGGGCATCAATAAATTCTACGCGCCATGGGACCGGTCCCAGGTGGCTACGAAGGCTGTGTCCTGTCGACCCGCCTTGCTGATCTACAGCTCCGTGTCGTCGCAACGGTTCGCTATCCAAGGTGGGCTTTGAGGTCACACCAGTATCGAACCGTGGTCTAGCGGGGCTGGCACACTGATCACTCGTAGTCGGGCAACTTGAACGCGTCGGCGGGGGGACGGAACAGCCCCGCGGTCAGACGCCGCCCGACGCGTGACGCTGCCGCTCGCATCACGCCATGAAAGATTGCTCTTCCGGCGAGAGAACGGGGGTTCGCAAGTCGCGGGGCGCCTGGTGGGAGATCTTGTGCCCGCGTGACGAACGGGCGGAGGATTTCTTCATAGCGCTGTAAAGCTGTCTCAATATCTATGCCGCGCCCGAGTTCACCGGCTAGGACGTAGGCACCTACGAGCGAGAGGGTCGTACCCATGCCGCTGAGTGGAGACGCGCAGTAGGCGGCGTCGCCGACGAGCGCGACCCTACCGTGGTGCCATGTGTCGAGGTGCACCTGACCGACTCGATCGAGATACAGCTCATCTGCGTGCGCCATCTCGCGCAGCACGCGCGGAGCCTGCCACCCGGCATCGGCAAATCGCTCGCGCAGCGCGGCGCGCACATGACTCGGGTCGTCGTCTGTGGCAGCGCCCTCGTCACCACGGGTCGGGTAGGAAAGCGTGGCGCGGATTGTACCGAGGTTGTCGGGGCGCAGGGTGATGCTCCGCCCACCGGTGGCGGAATACCACCGCCACCAGTCGGTGTCGTCGGGCGTCCGGGGAATTGTCAGGTATGCCGTTGACATGTTCTTCGAGACAACCAGATCGGTGCCAGGAAAGATTAGTCGACGCGTACGAGAACGCATTCCCTCGGCGATCACGACGAGGTCGAACCGCTCTTCAGTTCCGTCGTCGAACGTGACCTGTATGTTGGTGCGACGCTCGTCGAGCGAGCGGATCGTGGTGCCGAAGAGGTAGGCGACGTGATCTTTGGTGAGGTCGAACAGAACTCGTGACAGTTCGCCGCGGAGAATCTCGAGCTCTGCCGTCGCCCCACCGGTGTCATCGCGCCCTGCTGGGAAGCTCGCTACGGTCTGTCCGCGCGTCCCGATGAACTGTGTTCCTACCTCGTGGGTGTTCCGCGCCCGGATTTCTTCCTCCACCCCCATGCGGCGCGCGACCTCGCGGCCGGCGCCGCGGATGTCGATGTTCTGCCCGCCCGTGCGGAGCTCGGGTGCCCGCTCGACGACAGTGACTTCCCACCCCGCGCGGTTCATCCAATAGGCCAGTGCAGGCCCCGCGATGCTTGCGCCGCTGATGAGGATGCGTCGGCGCGCGGTCATCGTGCCACCCCTGTCGTAGTCGTCGTGAACGCGGATGGCTCGCTTGCTGTCCGCTCCGTATGGTTTGAGGTGTCGGAGCCCGCTGGGCGCGACGGGATTAGGTAGGTGGCAATGACGCCAACGACTAGGAACCCGGCGGCGAGGAAGGCGCCGAACGCCACGGCATCCGTCATCGACTGGCGTGCCAGGTCGGCGACGTAGTCGAGGCCCGGAACTTGACCGATCGGCTCGATCGCCGCACCGGCGCTGTCGGTCACCGCATCTGCGAAGCCTTTCGCGTCGGAAGGGGCCAGTCCGCTGGCTTCGAGTTTGCCCTGGAGCGTGGTGCCCAGGGACGAGAAGAAGACGGTCGTGAGTGCCGCGATCCCGAGCGCCGAGCCGAGCTGACGGAAGGTGCTCTGGATGCCCGAACTCTGGCCGCCGCCCTCGGTGGGCACGTCGGCGAGCACGACGTTGGTGACCTGTGCGGTCGCGAAGCCGACGCCCACCCCGTAGAAGAAGAGAATGACCGCGATCAGCAGCCACGACGCGTCGGTGAGAGCGGCGACGAGGCCGAGGCCTGCGAGACCGAGCACCTCGAGGATCAGCCCGAGTCTCACGAAGGTCAGCGCACTGACGCGGTTCGAGAAGGGGAAGCTGATGCCGCTGGCGACGAAGCTACCGATTGCGATTGGAACGAGCGCGAGGCCTGCTTGCAGGGGCGAGTAGCCGAGGGTGAACTGCAGCCAGAGGGGAAGCACCGCGATGATGCCGAATTCGCCGAGCCCGATGATGAGGGTGGCGATGTTGCCGTTGCGGAATGACGCGATCGAGAACAGCCGCGTGTCCATGAGCGGCTGGTGGCGGCTGTCTGAGCGGCTGAGCCGCACCTGCCGCCACACGAACAGGGCGAGCACCAGCACCGCGGCGACGAGTGCGACAAAGGCGGGCGATAGACCGGAATCCCAGCGCCAGCCGAACAGGTCGGACGCACTCTTACTGACGACCCATCCATAGACACGGCCCTCGACGACCCCGAAGGCGAGCAGGCCGAGCCCGATGACAGAGAGGGCGGCGCCGAGACCGTCGACACCGCCGCGCGAGCGAGCGGACTGGGAGAGGAATAGTGCACCGATGACGACAATGACGATCGTCAACGGGATATTGATGCCGAACGCCCACCGCCACGAGACGTGCTCGGATAGCCAGCCGCCGAGCACGGGTCCGAGCGCCGTGGCGGCGCCGATCGTCGAACCCCAGACAGCGAAAGCTCTGCCGCGCGCCGCACCCGTGAACATCGCATTCAGCAACGCGAGCGAGGTCGGCAATACCGCGGCGGCTCCGATGCCCTGCAGAAAGCGGGCGAGGATCAAGATCTCGCCCGTGGGAGCGAGGCCCGCGAGCAGACTTGTGAGGCCGAAGACGACGACGCCGACAAGGAAGACGGTCTTCGCGCCGCGGAGGTCGGAGATACGTCCTACGACCAACAGCAGTGCGGCGAAGACGATCGCATACGACTCTTGGATCCACTGAGCCTGGCTTGAGTCGATGTTCAGATCGTTGATCACCGAGGGGGTGATGACGTTGACGATCGTCGTGTCGACGACGATCAGGGCGACACCCAGGGCTACGGCAACCAGACCGACCCATCGACGTGCGTTCTCGGACAGGGCCATCGCGCATCTCCTCAGATACTTTGATGATCAAATGATTCGACGAAAGAATAGCTTGATGGAGTGATAATCTGCAAGTCCGACCGCGGCACATCAGGATGGGAGGCCAACGTGGGCGACCACGACACTTCTGGCGACCTAGACCCTGTTCCCGTCCCGGTCACAGAGGCACTCCGTGTCTACGGTGAGACCTACACACGGGTCGCTCGGGCCTTCGCCTCTCACGCCGGGCTGCACTCCACCGATGCGACGGCGATGATCGAAATCCTCAGCGCCGAAGAACGCGGCACACCGCTCTCGCCGGCGAAGCTGAGCGATCAGATCGGTCTCAGTTTTGGCGCCACCTCGACCCTGCTGAACCGACTCGAAGCGGTCGGCCACGTCACCCGCAGCCGCATACAGGCGGATCGCCGGATCGTGACCCTGCACTCGACGCCTGAGGTGCAACGACTCGCGGATGATTTCTTCGAGCCGCTCGGGCGACGCCTCGACTCGATTCTCGCCGCGCACTCTCCTGCGTTCCTTGCTGAATTCTCAGCGCTGCTGATCGAGTTACGAAAGGCCACCGATGACCACATCTCGGAAAGTCCAGATAGCTAGATCCCGCTGCCTCACCTGTCGTAGTCGCGAGGCCGGGCAATCTGTCGTTTCGTAAGGACTCTTCTCCGGCCCGACGGCGGCGCTCGACTCGCCGAGCAGACGCGGGAAACGGAGCCTGACGTATCCATCGATTCTCGTCGGAAACGGAGCGGTTCCCTGCCGATACTCGACGTTATGTCAGAAGCGCGACATAGGAACCGTTCGTCTGCTCATCCGGAGGTCCGAAAAACCCGAAACCGCCTACAGCGCACCCGTCGTCCGCCCTCCGCACGAGGTACATGGCGAAGGGGTCATCAGTCGGTTCCGCGGCAGCGAGAGACGTCAACGGGCCCAGCTCATCCGCGAAGGGATACTCGCGGTGCCAGTTGTCACCGGGCTGTTCCTGCCGAGCGACGATGCGCCGGGCGAGGTCCGGGGAGATTGGCTCCAATGTAAGGCGTGAATTGGCCTGACTTTCGTTCCGTTCTTCAAGCAAGGATGGAAGACGATGAACAGGAAGTACTCGCCGGAGATGCGTGAGCGGGCGTTGCGGATGCTCGCGAAGACACGGCCGTCGCACGCGACGTTGATGAGTGCCGCGCGGCATGTGGCGGGGCTGTTGGGGATGAGTCCGGAAACGTTGCGGTTATGGCACCGTCAAGCGGAGGTGGATGCGGGCGCTAAGCGTGGGGTCACGACCGAGGCAGCGCAGCGCATCAAGCAGCTCAAGAAGGAGGTTTCGGAGTTGCGGAAGGCGAATGAGATTCTCAAGGCTGCGAGCGTGTTTTTAGCGAAGGAGCTCGACCGCCCCTGACCGTGATGGTCCGGTTCATCAACGAGTATCAGGATCGTTTCGGGGTCGAGCTCATCTGCCGGGTGTTGCGCCCGGCGGTTCAGGGCTTCCTCACCGCGCGCGGGTATCGCGCCGCAGTCGGGCGTGGCCCGTCGGCCCGGCAACTGGGGGACGAACTCCTCGTCCCGGAAGTGGCCAGGTCGCATGCGGAGAACTACGGCGTCTACGGGCGACGGAAGATGCATGCGCTGATGCGCCGGCAAGGGTGGGACATCGGTCGGGACCAGACCGAACGCCTCATGCGCCTCGCCGGAGTTCGCGGCGTCCGCACGTCCAAGCGCGTGTTCACCACCCGCCCGGACAAGACGATCGCGCTGCCGGTGATCTCGTGAACCGTCGATTCACCGCACCAGCGCCGCGGCGACTCTGGGTCTGCGACGTAACTTACGTCGCGACGTGGTCCGGGTTCGCATACGTTGCGTCGCCGAGGCGATCAACAACCTCTACAAGACCGAGCTCATCTGTCAGCGCGGCCCCTGGCGGACGGTCGAACAGGTCGAACCTGCGACCCCGGAATGGGTGCGGTGGTGGAACAACCAGCGGCTCCATGGCGAGCTCGACATGCGCACCCCAGTCGAGGTCGAAACCGCGTACTACGCTGACCAAGAATCAGGCCAACCAGCACCTGCCGGACAAGGCTCCCGATAGGAACGAAAGTCAGGCCGATTCACAACTATCTTTCGCCGGGACGATTTCAACGCGTGAGGTGACCACGACCCTGCGGGCCGCGTGCCAGGACAACCTCCGCGAGGAAGGTATCCGTTTGGTGTGCTGACCGTCCCCTCCCGATCTTCGCTGGCTGAGGATCTTCGGTCGAATCTGACAGCGTCCCGTCGTAACTGAGTCGACATTCCGTCTTCCATGTTCGATGGGGCCCGGAGACGGAGCCCCCGAGGAGGACAAATGACAGCGAACGTTTCCCCGACGAGATGGCCCGACCCTCATGATCGTGTTGATCAATTCGTGAGGGGGCGACTTCTGCGTTGGTACCCCCGGCAATGGCGTCGACGACACGGTGAGATCCTCGTCTCCACGCTTCTCGACGTCGCCCACGAGGAGAACCGTGCGGCCACGAGTCGGGCAGAGATCCGGGACGCCGCCGTACACGGTACGGCCGCGCGCCTCGACCGCCGCTTCGTGGCGCTGTCGGCTTTCTCCGCCGCGGCGCTCTCCGTCGTGGCCGGCGTGCTAGCTACGATGAGCTCCGCCCCCGGCATCCTGGGTCTCCTTCCGAGCACGGTCACTCCCCCGCTCGCGTCATGGTCGCTCGTCGCCGTGCTATGACTGCGCGGCCTCTTGTCCGACGGCCCCGCCCTCGCCGTCGTCATTGCGAGCTCTATCGCCTGGACGCTGAACGGTCTGACCGCCATGTCATGGTCCCTTGGTTCGATGCGGCGGACGCCGGGCTTGCCGCTCCCCGGCTCGCGGAAGCTTGAACACCGCTCTTCGCTGCGGCGGCCGGGGCAGGCGGAGTGAGCATCGCGGTGATCGTCGAGCCGATCCTCCGCCGCGCCCGGCTGCCGCTCATCGGACGCGTCGTCATCGGCGGAATGGGAGAAGCGACGCTCGCTCCGCTGATCAGCCTCGCCACCCTCAGTCCGGTGACGACCGGTGCCGGTGCGCTGGCCGCGACCGTCCTCGCGATGAAGGGGCGCTCCGTGGCGCCGTCGTCGCCACCGCCCCTCACGCTCGTCACCGACCCCCGGGCGCGCGCGTGGACGCCGGGCGCCCCGTCCGCTCGCCGTCGTGGCCGCCCTGGGAGGGGTTCTCGGGGCGGTGTACGCCTTAAGTGGCCAGTCGTGGTCGCCGGGCGCCCTCGACGGCACGATGGCCATGGCCCACGGCATCACCATCCTCGCCCTGGTGGCCGTGCCCCCGCTCGCGGCCCTCGACGTATCGGCGCCAGCACGGACCCGCTTTTCCGCGGTCGGCCCCGCCGCCGTCGCCGCGCTGGGGTGCGGCATCCTCGCCGTCGCCTACATCGGCGCCCCGGACGCTGCTGCGATGTGGCCGCTGATGCAGCTCTCGGCCGCGACGATCGGAGCGGCGATCGCGTGGTGGCTCGTTCCGCGTGTCGGGTTCTCCTGGCCGACGGCCGTCACCGTCGGTTTCGTGACGGGTCTGGTCTACGCGGCGTTCCTCGGTGTGATGATCGGTCCCCTCCTGACGTTCCGGCCTGGACCGCGTCAGCGGCGATGACCGCGTCGTGGATGCCCGCGGTGACCAACGACTGCACCTCGAGCGCGGCGGTGAAGCCTTGTGCGATCCAACAGCTGACATACAGCTCGCGCACTTCCTGCGTGGGATACTCCTCGAAGCCGGGCGGGTGCTCCCCCACGGCGATGACGCCGGCGAGCTGAACGAGCACAGTGCCGGGGCGCGCAGGTTCCCAGTGAGAGGCTCCTGGCCGACGGCCCACCTCAGCGCTCATTCCCCGTGACGCCTCGAACAAGTATCGCGTACCGCCAGCTGCCGATGGACGATCGGCGCGGAACTTCTCCGTGTTGGGTGGGAAGGCTTCTCCCCCATTGAACTCTTCGGCGAGGCGCTGCAGTTCGCGGACGATGGCGCCTTCGGCGACAACCTTCAGGAATGAGTACCCGCCGGCCACACCGGCAGTGCGGGCGAGGCCGGGGGGGGACATCCCTGATTCACGCGGCGGAGGAATTCGTGCCGAGGACATGGCCACAGGCTAGCTAGGGCTGAGTTGGCCCGGTGCGCGCGAGTGGCCACCCCACCGCCACTGCGGCTGGTCTGAACTTTCCACCGGCGACCAACAGGACAGTGGCCCCAGCCCCGGTGGGCGGTCTTCGCGATCCAGTTACCGCAGCGTTACCGCTGATGGTCGACAGTGCAAAACAAAAGCCCCGAATCCCTGCGTTTCCGGGAGACTCGGGGCCTTCGTAGTGGCGGTGACGGTGGGATTTGAACCCACGGTAGGGGTGAACCTACACAACATTTCGAGTGTTGCACCTTCGGCCGCTCGGACACGTCACCGCCGAATAGCTTACGACAGAAGACCGGATGCCGCGAATCGGCGGCCGACACCAGTCACCGCGGCTTCCGGTCGACGCGTGCCGAACTCCTGAGAACTGACCCCGCAGGCGAGGGGCCCGACCCCGCGGGGGCCTACGGACCCCGGAACCTCCGGGTCCCGGCGCGGCGCGCACCGCGCCGCACCACCCGAGAACTCAGGAGTTACGCCTACCCCCTCCGCACGTACCGCGACCCCACGCATCCGTTCATCCACCGTCGAACGACCGCGGTGGAGGCCGCCGTCCCCCGCTGCCAGGATCGAGCCATGAGCGTGATCGAGAACTCGAAGCTGACGGTCGTAGGAGCAGGAAGCGTGGGCGCGAGCGTCGCGTACGCCGCCCTCATCCGCGGGTCGGCGCGGCACGTCGCGCTCTACGACATCGCGGCCGAGAAGGTCGAGGCCGAGGTGCTCGACCTCGCCCACGGCACGCAGTTCACCGGCTCGAGCGACATCACGGGCGGCAGCGACGTGTCGGTCGCCGAGGGCTCCCACGTGGTCGTCGTCACCGCGGGTGCGAAGCAGAACCCGGGCCAGACCCGCACCGAGCTCGCAGCGACGAACGCCGCGATCGTCCGCGACATGATGCCCAAGCTCCTCGAGGTCGCGCCGAACGCGATCTACGTGATCGTGACGAACCCGTGCGACGTGCTGACGGTCCTGGCCCAAGAGGCGACCGGCCTCCCCAGCCGGCGCATCTTCGCCTCGGGCACCGTGCTCGACACCTCGCGCCTGCGCTGGAAACTGGCTCAGCGCGCCGGCGTCGCGACCTCGAGCGTGCACGCCTGGATCGTCGGCGAGCACGGCGACACCGAGTTCCCCCTGTGGTCGACCGCCACGATCGGTTCGGTGCCGATCACCGAGTTCGAGCTTCCCGACGGCACGCGTTTCGATCGCGAGCAGTTGGATGCCATCGCCGTCGACGTGCGCGACGCCGCCTACAAGGTCATCAGGGGCAAGGGCGCGACGAACTACGCCATCGGCCTGTCGAGCGCCCGGATCGTCGAGGCGATCCTGCGCGATGAGCACGCGATCCTGCCGGTCAGCACGGTGCTGCAGGACTTCCGCGGCATCGACGGCATGGCACTGTCGGTCCCCTCGATCGTGTCTGCCCGCGGCGCCGTGCCCCTGACGGGCACCCCGTTCTCCGACGCCGAGCTGACGCTGCTGCGCCGCTCCGCCAACGCGCTGACGACGGTCACGGAGTCGCTCCGCGACTGAGCAGATCCCGGATGCCGGGACCCCGACGCGGCGATGTCGGAGCTCCCACGTAGCCTGAGCACATGGCATCCCGACGTCCCGCTGCAGCCCCCGCCCCGTACCGGTGCACCGAGTGCGGGTGGACGACGCTGAAGTGGGTCGGCCGCTGCGGCGAGTGCCAGTCGTGGGGCACGGTGGTCGAGGCCGCCGAGCAGACCGGAATCGTTCGATCGATCGCGCCCGTCGCGCCCGGGGCCGCCCGCGCTGCCCGCCGCATCACCGAGATCGACACGCAGGACGCCCCGCGCCGCACGAGCGGAGTGGGCGAGTTCGACCGCGTGCTGGGCGGCGGCATCGTGCCCGGTGCCGCGATCCTGCTGAGCGGCGAGCCTGGCGTCGGCAAGTCCACCCTGCTCCTCGAGGTCGCCGCCCAGAGCGCACGCGCGGGCCGACGCGTGCTCTACGCCAGCGGTGAGGAGTCCGCGGCGCAGGTGCGCCTTCGCGCCGAGCGCACCGGCGCCCTGCATGACGAGCTCTTCCTCGCGGCCGAGACCGACCTCGCCACGATCCTCGGCCACATCGACCAGGTCGAGCCGGGGCTGCTCATCGTCGACTCCGTGCAGACGGTGTCGTCGGCACACAGCGACGGCGCGGCGGGCCAGCCGGCGCAGGTGCGAGAGGTGGCATCCGCTCTCATTCGCGTCGCGAAGGAGCGAGGGCTGCCCGTGATCCTCGTCGGACACGTGACCAAGGACGGCTCGATCGCGGGTCCGCGAATCCTCGAACACCTGGTCGACGTCGTCTGCCACTTCGAGGGCGACCGGCAGACCTCGCTCCGCTTCGTGCGGGCCCTCAAGAACCGCTTCGGCCCGACCGACGAGGTTGGCTGCTTCGATATGACCGGCACCGGCATCGCCGAGGTCGCCGACCCCAGCGCGCTGTTCCTCGGCCACGGCGAGCCCGAGCCCGGCACGTGCGTCACCATCGCGATGGAGGGCCGTCGCGCTCTCCCCGTCGAGATCCAGGCACTCGCCGTGCGGCAGACCGCCCCGAACCCTCGGCGTATCGTCAACGGCGTCGATTCTTCGCGGGTCGCCATGGTGCTCGCGGTCCTCGAGAGCCGCATGGGTCTGACGCTCTCCGACCGCGATGTCTACGTCTCCACCGTCGGCGGAGTGCGCCTGGTCGAACCGGCCGCCGACCTCGCGATCGCGATCGCCGTGGCCAACGCCGTCAAGAACCGCAAGGTCTCGAAACGCCTCGCCGCAATCGGCGAGCTGACCCTCACCGGCGAGATCCGCAACGTCACGCAGGCCGCGCAGCGCGCATCCGAGGCAAAGCGGCTCGGGTATCACACGGTGCTCGACTCCTCATCCCGCAAGCTCGCTCAAGCCCTCAACGAGCTGCAGGTGCGCGGGGCACCGCGCGACGACAGCGAACCAGGGTTCTGACGCGGGGCAGCGTCGGCCTGCACGATCGAGTACCAGGGTTCTGACGCGGGGCAGCCTCGGCCTGCACGATCGAGTGCCGGGGTTCTGACGCGGGGCAACGTCGGCCTGACCGATCGGGTTGCTGCACCCTGTCGCCCCGGTCGCGATGGAACGACCGGCGTGATCGACGTACCCGGCGCGTTCAGCGAGCGTCGATCGCCCCGGCGCATCCCATACGCACACGGCACACGGGTCGCATTCGCGCAGAGGCTGCGTGATCAGCGACCGGGAGGCGCGGAGCGACGGCGGCGGTGCGGCGAGGTCATTCCCAGGACCGCGGGGATGACAAGTCCGGCGGCGCACACGGCACCGGCGATCAGGTACTCCATGGCTTCGAGTCTTGCACGCGTTCTTCACCCGCGCGAGTTGCGCCCCTCACCCCGGGCCGTTTCGCCCCGCGCCAGCGCCCCATCCGTCGTTCGAGTGTCCAAAACACCCGGACGAAATTCGAAACACTCCGGGTGTTTTGGACACTCGACGACAGACCAGACCTCCCCCGCGGCGTGGGCAGTGCGAGCCCGCGCGTGGGGGCGTCTCAGGCGTCGAGAGCGGCGATCAGGTCGGCCGGCGACGCCTGGATCGGGTGGGGCCCCGCGATGTCGATGAACACCGTGGTGATGGCATCCTGATGCGTTCCGAGGAACGTCCGCAGCCACTGCGGCGACTGCAGAGCCACGTGGGGAGGCAGGCTCTCGGGCTTGTGCGCCGCATCACTGAAAAGCAGCAGCGCGAGCTGCCCCGTGTTCGGATCGCGGTAGGTCCACACCTCGCCGACGCTGAGCGGGTTGTCGGCGTCGCCCGGGGTCATCAGCGGCACGACCGTCGGTCCGTGACGCAGGGCGAAGGCGATCGCCGCCATGTCCTGGGTCTGCAGGGCATCGGTGAGCGCGGTGTTCTTGAAGTCCACGTCGAGCTTCTTCCCCTTGCGCTTCTTGCCCGCTGCCATCCTCCGAGCCTATCCGCGCGGCGCCGCGCACGCCCGCGCGAAGCCTGACGACGGGAGAATCCCCGACCGGAGGATCGAACGCCCGGGCCGCATCGTTCGCCGCTCGGTACCGCCGCCCCGCCTCGCGATCTCGCGCCCCGCCGGGCGACCTTCCACCCGCGGCGCGCGCTGCGCCCCGCGATCTGCACCCCCGCACCGCACTCCGCGAGAGCCCTACGCTAAGAACCCCCGCAGCAGCGCCTCGGATCCCGCGAGATGATCGCGCATGGCCGCGTGGGCGGCATCCGGCCTCCCGGCGAGGATCGCCGAGACCACCGCGGCGTGCTGCGAGGTGGAGTGCTCGATGTTGCGCGGCAGCAGGGGGAACGTGTCGAGCCAGGCGTTCACGCGCGCGCGGTTGTCGGCCACGAGGGGAACGAGAGACGGGATGCCGGCGAACTCCGCGATCGTCAGGTGCAGGAGGGTGTCGAGCCGGCGGTAGTCCTCCCCGTCGGCGAGCGCGGCCGCTTCGTGCCGTGCCCACAGCACGTCCCGCTCGTCCGCCGACAGCGACCGTGCGGCCGCCGCCCACGCCGCCCCGGGTTCGAGGACGCCCCGCAGCGCGATGACGTCGGAGAGCTCGGCGGCCGACACGACCGCCGGCTGCGAGGGCCGGGGCACGGGGTCGACGACGAAGGTGCCGCCGTAGCGACCGCGTCGCGTCTCGAGCCACCCGGCATCCGACAGCTCCTTGAGTGCCTCGCGGACGGTGTCGCGACTCACCCCGTACAGCGCGGCGAGCTCGCGCTCCGCGGGAAGCGACTCCCCCGGTGCGACGAGCCCGAGCCGCACGGTCTGCACGATGCGCGCCGTGGTGTCCTCGAGCGCGTTGCCGCTGCGCACGGGACGGTACACGGCCCGGCGCAGGTCGTCGAGCGGCGCGTCTGTCACTCCCTCAGCCTGTCACGTCACCGGTTCACAGGGGCGTGACGTAGGCGTTGGTGATACCCCCGTCGACCACGAACGCCGTCGCGGTGATGAAGGACGCGTCATCGGATGCCAGGAACGCCACGCTCGCGGCCATCTCCTCCGGCTCTGCGAAGCGGCCCATCGGCACGTGCACGAGTCGACGCTGCGCACGCTCGGGGTCTTTCGCGAACAGTTCCTGCAGGAGCGGGGTGTTCACCGGTCCGGGGCAGAGGGCGTTCACGCGGATACCCTGACGCGCGAACTGCACGCCGAGTTCGCGGGTCATCGCGAGCACGCCGCCCTTCGACGCCGTGTACGAGATCTGCGAGGTGGCCGACCCCAGCAGCGCCACGAACGACGCCGTGTTGATGATCGAACCCCTGCCCGCGGGCACCATGTGCCGCAGCGCCGCCCGCGAGCAGAGGTACACGCTCTTGAGGTTGACGTCTTGCACCCGGTCCCACGCGGGCAGCTCGGTCGTCTCGATCGAGTCGTCGTCGGCGGGCGAGATGCCGGCGTTGTTGAAGGCGATGTCGACGCTGCCGAGGTCAGCGGCCACGCCGTCGAAGAGGGCGTTCACCGATGCTTCGTCAGCGACGTTCACCTGCCGGAAGACACCGCCCACCTCGGTGGCGGCGGCCGTGCCGGTGGTCTCGTCGAGATCGGCGATCACAACGCGGGCCCCCTCGGCGGCGAAGCGGCGAGCGGTGGCGAGGCCGATCCCGCTGGCCCCTCCGGTGACGATGGCGACGCGGTCGCGCAGACGCTGGGTGAGGTCGATGGTCATGGGTGGTGGTTCCTTTCGAGCAGTACCGCGTCCCACGTGCGGCCGCTTAAGGGTGGCCTCGACAGCACGAAGTGGGACGTCTCGTGAGAGAGAGGGGGCATGGAGGTCGTCAGTCGGTGGCGTAGAACACGTTCTTCACCTCGGTGAAGTGCTCGGCGGCATCCGGTCCGAGCTCGCGACCGAGGCCCGAGGCCTTCATGCCGCCGAAGGGGGTGGCGTACCGCACCGACGAGTGCGAGTTCACCGAGAGCACGCCGCTGCGCACGCCGCGCGAGACCCGGATGCCGCGCCCCAGGCTCTCGGTCCAGATCGAGCCCGCGAGACCGTAGGCGGTGTCGTTGGCGAGACGGATGGCATCCGCTTCGTCGTCGAAGGGCAGCACGGCCAGCACGGGTCCGAAGACTTCGTCGCGCGCGATGCGGTCGCCGGGCTGCGCGAGCACGACGGCCGGCGCGAACCAGAAGCCCTCACCCTCGGGCGCCGCACCGCGGAAGGCGACATCGACTCCATCGAGGAAGCCCTGCACGGTGGAGCGGTGGGATGCCGAGATGAGCGGGCCCATCTGAGTGTCTTCGCTCGTGGGGTCGCCGACTCTCCACGCGGTCACGGCGGGTTCGAGCATCTCGAGGAAGCGGTCGAAGACGCGGCGCTCCACGAGCAGACGGCTGCGCGCGCAGCAATCCTGCCCGGCGTTGTCGAACACCGAGCCGGGGACGCCCGCGGCGGCCTTCTCGAGATCGGCGTCGGCGAAGACGATGTTCGCGCTCTTGCCGCCGAGTTCGAGGGTCACGGGCTTGAGCATCCGCGCGCAGCCCGCGGCGACCTCGGTGCCGACCTCGGTCGAGCCGGTGAAGACGACCTTGTGCACGTCGGGGTGTGAGACGAAGCGCTGGCCCACGACCGAGCCCGAGCCGACGATCACCTGGAACAGCCCCTCCGGCAGCCCGGCTTCGAGAGCGAGTTCGCCCAGGCGGATCGCGGTGAGCGGGGTCAGCTCGGCGGGCTTGAGCACGACGGCGTTGCCCGCGGCGAGCGCCGGGGCGAAGCCCCACGCCGCGATCGTCATGGGGAAGTTCCACGGCACGATGATCCCGACCACGCCGTAGGGCTCGTGGTAGGTCACATCGAGTCCGCCGGCGACCGGGATCTGCGAGCCGATCAGGCGTTCCGGCGCCCCGGCGTAGTAGTTGAGCACCTGCGCGACGTGCTGCGCCTCCCAGCGGGCCGAGCCGATCGGGTGGCCCGAGTTCTTCACCTCGAGCGCCGCGAGCTCCTCGACGTGCGCCTCGACGACCCGTGCGAAGGCCCTCAGCGCGTCGGCACGGGCGACGGGAGCGAGGGCTGCCCACGCGCCCTGGGCTCGCACGGCGGCCGCGACCGCGGCATCCACCTCGTCGATCTCTGCGCGTTCGAGCGTGGTGATGGGCGACCCGGTCGAGGGGTCGATGACGGTGAAGGTGCTCATGCGGGGACTCCCTGGTGCGCGGAGGAGGTGGGGGCGGGGGCGGACGATGCGGGCACGGCCGGTTCGGCCTCTGCTCGGGACGCACGATGGGCCGCCGCCGCGGCGACGAGTCCGAGGAACAGTCGCCGATCCTCGGCGTTCTCCTCGGGATGCCACTGCACGGCGACGAGGTAGTCGTCGCCGACGGTCTCGACGGCCTGGACGAGACCGTCGTCGGTGCGTGCGGTGACCCGCAGGCCCTCGGCGACCCGGTCCACGCCCTGGTGGTGGTAGCTGTGGACGGTGAGGGGGCCGGCGCCGACGAGACCGGCGAGCCGGGTCTCGGCATCCACCTCCACGGTGTTCTCGGCGAACACGCCCCCGCCGATCCGGTACCTCTCGGTGCCGAGCGCTTCGGGCAGATGCTGGTGCAGGGTGCCGCCCATCGCGACATTGATGAGCTGCAGACCGCGGCAGATCCCGAAGACGGGGATGCCGCGCTCTCGTGCCCCCGCGAGCAGCGCGATCTCCCACTCGTCCCGGTCGGCACGAGCGGGGTCGGTGAGCGGGTGACGCTCCACCCCGTACAGCTCGGGCTGCACGTCGAGGCCGCCCGTGAGGATCAGCCCGTCGAGCCCGTCGAGCACCGTCGCCGCGGCCTGCTCGGGTCGCGGTTGGGGCGGCAACAGCACGGCGGTGGCGCCCGAGCCCGTCACGGCATCGAAGTACTGCTGCGGGAGGAACGACGCACGGACGTCCCACACGCCCTGTTTCGCGCGCTCGAGGTAGGTCGTGAGTCCGACCACGGGCGTACGGGTCGGATCAGAGACGCTCGAAACCACGCACCCGCTCCCAGTCCGTCACGGCGGCGTCGTAGGCCTCGACCTCGATACGCGCCTGGTTCAGATAGTGCTCGACGACCTCGTCGCCGAAGGCCGCGCGGGCGATCCTGGACTCCGAGAAGAGATGGGCCGCCTCGCGGAGCGTCGTCGGCAGGGTGTCGACGCCGGCGGCGTAGGCGTTGCCGGTGAGCGGGGCGGGCAGTTCGAGCTCGTTCTCGATGCCGTGCAGGCCTCCCGCGATGATCGCCGAGATCGCCAGGTACGGGTTCACGTCTCCCCCGGGCACGCGGTTCTCGACGCGCAGCGACGACCCGTGGCCCACCACGCGCAGGGCGCACGTGCGGTTGTCGACGCCCCACGCCACCCCGGTCGGAGCGAAGGAGCCCTTCGCGTAGCGCTTGTAGGAGTTGATCGTGGGGGCGTACAGCAGCGTGAACTCGCGGAGAGTGCTCAGGATGCCGGCGATCCAGTGCCCCATCAGGGGGCTGAACCCGTGCTCCCCGTCGCCGGCCATCACCGCCGCACCGTCATCGCCGCGCACGGAGAGGTGGATGTGGCAGCTATTGCCCTCGCGCTCGTTGAACTTGGCCATGAAGGTCAGCGACTTGCCGTGTCGGTCGGCGATCTCTTTCGCGCCGTTCTTGTACAGGGTGTGGTTGTCGGCGGTCTCGAGCGCCTCGGCGTAGCGAAACGCGATCTCCTGCTGGCCGAAGTTGCACTCGCCCTTCACGCCCTCGCAGTACATGCCCGCGCCGTCCATGCCGAGACGGATGTCGCGCAGCAGGGGCTCGAGCCGCGTCGTGGCGAGCAGGTTGTAGTCGACGTTGTAGTCGGTGGAGGGGGTCAGTCCCGTGTAGCCCTTCGCCCAGGCGTCGCGGAACGAGTCGTCGAAGACGATGAACTCCAACTCCGTCCCGGCGTAGGCGGTGAGTCCGCGCTCGGCGAGACGAGCGCGCTGCGCGGTCAGGATGCCGCGGGGCGACTGTGCGACGTGCGCACGATCTCCCCACGCGAGGTCGGCGAAGACGAGCGCGGTCCCGGGCTGCCAGGGGATCGTGCGCAGGGTGTCGAGGTCGGGCACGAGCAGCATGTCGCCGTAGCCCTTCTCCCAGCTCGACATGGCGTACCCGTCGACGGTGTTGAGGTCGACATCGACCGAGAGCAGGTAGTTGCACGCCTCCGCGCCGTGGCCGCGGACTTCGTCGCGCCAGAACCGCGCGGCGACGCGCTTGCCGACGAGCCGGCCCTGCGCGTCGGGGAAGGCGACGACGACCGTGTCGATCTCTCCCGCCTCGATCGCGGCATCCAGGTCTTCGCTGCTGAGATTGCCCGCCATGGTCTCCCTCTCGCGGTGGTCACGTCACCTCGTGCGAAGGACGTAACGAGGAACTTACACGCCAAAGGTAGACAGGTCGACCTATAGAAGGCCATGATTTCCCGCAAGGCGACCCCGAAGCCTGTCCGCATCCGTCTGGAGGCCACATGTCCACCTCGAGCAACTCCCGCAAAAAGGTCGCCGGAGCCACCTATACGGCCACCGACGCCTCGTACTTCGAGAAACGCACGCTGAAACGCTCGGCGGGTGTCTGGGGCCTGTGGGGTCTCGCCGTCGCCGCCGTCATCTCGGGCGACTTCTCGGGCTGGAACTTCGGCATCGGCTTCGCCGGGTTCGGCGGCATGCTCATCGCCTTCGTCATCCTGGTGGTGATGTACTACGGCCTCACCTTCTCGATCGGAGAGATGGCCGCCGCCATGCCGCACACGGGCGGCGCCTACTCGTTCGCCCGGTCGGCGATGGGACCGTGGGGCGGCCTCGCGACGGGTCTCGCCGAGACCATCGAATACGTCGCGACCACCGCTGTCGTCGTCTACTTCTCGGGGCAGTACGCCGACTCGGCGCTCGAGCTGCTGACCGGCGTGAGCCTCCCCTCTTTCGTCTGGTGGATCATCCTCTACGCGCTGTTCATCGCTCTCAACGCCGCCGGCGCGAACATCTCCTTCGGGTTCGCGATCGTCGTCTCGATCATCTCGATCGGCATCATCGTGGTCTTCGGCGCGATGTCGCTTCTGACGGGCGCGTTCGACTGGAGCTCGCTCTGGAACATCGCCCCCACCGACGGCAACACCGAGTTCCTGCCTTTCGGCGTCGGGTCGATCCTGTTGGCACTCCCCTTCGCGATGTGGTTCTTCCTGGGCATCGAGGAGCTCCCCCTCGCCGCCGAAGAATCGCACGACCCCGCTCGCGACATCCCCCGCGCCGGCCTCTGGGCCCGCGGCACGCTCATCGTCACCGGCCTCATCGTGCTGTTCCTGAACACCGGCGTGCTCGGCGCCGACGCCACCGGCAGCTCGCTCGAACCCCTGCTCGACGGTTTCCGCGCGATGGTCGGAGACCAGGCCGCGGCCCTTCTCTCGCTGCTCGCTCTCGTCGGACTCCTGGCATCCCTGATGGGCATCATGTTCGCCTACGGGCGCAACATGTACTCGCTCTCGCGCGCCGGCTACTACCCGCGCTGGTTGTCGCTCACGGGCGCACGCAAGACACCCTGGGTCGCGCTGGTGTTCGGCGCGGTTCTCGGTTTCGTCGCACTCGTCGTCGTGCAGTCGGCCGGCGGCGACACCAGCCCGGCGGGTGCGATCGTGCTGAACATCGCCGTGTGGGGCGCGGTGCTGGCGTACTTCCTGCAGATGGTGTCGTTCATCATCCTTCGACGGAAGTTCCCGAACGCGGTGCGGCCCTACAGAAGCCCCTGGGGTCTGTTCGGCGCCTACTCGGCGGCGATCATCGCCGCGGTCGTCTTCTTCGGCCTGCTGCTGAACTCCGCGTATCTGCTCGCGATCGTGGCGATCATCGTGGTCTACGCCGTGATCTTCGTCGCCTTCGCGGCCTACGGTCGCCACCGCCTCGTCCTCTCCCCCGAGGAGGAGTACGCCCTGTCCGGCGGCCTGCACGGCGACCCCCAGGCGGAGGGCTACGACGCCATGCAGAACGAGGTGTTCGGCAAGAAGCCCGGCGCCTGAGCCGCGAACGCACGAGGGGCGGATGCCGATCGGCATCCGCCCCTCGTGCGTTCAGCGCAGAATGAACGACGCCGTGCCCGACGACGGAATGCCGCCGATGGACACGCTCAGGTGGTAGGTCGCTCCCCCGCCGGGCGCGTAGGGCCGCTCTCCGCCGCACGAGTTCACCGAGGAGCGCGTACGGTCCCAGGTCAGCGGTGCGGAGCTGGTGACGACCTGGCCCGCGGCCAGCGTCACCTCCATGTCGCTCGGCTCGGCCTGGCAGTCCGTCGACCGCCACCACACGTCCGACCCGCTGGTCACGGTGAACGACTGCGCGCTCGTCCCGACGTTCATGGTGCAGGGGTTCGCGCTCGTGTTCGTGAGCTTGATCGACAGCTGAGGGTTCTCACCCTGGGCGTACTCGCTCTTGTCCGACAGTGCCGCGACGGTGATGTCGGATGCCGTGCACTCGACGGGCCCCGCGGGCGCGGTCGGAGTGGGCGAGACGGAGGGAGACGCCGAGGGAGCGCCGGACGCCACCGGCGCGGTCGTCGTCGCCGTGGCAACGGGAGCGCTCGCAGCGGGAGCAGGAGTCGCCTCGGCGGTGGGGGCGGCACGCCACGGGGGAGCCGCGACGAGCCACACGACGAGGCCGATCACCAGCAGGGCGAGGAGCCCTGCGGCGAGACGACGACGACGGTAGACCGCCGGGGACTGCCTCCGCCTACGGGGGGCATCGGTCATGGTTCCAGGGTAGGCGGCGCGGCTGTGCGCTCACGCCACGGCACGCTCAGGAGCGCAGGCTCACAGCTGCTTCAGCATCCGGGTGTTGCCCAGGGTGTTCGGCTTCACGTGCGCGAGGTCGAGGAACTCCGCGACACCCTCGTCGGGGCTGCGCACCAGCTGCGAGTACACGTCGGGGTCCACGACCTGCTCGCCGATCTCGGCGAAACCTCGACGGGTGAAGAAGTCGACCTCGAATGTGAGGCAGAACAGTCGCGAGACGCCGAGCTCGCGCGCGCGGTCCTCGAGAGTCTCGACGATGCCGCGACCCACGCCATGGTGCAGCCAGTCGTCGTGGACGATGAGCGTGCGGATCTCGGCGAGGTCCTCCCACATCACGTGCAGAGCGCCGCACCCGATGACCACGCCGTCCGCCTCTGCGACGACGAACTGCTGCACGGAGCCGTAGAGCACGACCAGGTCTTTGCCCAGCAGGATGCGCTTCTGCACGAACGGCTCGAGGAGCTCGTGGATGCGTCGGACGTCGGCGGTTCCGGCGGGGCGGACGACGAACGGCGCGGATGAGGTCATGGTCCCAGGGTACGCCGGTCGGGTCGGCGGTCCGCGAAGAAGCGGCGTCCACGCCGAGTGCGCAGCTGTGTGTTCGACGCATAGCCCGCTCAGAGGCGAGGCAGGGGAAAGCCTCGACGACGGGAGTAGCGTGGGCGATGGTGACGCGCGATCGTCACGAGCGGTCGCGCGATTCGCCCCCTTCTTCGATGAAAGGACTGCCTCGTGCCTACCGTTGCCGAGAACATCGTCTCCGCCCTCCGCCATCACGGCGTGCAGCGCATCTACGGCCTGCCCGGCGATTCCCTGAACGGCTTCACCGACGCGATCCGTCGAGATGGCGAAATCCGCTGGATGCACGTGCGGCACGAAGAGGCAGCGGCCTTCGCCGCCTCGGCCGAGGCGGAGCTGACGGGGGAGCTCACCGTCTGCGCGGGAAGCTGCGGGCCGGGCAACCTGCACCTCATCAACGGTCTCTACGACGCCAACCGCTCGCGCGTGCCGGTCCTCGCGATCGCCGCGCACATCCCCACCGCGGAGATCGGATCGACCTACTTCCAAGAGACGCACCCGCAGGAACTCTTCCGCGAGTGCTCGGTCTACGTCGAATACGTCGCCGACCCGGTGCAGATGCCGAGACTGCTCGAGATCGCCATGCGAGAGGCGATCGAGAAGCGCGGTGTCGCCGTGCTCGTCATCCCGGGCGACGTGCTGCTCGCCAAAGCGAAGAACGACCGCGTGGCGACCGTGTCGCGCGCGACTCCGCGCATCCTTCCGTCCGACGACGAACTGCGCCGCACCGCCGATGTCTTGAACGCCGCCGAGAAGGTGACGATTCTCGCCGGAGCCGGTGTCGCCGACGCCCACGACGAGGTCGTCGACCTGGCACGCCGCCTGCAGGCACCGATCGTGCACGCGCTGCGCGGCAAGGAGCACATCGAGTGGGACAACCCGTTCGACGTGGGGATGACCGGGCTTCTCGGCTTCTCGTCGGGGTACCGGGCGATGGAAGATGCCGATGTCGTCCTGATGCTGGGCACGGACTTCCCGTACCAGCAGTTCTACCCGAGTCGCGCGACGCACATCCAGGTCGACGTCCGAGGAGAACAGCTCGGACGCCGGCATCCCGTCGACATCGGACTCGTCGGCACGGTGCGCGACACCGCCCGCGCGCTCCTCCCGCTGCTGGCCGAGGGGCGATCGACGCGGCACGCCGACGACGCCCGTTCCCACTACCGGACCACGCGCGCGAAGCTCGACGACCTCGCGGTCCCCGCAGCCTCCGGCAAACCGCTGCACCCGCAGTTCGTCGCGCGCACGCTCGACCGTCTCGCCGCCGATGACGCGGTCTTCATCCCCGATGTGGGATCTCCCGTGGTGTGGGCGGCGCGCTATCTCACGATGACGAAGGAGCGCCGTCTGATCGGATCGTTCGCGCACGGCACGATGGCGAACGCCGTCTCCCACGCGATCGGCGCGCAAGCCGCCTTCCCCGACCGCCAGATCGTCGCTCTCGCGGGCGACGGCGGGCTGGCGATGCTGCTCGGCGAGCTGATCACGATCGTCCAGAACGACCTTCCCGTGAAGATCGTCGTCTTCGACAACTCCTCGCTCAATTTCGTCGAGCTGGAGATGAAGGCGGCCGGGTTCGTCAACTACGGCACCGACCTGCGTAACCCCGACTTCGCGGCCGTCGCCGAAGCCATCGGCATCACGTCGTTCCGCGTCGACGAGTCCGCCGACCTCGAGACCTCGCTCGCCGCGGCCCTCGCGCACCCCGGCCCGGCGCTCGTGTCGGTGAAGACGGCACGCCAGGAGCTGTCGATGCCCCCGTCCGTGACTCTCGAACAGGCCAAGGGCTTCACGCTGTACGCGATCCGAACGGTCCTCTCCGGTCGCGGCGACGAGCTGATCGACCTCGCCGCGACGAACGCGCGCCAGCTGTTCTGACCAGCCGCGGCACACGACGACAAGGGGCCCGGATGCCATGGCATCCGGGCCCCTTCTTGTTCTACGCGATCAGCTGCCCGCGAGGGTGTCGGGGGTGGCGGCGATCTCTCCCGCCGTTCCGACGCCGATCGCGACCTTCTCGCCGCGCGGGCTGGTCTCGAACGAGAACTGACCGTTCTCGACGCCGACCTTCACGTGGTCGCCCGACTCGAGCTCGCCGTGCAGGATCTTCTCACTGAGCCGGTCCTCGACCTCGCGCTGCATGGCGCGGCGCAGGGGGCGAGCTCCGAGGGTCGGGTCGAAACCGATCTCGATGAGCTTGTCCTTCGCGTCGTCCGACAGCTCGACGGTCATGTCGCGATCGAGCAGCCGGTCGGCGAGGCGCTTCACGAACAGGCCGACGATCTGGCGGAGCTCGTCCTTGTTCAGCTGCGGGAAGACGATGACATCGTCGACACGGTTGAGGAACTCGGGCTTGAAGTGACGCTTGAGCTCCTCGTCGACCTTGCCCTTCATCCGCTCGTACGAGGTCTGCGCGCTGCCCTCGACCTGGAAGCCGACCGGGCCACCGGCGATCGCCGACGAACCGAGGTTCGTCGTCATGATGATCACGGTGTTCTTGAAGTCGATGACGCGACCCTGACCATCGGTCAGACGACCCTCTTCGAGGATCTGCAGGAGCGAGTTGAAGATGTCCGGGTGGGCCTTCTCGATCTCGTCGAAGAGCACGACCGAGAAGGGCTTGCGACGCACCTTCTCGGTGAGCTGGCCGCCCTCTTCGAAGCCGACGAACCCGGGAGGGGCACCGAACAGACGCGAGACCGTGTGCTTCTCGCCGAACTCCGACATGTCGAGGGAGATCAACGCGCCCTCGTCGTCGAACAGGAACTCGGCGAGTGCCTTGGCGAGCTCGGTCTTTCCGACACCGGTGGGGCCGGCGAAGATGAACGAGCCCGAGGGGCGCTTCGGGTCCTTGAGACCCGCACGCTGACGACGGATCGTGCGCGAGAGGGCCGCGATCGCCTCTTCCTGGCCGATGACGCGCTGGTGCAGCGCCTTCTCCATGAACATGAGGCGGCTGGACTCTTCTTCGGTGAGCTTGAACACCGGGATGCCGGTCGCCTGCGCGAGGACCTCGGCGATCAGGCCCTCGTCGACCACCGCGTGGGAGGCGACGTCGCCCGAGCGCCACTGCTTCTCGAGACGCAGGCGCTCCGCGAGGAGCGACTTCTCCTCGTCGCGCAGCGCGGCGGCCTTCTCGAAGTCCTGGTCCTCGGAGGCCTGCTCCTTCTGCTCGCGGACCTTGGCGATCTTCTCGTCGAACTCGCGCAGCTCCGGCGGGCTCGACAGGATCGACAGACGCAGGCGGGCGCCGGCCTCGTCGATCAGGTCGATGGCCTTGTCGGGGAGGAACCGGTCGCTGATGTAGCGGTCGGCCAGGTTCGCCGCGGCGACGATGGCGCCGTCGGTGATCTGCACCTTGTGGTGCGCCTCGTAGCGGTCGCGCAGCCCCTTCAGGATGTTGATCGCGTGGGGCAGGCTCGGCTCGGCGACCTGGATCGGCTGGAAGCGGCGCTCGAGAGCGGCGTCCTTCTCGAAGTGCTTGCGGTACTCGTCGAGCGTGGTGGCACCGATGGTCTGGAGCTCACCGCGCGCGAGGAGCGGCTTGAGGATGGATGCCGCGTCGATCGCGCCCTCTGCGGCGCCCGCGCCCACGAGGGTGTGGATCTCGTCGATGAAGACGATGATGTCGCCGCGCGTGCGGATCTCTTTCGTGACCTTCTTCAGGCGCTCTTCGAAATCGCCGCGGTAGCGGGACCCGGCGATGAGGGAGCCGAGATCGAGCGAATAGACCTGCTTGTCCTTCAGCGTCTCGGGGACATCGCCCTTGACGATGGCCTGCGCGAGTCCCTCGACGACGGCGGTCTTGCCGACGCCGGGCTCTCCGATCAGGACGGGGTTGTTCTTCGACCGGCGCGACAGGATCTGCATCACGCGCTCGATCTCTTTCTCGCGCCCGATGACGGGGTCGAGCTTGTTGTCGCGCGCAGCCTGCGTGAGGTTGCGTCCGAACTGGTCGAGCACGGCCGACCCGCCCTGGGCCGCGCCCTGGGTCTGCTCGCCGGCACCCGAGGCGACGCCCGCGGGCTCCTTGCCCTGGTAGCCCGAGAGCAACTGGATGACCTGCTGGCGCACCTTGTTCAGGTCGGCACCGAGCTTGACGAGGACCTGGGCGGCGACGCCCTCACCCTCGCGGATGAGACCGAGCAGGATGTGCTCGGTTCCGATGTAGTTGTGGCCGAGCTGGAGCGCTTCGCGCAACGACAGCTCGAGGACCTTCTTCGCACGGGGCGTGAAGGGGATGTGGCCGGTCGGCTGCTGCTGACCCTGGCCGATGATGTCCTGCACCTGCTCGCGGACGGCATCGAGCGAGATGCCCAGCGACTCCAGCGCCTTGGCAGCCACACCCTCACCCTCGTGGATGAGGCCCAGAAGGATGTGCTCCGTGCCGATGTAGTTGTGGTTCAACATCTTCGCCTCTTCTTGGGCGAGCACGACCACACGACGAGCACGATCGGTGAATCTTTCGAACATCCTCAGTCCCTCCAAAAATGGGCTGACAGGCACGCCTCCGCGCGCCGTACATCGAGAGTAACCAGCGGCCGGATGCCAGAGCCCCGTGTTCGCCGTGGGCATACCGCCTCGCCGGTCGGGGTTGCAAAACCCATCGACAGTCGATACCTTATCGAACATCGATAATAACGATCATCGATAAGGAGTCTCCGTGACACCCACGCGTACACAGCCGCGCATCCTCTCGCGCGGCGACACCATCGGCTTCACCCTCTTCCTCATCGGCGGTGTCGCCATCGCCGTGTCCGCCGTCGTGCAGACGATCATCGACCTCGCGAGCGTCCTGCCGAATCGCGACATCACACTGCTCGCGCCGTTCGTCGCGACCGAGGCACAGGCCCCGCTCGGTCCCGGCGGATCGCCGGTGGCCGTTCAGCTGGACTCCGCCTCGGTGACGGTGGCGTCGCTGCAGCCCGCATCTCTCGCCGCGCTCGTCATCAGCCACGTCCTGTTCGCCGTCGCGATGGTGACGGTGGTCGCCCTGCTGCTCGTACTGTGCTTCGGCATCCTGCGCGGCCGCATCTTCTCGCGCGCGCACACCGTGCTCGTGACCACCGCGGGCCTCGTCGCCCTCGCGGGGATGTATCTCGTGCCGTTCTTCCACAACATGGCCGTCAACGGCGCCCTCGCGCGAGTGTCCGACGGCACGTACGACCGTGCCGTCGTGGGAACGGTCGACGTCTTCACGATCTTCGCCGTCGCTTTCGTCGTCGCCCTCGCCGGCACCGTCTTCGCGGTCGGCGACCGCCTCCAGCGCGACACCGAAGGCCTCGTATGACCCCGGCCGCCACGGACGACGGGCCCACCGGCATCCACTGTCGCCTCGATGAACTCCTCGAGGCGCGGGGCATGACGTTGACGCGACTCAGCGAGCTCGTCGGGGTGTCGGTGGTCAACCTGTCGGTGCTGAAGAACGACCGTGCCCGCGCGATCCGTTACTCGACGCTGTCCGCGATCTGCCGCGTGCTGGAGTGCGAGGTCGGCGACCTCCTCGTCGTGGAGCGCTGACGCCCCCGCCGCGGTCAGCGCGTGCCGAGTACGGGGATGGGCGCGCTCGCATCGACGCCACCGCCGGAGAGCACGAGCGACACCGCGCCCGAGCCGGCCTCGCGGCCGATGTCGGCGAGTGTCACGCGCGGTGCGATGTCCATGGTGCAGATCTGATCTGCCGGCGGCGTCGCGAACTGCACGGCGACATCGCCGCCGGCGGCGGTGATCGTCTCGACGGACGGGACGCACGTGGAGCTGCCGTAGGTGACGATCGCGACCAGCGAGTCGTTCACCCAGCCCGCGGAGGGCGAGAATTCGCTCGGGGCCGCGGGCGTGGTCGCAAGCCCCGCGAGGTTCGCCTCGCCCTGCGCCGCACCCGTCACGGTGACGGTGAGGTCCTTGGCGGGGTCGACACCCGCGGGCAGCGCGACCAGCGTGGCCCGCGGAGCCATGTCGCGCGTGCACTCCTGCTGAGAAGACCCGGCGAGCTGCACCGTGATCACGGCTCCGGCGACGCTCGGCTGGCCGCTGACGACCGGCGGGCACGAGGAGCTTCCGTTCGTGACCACGGCGATCGACCGGCCGCCGTCGACCCACGCGGCCCCGATCTCGGCGGACGGCGTCGCGCTCGTGGCATCCGGGCTGGGGGACACTCCCCCCGACATCGAAGGCGATGACGCGCCCGTGGCGCATCCGGCGAGAGCACCGGCGACGACGAAACCGGCGCCGATCATTGCGATCAGGGTCAAGCGGGGACGTGACATGAGAACCTCCGGGGGCGAGTTCTGCCCCATGATGTCGGAGAATCCTGGATGCCGGCGGCGAACGCCGCGGCGCGTCACTGCAGGGCAGAGGTGAGGCGGGCCAGGTTGTCGAGGATCGTCGAGCGCAACGGCTGGCGGCGCCACTCCTCGATCGTCAGCTGCCGGCTGAGGGTGCGGTAGGCATCCTCGACGTCGCGCATGTCGCGGACGAACTCCTCGCCGCGCACGAGCAGCGACACCTCGAGATTCAGACCGAACGATCGCATGTCCATGTTGCTGGAACCGATGACGGCGACCTCGTCGTCGATCGTGACGCTCTTGCTGTGCAGGATGTAGGGCTTGCGGTACATCCAGATCGTGACGCCCGCGTGCAGCAGAGCCTCGTAGTAGCTGCGCTGGGCGTGGTAGACCATCGCCTGATCGCCCTCTTCCGAGACGAAGAGCTCGACGTGCACGCCGCGCTGGCACGCGGTCGTGATCGCGAGCAGCAGCGCTTCGTCGGGGACGAAGTAGGGGCTGACGATGATGATGCGTTCTTTCGCGGCGAACAACAGGCCGAGGAACAGCTTGAGGTTGTTCTGGAAATCGAATCCGGGGCCCGAGGGCACGACCTGACAGTCGAGATCGCCCGGGCCCGACGTCACGCTGAACAGATCGATCTCGTCGCGGAGGGTCTCGTCGGTCTCGCTGTACCAGTCGGAGAGGAACACCGCGTTGATGCTCGCGACGACGGGGCCCTCGACGCGGACCATCAGGTCCACCCAGTGCAGACCGCGGCGGATGTTCTTTCGCAGGTTGTACGACGAGTCGGTGACGTTCTGCGAACCCATGTAGGCGACATCGCCGTCGATCACGAGGAGTTTGCGGTGATTACGCAGGTCGGGACGCTGATATCGGCCGCGCAGCGGTTGGACGGGCAGCATGAGGTGCCAGTGAGCGCCCATCGCATCGAGGCGTCGAAGCGTCTGCCGGTAGAACGGCTTGCCGCGGTTCGCCCAGTGATCCAGCAGGACGCGCACGACGACGCCGCGCTGCGCGGCCTCTTCGAGGGCGCGGAAGAAGTTGTCGGTCGAGTCGTCGGTCTGCAGGATGTAGAACTCGACATGCACGTAACGCTGCGCCTGCCGGATGGCCTCGGCCATGGCATCCAGGCTCTGCTGGTAGTCGGCGATCAGGGTGGCGGCGTTGTCTCCTGCGATCGGCATGGCCCCCAGATTGCGGTTGAGCTGAACGAGCGCGCGGAACCACTGGGGGGCGTTGGGGCGGAGGGTGCCGAACTCGAGCGAAGCGCTCGTGTCGTGGATGTACTCATTGATCGCCGCCTGCTTGCGACGGCGCTTTCGCGGCAGCCGCGGGTTGCCGATGAGCAGGAAGAGGAAGACCCCCACGAAGGGGATGAAGTAGATCGCGAGCAGCCAGGCCATCGCGGCGGTGGGCCGCCGGTTGCGCGGAACGATGATGATCGCGGCGATGCGCACCACCAGGTCGACGACGAAGAGCGTGATGACGAGCCAGCTCGCGTCGAACGTGGCGTTGAGCACGGGTCCTCCTGCACGGGTTGTGGACCCAGCGTAGCGACGGCCTCCGACAGGGGCCGCCGGGTTGTCAGGCCGCGGGCCCCTCGCCCGTGCGCGCGACGGGGGGAAGACCGCGCTTGGCACGCTCCTCCGCTTCGATGCGCGCGTAGGCCTTGCGCTCGGTGCGATCCATCCGGATGACATTGCGGAGGATGAAGAAGAAGACCACCGACACCACGAGGGTCGGCAGGATCGCCCACAGCATCGCAGTCCAGGTCTCGTCCATGGCTTCGAGGATACCCGCGCTGCCTGAGCGCGCGGTCTCAAGGGACTCCTCCCCAGGCCGCTGATGCGCGGATTCATCCACGATCGAGCTATTCCGCACGGCGGGAGGGTGACCGTTTTGGCCACCCTCGAGGCATGACACCCGCCGTCGTCCCCGTCACTTCGTCCGCCTCGTTCCTCGCCCTCGTCCCACGCCTGCTCGAATGCACCCCGCGCCAGAGCCTCGTCCTCGTGCCGTTCGCCGAGTCCCGCTCGCTCGGCGCGATGCGCGTCGATCTCCCCCCGACCGACCGGTCCGTCTCGGATGAGAGCATCGCCTCGACGGTCATCGGCATGGCGTGCAAGGTCGCGCGAACCGATGCCGTGGCGATCGTCGTCTACGCCGACGGCGCGCTCGCCGACCTCGCGGACCTGCCGCACCGCGCGCTCGTCGATGCAGCCATCGCCCGGGCCGACATCTGCGGGCTCCGTGTCATCGACGCCCTCGTCGTCGGCGCGGACGGCTGGAAGAGCTACCTGTCGCCCTCGTCAGCGGTGCCACACCCGCTGAGCGAGCTCACCGCGCCGCCGCTGGGCGAACCCGAGTTTCCGTGCGACGACGACCAGTTCGCCGCGGCGGGTCTCCCGCAGGTCGATCCCGCCGTCTCCCGCAGCATGCTCGCCGTGCTGCGGAAGATCGAGCGCGTACTCGGCGGCGCGCACGAGCGGCGAGGGCTCCCCCTGTTGAAACGTGCCGCCACAGCCGACCCGGCCGCAGCGTTCATCGCGGATCCACCTATGCTTCTCGAGGACGCTCTGGCCTGCGCACCCTCCGACCTCGACGCCGCACAGCTCGCCGCGGTCGCCTTCTGCCTCGCCCGCCCTTCGCTGCGAGACGTGGCGCTCATGCAGTGGGCGGCCGACCTCGCCACGGGTGACGCCGTTCTCCACGCGCAAACGGCGTTCCACCGCGGGAAGCCGTTCCCCGACGACCTCGCTCGGCCGATGTGGGGAGAGGGAGCTCACCCCGACCCCGATCGTCTTCGCCGCGCCCTCGAGCTCTGCCGGTTCGTGGCCGCAGCCCTCCCCCAGGAGCGTCGCACGGGTGCCCTGTCGGCGTGCGCCTGGCTCGCATGGGCGCGGGGAAGAGGCTCCCACGCCGCCACCTACGCCGAGACGGCACTCGAGATCGACGCGGACCACGGTCTGAGCGCGATCATGCTCGACATCATCGACGCCGGGCGCCTCCCGGAGTGGGTCTTCGAGCGTCCTACTTCACCAGCGGGAACAGGATCGTCTCCCGGATTCCCAACCCGGTGATCGCCATGAGCAGACGGTCGATTCCCATGCCCATGCCGCCGGTGGGGGGCATACCGTGCTCGAGGGCACGCAAGAACTCCTCGTCGATGGGCATCGCTTCGACGTCGCCCCGAGCGGCCAGCTTCGCCTGCTCGGTGAAGCGGTGACGCTGGATCACGGGGTCGACGAGCTCGGAGTACCCGGTCGCGAGCTCGAAGCCGCGCACGTAGAGATCCCATTTCTCGACGACGCCCGCGATCGAGCGGTGCTCGCGCACGAGGGGGCTGGTGTCGACGGGGAAGTCCATGACGAAGGTCGGCCGTGTCAGGCCGCCCTTCACGAAGTGCTCCCACAGCTCTTCGACCCACTTGCCGTGGGTGTCCTGGGGCGGGGCGTCGACGCCGGCCTCGCCGCCGAGTGCGCGCAGCTCGTCGAGCGAGGTCTCGGGGGTGATCTCACGACCGGACGCCGCCGACAGCGATTCGTACATCGAGATGCGGTCCCACTCGCCGCCCAGGTCGTACTCGGTGCCGTCTGCCCACGTGACGGTGGTCGACCCCGCCACGGCGACGGCGGCGTCCTGGATCAGGGTCTGGGTCAGGTCGGCGATGCCGTTGTAGTCGGTGTAGGCCTGGTACGCCTCGAGCATCGCGAACTCGGGGCTGTGCGTCGTGTCGGCACCTTCGTTGCGGAAGTTGCGGTTGATCTCGTAGACCCGGTCGATGCCGCCCACGACGGCGCGCTTGAGGTAGAGCTCGGGCGCGATGCGCAAGAACAGCTCGGTGTCGAAGGCGTTCGAGTGCGTCGTGAACGGACGGGCGCTCGCACCGCCGTGCTGCACCTGCAGCATCGGGGTCTCGACCTCGACGAAGTCACGCTCGGTGAAGGTGCGACGCAGGCTCGCGTTCACCTTGGCACGGGCCAGGACCGTCTCGCGGGCGCGGTCGCGCACGATCAGGTCGAGGAAGCGGCTGCGAACGCGGCTCTCCTCGCTGAGCTCCGTGTGGAGGTTCGGCAGGGGCAGCACGGCCTTGGCGGCGATCGTCCACTCGGCGACCATGATCGACAGCTCGCCCCGGCGGCTCGAGATGACCTCACCCGAGACGAAGACGTGGTCGCCGAGATCGACGAGCTCCTTCCACGCCTGGAGCGACTCCTCCCCCACGTTCGCGAGCGAGATCATGGCCTGGATGCGGCTTCCGTCGCCGGACTGCAAAGACGCGAAGCAGAGCTTGCCCGTGTTACGGCTGAACACCACGCGGCCGGCGACCCCGGCCGTCTCGCCCGTCTCGGCGCCGGCTTCGAGATCGCCGAAACGCGCGCGCAGCTCGGGGATCGTCGTGGTGACGGGGACGACGACCGGATACGGACCGCCCGCGGCGTCGACACGTTCCGCGAGCAGGCGCTCGCGCTTGGCCAGGCGCACCGCCTTCTGTTCGAAGACCTCGTCTTCGGTCGGTTCGGCAGCGTCGTTCGCGGGCGCGTCGGTCATCAGGGAGGCTCCTCGGGGTCTCCCCCAGTCTATTCGTCGTCCCCGACCGCCCCGGAGTCGCGACCGGGGCGACCGCCGTCAGCGCAGCGAGATCTCGGCGTTGTCGATGAATCGGTGGCCGCCCACGGTGGCGGCGATGAGGGCGAACGCGCGACCGCGGTGCCCGTCGTCCACGGGCAGGAACGTCTCGGGATCGACCACGCTCAGGTATTCCAGGGTGATGCGTTGCTCGCCCATCAGCGACGACTGAGCCGCCGCGATGCACGCATCGACCCCGAGATCGGAGTTCGATGCCGCCGCCTCGAGGGCGCGCGGAAGAGCCGCGGCCGCGCGCCGATCGGCCGCATCGAGCAGCGCCACACGGCTCGACACGGGCAGGCCGTCGTCGGTGCGCACGGTCGGCACCGTCGCGATGTCGATCGAGAAGTCGAGATCGCGCACCATCCGACGCACGAGGAAGATGCGCTGCAGGTCGCGCTCGCCGTACACCGCGACGTCGGGGCGCACGAGGTGGAAGAGCTTCGCTTCGACGGTGAGGACCCCGTCGAAGTAGAACGGGCGCACGCGACCCTCGTAACGCAGGCCGATATCGCCCGCCGAGACGCGCGTCGTGGCCGTCCCCGCCGGGAGGAACACCTCGATCGTGGGAGCGAAGACGACATCCACGCCCAGGTCGGCGAGAACCCGCGCGTCGGATTCCGGCGAGCGGGGATAAGCCGCCGTGTCGTCGGCCGTGCGGAAGCGCAGAGGATTGACGAAGGTCGACACCACGACCACGTCGGCGAGGTCGCGGGCTTCGCGGATCAGGTCGACGTGACCGTCGTGCAGAGCACCGAGGGTCGATACCAGGGCGACGCTCGGGCCGGCGTCCGATCGATCTGCGCCTCGGATCTGTCCGAGTCGGGTGCGCAGATCCTCGAGGGTGCGGATCATCCGTCGATCGTAGCGGTGCCGTCGAGGTCGTCGCGGCGCCCGCCCTCGACCAGAGCCTGGTCGACGCTCGATCGGACGAGCGCAGACAGGTACGCGCCGGGATTCTCGACCCCGATGCGATCCAAGAGCGCCGACGACTGGCGCACGATCGAACGCGAGAACTCCGTCGCCGTCGCGATGGCCTCGGCGTACGTCGCCCGATCGTCCTCGGCGACCACGACCGGTTCGCACCCGAGCTCGACCGCGAGCGCTTGCGCGATCGGCAGCACCGGAGCGGGGGCCGTGACGGCGGCATACGACTGGGCGAGTTGGCGCAGATCGATCGACGACACTCCCGTGAAGACCATGGCGGGATGGATGGCCAGCGGAATCGCACCGCTACGGGCGGCGGGATCCAGCACCCGCGACCCGTACGCGGCGTCCGTGTGCAGGACCAGCTGGCCGGGCTGCCAGGCGCCGACCTCGGCGAGACCCGACACCAGACCCGGAAGCTGGTCGTGCGGCACCGCCACGACCACGAGCTCGCTGCGTCGCACGACCTCGTCGGCCGTGAGCACCGGGAGTCCCGGCAGGATCGCCTCGACACGGTCGTCGTCGGAGCCCGACGTGATCCCCGTCAGGGCGTGGCCCGCTCCCGCCAATGCCGCCGCGATGACCGGCCCGACGCGTCCGGCCCCGATCACCCCGACGCCGAGGCGTCCATCACGACCGCGGCTCATCCGGCCCACCGGTGGGTGCGGTCGATCGCCGCCGCATCGACGCCGGCTCGAGCCGTCCGCTCGAACAGCCCCAGGGCGTCGTCGCGGTCCAGAACACCGACCGACGTCTGCACGGTGCCGGCGATCACGTGGGCGATGAGGGTGGCTGTGCCCGTGGCGCGGGCGAGCGGCCCCTGGTGCAAACCGATCGACTGCAGTCGAGCGAGGGGGACGATGCTCAGCGAACGCCACACCCACCCGCGACGCATCAGCAACGCGTCGGTGGTCAGCAGCGCTCCGTTGCGGCGCCAGGACAGCGGGCGCAGCCACCGAGCGCGTCTCGGGGTCGTCACGTACGGGTCGTCATCCACCGGACCCAGGATGCCGTCACGGAACACGAGTGTCCATTCGTCGGCCGACAGGCCGGGGGCGAGGATCCGCAGGACGCGCTCGACATCGGCGCGCGTTCCGATCGGGAGCACCGCCGCCAGCTGATCGTTGCTCGTGTCGGTCGAGGCCCGCCCCGAGAGGCGGTTCACCGAGATCGCCCACCATCCGAACGGACGCCACATCAGGGGCTGTCGCACCTCGATCGCGTGCACGCGGCCGGGCGGCACGACCTCCGAGACCGTCGTGAACAGACCGAACGTCACGCGGACGCCGTCGGGGGTCGGGGCGATGGAGTACCGCAGCCCCTGGGCGATCGACCGCACGTAGTACGCGCCGAAGGCAAGGAACATCGGAACGATCGTGAACAGCAGCCACAGCGTCGACACCGACGCGGCCACGACGATCCCGACGACGAAGGCGATGAGGATGAGGCTCGATCCACTGAGAACACGGGATGCCACGAGCCGGCCGAACGGAATACGCACGATGCTCTCCGGCTCGGCGTCGGAGAGGTCCTCCCCGTCGACGATCCCCTGCAGGCCAGATCCCACGGCCTCGGCCGCCTGCCGAGCGAGGGACGAGCGTCCACCGGGTTCTGCTCGCGCTTCGGCGAGACGCCGCCCCGACGCGAGGCGGAGGATGTCGCCGCGGATGGCCTCGGCATCCTTGCCCGAGAGGTACTCCAGCTTGACGTTGGCATCGAGGCCTGCGCCGACCACCTCGAGCTTCGCGAGCCCCAGGAGACGGGCGACCATCGGACGCGTCAGGTTGACCCCCTGCACGCGGTCCAGCGGAGCGCGCCGGTGTGTGCGGAACAGCACGCCCGAGCGCACCTCGACGTCGTCCTCGCCGATGCGCAGGGTGTGGAACCGCCAGGACAGCCGGAACAGCACCAGCAGCACGATGAGCACGACGAGAGCCGCAGCCGCCGCGATGAGGATCAGATTGTTCGCGAGGAGGAAATCGACCGGGTCGGGGGGAAGCTCCCCCGGGGGCAGATCGGTGAAGACCGGGAAGATCCACTCGACGAGACGCTCCCGCAGGTTCGCCACGATGACGCCCACGAGCACAAGAAGGGTGAGCCCACCGCGCAACAACGGCGTCAGAGGGTGGAGCCGATGCCACTCCCCGTCGCTGTACGGCGACCGGACGATCGTCCGTTGCCGAGGCTGCGACTCCGGGGGCGAGCCCGCCGTGTCCGGATCGGTCACAGCCCGGTCCGGCGGGTCTCGGCGACGGCCACGAGCGTGTCGCGCAGCTGTTCGGCCGCCTCCTGGGTGAGCCCGGGGATGGTCACGCCCGTTGACGCCGCAGCGGTGACGAGCTTCAGCTGGGCGATGCCGAAGCCCCGGTCGAGGGGGCCGTGGGTGATGTCGACGAGCTGCATGCGGCCGTACGGCACCGCCACCACCCGCTGCCACAGGATTCCTCGACGGAACACGAGGTCGTCGCGACGCAGTTGATAGCCGAAGGAGCGCGCCTGACGCGGCGTGATGACGAACCCGATGACGGTGACGAGCAGAACCACTCCCGCCGGAATCCACTGCCACACGAACCCCGTGAGCGCCTGCACGACGACGGCGGCAGCCAGCACCAGGACGAACACCGCCCCCTGCGAGATCAGCTGCACCCGCACGTACGCGCGGGCCAGCTGATGCCACGTGCCCTCTCCGAGGGGCAGGCGACGCTCCGAGCGCGGTTCGAGGATGCGATCGTACGTGCCCACGCCGAGGACGGCCTCGTCGGCCGCTGGATCGCCCTCGGCGGGTCGTCGAGCGTCGGCGGGGCGAGCGTCGGCGGGGCGAGCGTCGGCCGGGCGGGCGTCGGAGGGGTCCCCATCCGCACGATGAGCACGAGATCGCTCGGCCGCGATCCCCTCCGAGACCCCCGCCTGCGTCTGCGGAACGTCAGATCTCCACGGGTCCTGCGGGGGTGTTCCCTGGGGCGTCGTCATCGTCGTCCTTCCGGATGGTGCAGAGCTGCTCGGCCACGAGTCCCGCGACGACGAGGATGACGGCGCAAACGAGTGTCGCGATGATCGATCCCATCGAGCCTACCGAGGGCACCACGGGCCGACTCACCAGGAACGCGAGCAGACCGCCCGCGAATCCCGCCGCGGCTGCCCCGAGGATCGACGACGCTTTCGCCAGCATCGCGATCCGCAGGGCGCGGAACGGATCGATCCGGCGGGGGCTCCGGCCGCGCGTCGACCGATAGACCGGGACGGCGAGGACCACGATCACGGCGCCGAGCAGGGCGAGGATCGTGGGCAAGCTCGCCGCGGGAGCGAACGTCGAGCGCCCCATGGCGGTGAGCGAGGTGTCGAGCAAGAACCCCACGACCAGCCCGACGATGACGGCGATCGTGAGGATGCCGGCGCCCGTGCGCTTCATGCGACTCCTCCGCTCAGCTTCTCGAGCAGATCGGCGACGCGTCCGCGGCCGGGGAGCTCGGCATCCGGATCCACGTCGAGCCACGGCGCGAGCACGAACTCCCGCTCGTGCGCGCGAGGGTGCGGGACGACGAGGTCGTCGCGATCGATGCGTTCGTCGCCGTAGGCGATCAGGTCGAGATCGAGGGTCCGGTCGCCCCAGCGCTCCCGCCGGACGCGGCCGTGCCGCGCCTCGATCCGGTGCAGCGACGCGAGCAGCTCGCCCGGCGACAGACGCGTCTCGAGGACGGCCACCGCGTTCAGATACCGAGGCGCGTGCTCGTCCTCGCCCCGGAGCGTCACGGCCACCGTCTCGATCGAAGCAGAGACGCGCACGTGCGTGGTGAGGGTCAACCGCCGCAGTTCGTCGACAGCCGCCGCGAGGGTCTCCTGTCGCTGCCCGAGATTGGCTCCGAGCGCGACGACCGCGTGCACGGGCGTGGGACGCGGAGCCCCGTCGATCCCGTGCGCCAACCGCACGTTCACGATCGGGACCTCGAGATGGTCACGGCCACATCACCGAAGGCGACGGTGATGGGCGCCTGCGGCTTGTGGACGGTGATCGTGACGGCATCCACCCGCTCGTCGGCGAGAACCGCGTCCGCCAAACGCTGGGCCAGCGTCTCGAGCAGGTCGACCGGATCGCCCTCGACGATCTCGACGAGCCGCTCGGCGAGCTCGCCGTAGTGCACCGTGTCGGCGACGTCGTCGGTCTCCGCCGCCCGTCGCAGCGACAGGGAGAGCGTCGCGTCGACCACGAACTCCTGCCCGTCGCGCTTCTCGTCGGGGTAGACCCCGTGGTGCCCCACGGCGCGCACCCCCGTCAGTGTGATCCGATCGGCATCCATCAGGCCTCCCAAGCGTGGGCGACGGCGAGCGCGTCGCGGGTGGTCGGCACATCGTGCACGCGGACGGCCCACGCACCGGAGCGAGCGGACAGCGCACTCGTGACAGCGGTGGCGAGATCGCGACGGGCGAGGTCGGCGTCGTCGCCGATCACCTCCGCGAGGAACCTCTTGCGGCTCGTTCCCACCAGGACGCGGATCCCGAGCTCGGCGATCTCGGGCAGCGCGCGCAGCGTCTGCCAGTTCTGCGCCCCCCGCTTGCCGAAACCGATACCGGGATCGACGACCAGTCGCGACCGGTCGATGCCCGCGGACACAGCAGCCTCGATCCGCTCGGCGAGTTCCGCCGAGACCTCTCGAGCGACGTCCGCGTAGTCGGCCCGCGCGTACATCTCGGCCGACGGTCCGCGCCAGTGGCCGAGGGCGATCTCGGCCTCCGTCTCGGCGACCGCGGCGATCATGTCGGGGTCGGCGAGTCCACCCGAGACGTCGTTGACGAGGCGAGCTCCAGCCCTCACGGCGGCGACCGCCGTGGCGGCGTTCATCGTGTCGATGCTCACGAACGAGCCCTCGGATGCCAGTGCCTCGACGACCGGCAGCACGCGCTGCTGCTCGACGCGCGGCGCCACCCGCTTCGCGCCGGGTCTGGTCGACTCCCCGCCGACGTCGAGGATCTCGGCGCCCTGCTCACGGAGGAGCCGCGCGTGAGCGAGGGCCGCATCGGGGTCGAGGAAGCGTCCCCCGTCGCTGAAGGAGTCGGGGGTGACGTTGACGATCCCCATGATGAGGGTCACGCGCGCGCCCCGATCAGCGCGACGAGCTCGGCCCGGGCGGCGGGGTCGCCGTACGCTCCGCGCGCGGCGATCGTCACCGTAGAGGCGTCCAGCTGGCGCCCACCGCGCATCGTGACGCACTCGTGCACCGCGTCCAGGACGACGAGCACACCGCGCGCGTCGAGAGCCGAGGCGATCGTGTCGGCGACCTGCTCGCCCAGACGCTCCTGCACCTGCGGGCGGGCGGCGAGGATGTCGATCACCCGCGGCAGCGCCCCGAGGCCCACCACCTCTTCACCCGGAAGGTAGGCGACGTGCGCGCGGCCCCGGAACGGCAGCAGGTGATGCTCGCACATCGACCGGAAGGCGATGTCGCGCAGCATCACGGCTCCCGAGGGGAGGGTGTCGGGCGCCGGCCCGCGCGACACCGAGATGGTGTGCTGCAGCGGGGCGCCGGCATCCTGATTCACTCCCCCGAAGAACTCGGCCCAGGAGTCGGCGACGCGCGTCGGGGTCTGGCGGAGCCCGGGGCGATCGGGGTCCTCCCCGATCGCCTCCAGGAGCTCTCGCACCAGGACGGCGACGCGTTCACGATCGACGGCCACGGCGCCTCAGGCGGTGGCCGGGCGCGTCTGTCCGCTCGGACGGGCCTGCGCCTTCGCCGCGGCCTGCGCTTCCGCCTCGGTGGATGCCGCGATGCCGGCGGGCTGCTGACGACGGGGCACCTCGATCGGCGGCTGGTCCGACACCGGACGATCCCCCGACGACAGCCACTGCGGGCGCGGCGTCAGGCGCTTGACGTCGGTGAAGATCTCGGCCAGCTCGTTGTGGTCGAGGGTCTCCTTCTCGAGCAGCGCCAGCGCGAGACGATCGAGCACCTCGCGGTTGTCGTTGATGACCTGGTAGGCCTCGTTGTGCGCCTGCTCGATCAGCGCCCGCACCTGCGCGTCGACGCGCTCGGCGATGCGCTCCGAGAAGTCGCGGCCGTGGCCCATGTCGCGACCCATGAAGACCTCGCCCGACGAGCCGCCGAGCTTGACCGGGCCGACCTCGTTGGTCATGCCGTACTCGGTGACCATCTTGCGAGCGATGCTCGTCGCCTTCTCGATGTCGTTCGACGCACCCGTGGTGGGGTCGTGGAAGACGATCTCCTCGGCCACACGGCCGCCCATCGCGTACGTCAGCTGGTCCTGCAGCTCGTTGCGGGTGACGG
Source organism: Microbacterium sp. 20-116 (assembly GCF_041079415.1). Classification (NCBI taxonomy): domain Bacteria; kingdom Bacillati; phylum Actinomycetota; class Actinomycetes; order Micrococcales; family Microbacteriaceae; genus Microbacterium; species Microbacterium sp. 20-116. Next base: position 251,924 of record NZ_JBFYGP010000003.1, read on the forward strand.
AGTACTTGTCGTCGAGGGGAAGCACCATCGTGTATCCGAGCGCCTTGCCGCGCGGGAGGATCGTGACCTTGGTGACGGGGTCGGTGTGGTTCATCGCGGCGGCGGCCAGGGCGTGACCTCCCTCGTGGTACGCCGTGATGAGCTTCTCTTTGTCCTTCATCACACGGGTGCGACGCTGGGGACCTGCGATCACGCGGTCGATGGCCTCGTCGAGGGCGCGGTTGTCGATCAGCTGCGCGTTGGAGCGGGCGGTCAGCAGGGCCGCCTCGTTGAGCACGTTGGCCAGGTCGGCACCGGTGAAGCCGGGCGTCTTGCGGGCCACGACCTCGAGGTCGACCGAGTCCGAGAGCGGCTTGCCGCGACCGTGCACCTCGAGGATGCGCTGGCGACCCTTCAGGTCGGGAGCATCGACACCGATCTGACGGTCGAAGCGACCGGGGCGCAGCAGGGCGGGGTCGAGGATGTCGGGGCGGTTGGTCGCCGCGATGACGATGACGTTGACCTTGGGGTCGAATCCGTCCATCTCGACGAGCATCTGGTTCAGCGTCTGCTCGCGCTCGTCGTGACCGCCGCCCATGCCGGCGCCGCGATGGCGGCCGACGGCGTCGATCTCGTCGATGAAGATGATGGCCGGAGAGCTCTCCTTGGCCTGGTTGAACAGATCGCGGACGCGACTCGCACCGACGCCGACGAACATCTCGACGAAGTCCGAGCCCGAGATCGAGTAGAACGGCACGCCGGCCTCGCCGGCGACGGCGCGGGCGAGCAGGGTCTTGCCGGTTCCGGGAGGGCCGTAGAGCAGGACACCCTTCGGAATGCGAGCGCCGACCTCCTCGAACTTCTTCGGGTCCTTGAGGAATTCCTTGATCTCGTCGAGCTCTTCGATGGCCTCGTCGGAGCCCGCGACGTCCTGGAACGTGACGGTGGGGGTTTCTTTCGTCACGAGCTTGGCCCGCGACTTGCCGAACTGCATGACCTTGCTACCGCCGCCCTGGGCGCTGGAGAGCAGCCACCAGAAGAGCAGACCGAGGAGGACGAGCGGCAGCATCAGGCCGAGGATGCTGTCGAACCAGCTGGGCTTGGGCACGACGTCGTTGAAGCCGTCGGAGGGGTTCGCCGCGTCGATCGCGCTCGCGACCTCGTTCGCACGGGCCTGGCTGAAGTAGAACTGCACGTCGTTGGCGCCCTCGAAGGGCTGCGACAGCTTCAGGTCGACGCGCTGATCGGGATCGTTCGTCACGACCTGGCTCACGGTGCCGCCCTTGAGCAGGTCGAGGCCCTCCTTGGTGGAGACCTGACGGGCACCACTCAGGTTGGAGATGAGGGAGAAACCGATGACCAGAAGCAGACCGACCAGCAGAACGTAGATGATCGGATTTCGCGTGATCTTCTTGAAATTCATGGTGGGCGAGCCCAGCCCTTTCGTGATCCTCCGCAGAAATGCGGTCGCAACAGGCTAACGCCCACGGACTATGCCGGGCCTGTGCGTTCGTCATGGGCGTACAAGGCCCGGGATGCCACCCGCCCGGCGTCGTGCGGTCGAGGTGCTCTCAGGAGTAGACGTGGGGGGCGAGCACCGCGACGTCGCGGAGGTTGCGGTAGCGCTCGGCGTAGTCGAGGCCGTACCCGATGACGAAGTCGTTGGGGATGTCGAAACCGACGTAACGGCAGTCGACCTCGACCTTCATGGCGTCGGGCTTGCGCAGCAGCGCGAGCACCTCGACGGACTCGGCACCGCGCGAGGCGAAGTTCTCGAGCAGCCAGCTGAGGGTGAGGCCCGAGTCGATGATGTCCTCGACGATCAGCACGTGCTTACCCGTGATGTCGGTGTCGAGGTCCTTGCGGATCTGCACCACACCGCTCGAGCGCGTACTCGCGCCGTACGAGGACACCGCCATCCAGTCCATCGACACGTGGATGGGAAGGTGACGCGCGAAGTCGGCCATGACCATGACCGCGCCCTTGAGCACACCCACGAGGACGACGTCGCGCCCCTCGTAGTCGGTGGCCACCTGTTTCGCGAGTTCCCCGAGCTTCTCGTGGATCTGCTCCTCGGTGAGGAGGACTTCGCTGATGTCGTCGGAGATGTCGGCGGCGCGCATTGGGAAAGTCTACGTCGGCGGAATCAGGATGCCGTCCGCGCGACGACCTCGATGCGCGCACCGACGCGGCGGGCGAGGCACCCGGGAAGATCGATGGGCCCCTGCCCCGTCCAGTCGGTGGCGAGGCGGGCGACCTCGAGCGTCTGCGCGCGGGACAAGGAGACGCCGAACTCGCTGTCGACCACGTAGCGGACGATCCTGTTACGCAGGGCTGCCGGGTTCGCAGCGAGCGCGGTGACCGAGATCGAGATGCCCGCCTCGGCGTGCTCGACGATGTCCTCGATGGTCTCGTCGATCATGTCCTGGAACGCATCGGCGTCCTCGCGCAGCTGCTCGGCGGTGCGGGCGAGGGCCTCGGCCACCCCGGGGCCGAGCTCGGACTCGAGCACCGGCATCACCCGGTCGCGCACGCGCACCCGTGAGTACGCCGGGTTCGCATTGTGCGGATCGGTCCACGGCTCCAGCCCCTCGGCTGCGCAGGCGGCGACGGTCGTGCGCCGGCGCACCGAGAGCAGGGGGCGCACCCAGACCGGGCCCGTGGCATCCCGCCTCTGCGTGGGCATTCCGGCGAGGCTCAGCCCCCCGGAGCCGCGCGCGAGACCGAGCAGGACGGTCTCGGCCTGGTCGTCGAGCGTGTGCCCGAGCAGGACGACATCGGCCCCGATCTCGGCGGCCGCCGCAGCGAGACCCGCATAGCGCGCCGTCCGCGCCGCTGCCTCGGGCCCGCCGGTCGACCCGACCTCGACGCGGACGACGCGGGCGCCGAGACCGAGAGCACGCGCCTTCTCGGCGGCGGCCGCCGCCACGGCATCCGACCCCTTTTGCAGTCCGTGGTCGACGACGACGGCCTCGGCCAGGATGCCGGCGCGGGCCGCCTCGAACGAGGTGGCCGCCGCGAGGGCCAGCGAATCCGGGCCGCCCGACAGCGCCACCACGACGGGTCCGTCGACGCGACCGAGAGCGGCACGGACGGCGCGGCGCACCTCGGCGACGGACGGGTCGAGCCCTGGGCGGTGATCCATGTCTCCACGCTAGCGGGGGTCCGACTCCGGTCCGCGGCGGCCTCCGACTAGGCTGGGCCGCGGAAATCCACAGATCTAAGGAGCACGAGTATGGGCGCGTACGACGCCGTCATCGAGATCCCCCGCGGCAGCCGCGTGAAGTACGAGGTCGACCACGGCACCGGCCGCGTCTACCTCGACCGCATCCTCTACACGGTGTTCGGCTACCCCGCGAACTACGGCTTCTTCGAGAACACCCTCGGCGAGGACGGCGACCCGCTCGACGTGCTCGTGCTGCTCGACCGCGAGCTGCACCCCGGCATCCTCGCGAAGGTACGCCCCGTCGGCGTGCTCAAGATGAGCGACGAGGCCGGCGGCGACGACAAGGTCGTGGCCGTGCTTGCGAAGGACCCGCGCTGGGACCACATCCAGGACGTCGACGACATCGACGAGTGGACCAAGAAGGAGATCACGCACTTCTTCGAGCACTACAAGGACCTCGAGCCCAACAAGTGGGTCAAGGTCGACGAGTGGGCCGGTGCCGCCGAGGCCGAGCGCCTGGTCGGCGAGGCGTTCACCCGCTTCGACGAGCACGACGCGCAGACCAAGACGCAGGGTTCGGGCGAGGCTCCCAACACGCTCTGATCCACAGAACGCGAGAAGCCCCCGGTCCGCTGACCGGGGGCTTCTCGTATGAACCGAGGGGTGTCAGACCGAGACGCCGCGGGCGCGCAGCCAGGGCGCGGGGTCGGTGGTCCCACCGGACGGCGGGTAGACCTCGAAGTGCAGGTGGCAGCCGAAGGAGTTGCCGGTCTGACCGGTGGCGGCGATCTGCTGGCCCGCTTCGACGCGCTGACCATATGAGACGTAGATGCCGCCGTCGACGATGTGGCCGTAACCGGTGCCCGAGCCGTCGTCGTGAGCGATACGGATGTAGTTTCCGAAGCCGCCGTTGCGGCCGGCGTAGGTGACGCGGCCGGAGGCTGCCGCGTAGATGGGCGACCAGCAGCTGGCGCCGAAGTCGAGGCCGAGGTGCCAGGTGCTCGCGCAGTAGCTCGAGTTGCACTGACCGGAACGGGGGCCGTAGCCCGACGACGTGTAGGCCGACGAGGGGCGAGCCCAGCCGGAGCCGCCGACGCTTCCGCCGCCTCCGCCGCCGCCGCCACCGCCACCGCCGCCGCCACCGCCGCCGCCGCCGCTGTTGTTGCTCTGGTTGTTGCGGGCTTCCTGCTCGCGGCGCGCGCGCTCAGCCGCGTCACGGGCCGCCGCCTCTTCCCGCGCCTTGCGCTCGCGCTCTTCGCGCGCCTTGCGCTCAGCCTCAACGCCCGCCTGGTACTCGGCGACGGTCTTGGCGGTGGTGTCCTGGAGCGCGGCGAGCTGCGCCTCGAGCACGGCCTGGTTGGCCTGCTGGGCGGCGAGGGCTTCCTGCGCGGCCTGAGCCGCCTGCTGAGCCGCGGCCATCTTTTCTTCGGCGATCGTCTTCAGACGGTCGCGCTCGGCGCGGGCGTCGTTCGCCTGGTTGCTGAGGTTCTTCGCGTTGTCGCGGGCCGCCACAGCCGAGGCGTACACCGACTTGTTGCGCTCGAGGAGCTTGTCCATCGTGCCGAGCTTGGCCAGCAGGTCGTCGGCCGAAGCGGCGGAGCCCGAGAAGAACAGGTCGAGAGAGGTGTCGTCGCCGCCGGAGCGGTACAGCTGGGCGGCGACCTTGCCGGCCTTGCTGGCGGCATCGGTGGCCTTCGCGGCTTCGGCATCTGCCTGCTGCTGGATGAGCTGGGCGCGGTAGTCCGCATCCTGGTAGGCCTGCTGCGCGGCGTAGTACTCGTCGGAGCGCGCCTGCACCTCGGCCTGCGTGCGGGCGACCTCGGACTGCAGTCCCTGAATCAGCCCCTGGATACGCGAGATCTCGCCGGCCTTCGCGGCCTCGTTGGCCTTGGCGGCCTGCACGTCGTCCCACGAGGGGTAGTCGGCGGCGACGGCGGGCGAGTTGAAGCCGGACGTCGCTGCGCCGAAAGCGCCGAGGGCGACCGCACCGAGAGCGCCGTACTTCAGAGCACTGCGCCTGTCGAAGGTGGGCCACAAACGCCGCTGCTCACTGGCCGTGGGGGCGCAGCCGCAGTCGTCGGTCTGATCAGGGGGTACGAGCGTCACGGGCTACCTCATCTCACCGGGTCGCAACTCGGCTAACAGTAGCAACACGAGTCACACGTACAACAGGGCGAGTTCCCGCTGTCGCGGCCCATCCTGCGCCCCCGACACGCGCGGAGGGAGGACGCCACGCCCTCGATTGGCAATCTCGAAGTTTGTGAAGTAGGCTCGGTCGTCGGCAAGCGAGGATGAAATCGCAAGGTTTCAGGCTCATCCGGCCCCATCGTTTAGCGGCCTAGGACGCCGCCCTTTCACGGCGGTAGCACGGGTTCGAATCCCGTTGGGGTCACTCTCCGGTGAAGTACAATTGAAAATGCATGGCCCTGTAGCGCAGTTGGTTAGCGTGCCGCCCTGTCACGGCGGAGGTCGCGGGTTCAAGTCCCGTCAGGGTCGCTCCATAGCGACGGGCCTTCTTTCGAGGAGGCCTTTCGTCTAGGAAGCGGCAGACATGTCGCTCGGCTCTGTAGCTCAGTTGGTAGAGCGCACGACTGAAAATCGTGAGGTCACGGGATCGACGCCCGTCGGAGCCACACGGATGATCATTACAGTCATCCCAGAAACCCTCGCCTAGCTTCTACATGGCGGGGGTTTTGCTTTGCCCTGGTGAAGGACGGTTTCTTGTGTAACCTCCGCGGGCTCGCCGCGACTCCGATCGACGCCTTCAACAAGCGAGCCAGCCGCTTCTGAGAACTGATCGGCACCAGCTTGCGAGTTGCCTGGGCCGGTCCGGGGCTGGTCGGGTGAACAAGGCAACGCCCTCAATCTCCATGCGCACGCGACGGCGGGCGGTAGCCCGACAAACTTCGCCGTTGCCTCCGGCGGTTTTGAGTCGCCGATCGGGCGTGGTTGCGGAGGGCAAAATAAAAGCGGGATGCGCAGATTGCGACCCCGCTGTTTACCCGAACTTTCAAGTGATCCCACCCGCTGCCTCGACTCCCAGAAGTGATCACTCCGCTCGCTTGCGCAAGGGGGATATTTTCCGCGGTATCGGCCAACAGTTGCGTCTACCGAAGGTAGACAGCTTCTCTACTTTGTAGAACGGCCCGGTATGAAGTTCCCTTGGATGCTACCACGATCACCAGCGTGTGGAGCCCCCGCCTCAAGTCGCGACTCACCTGGCGCAACTAGGCTGTCACGTACCCACAGAGAGAGGGCGCAAACATGGAGTCACCCGGGCTGCTCGACGCGATCCGCCGGATTGTCGAGGAGGACTGGCCAACGAACAAGTTCCCGGTCCTGCTCTCCAAGCTCCCCAAGAGGATCGACAGCTTGTGGCCGGGTGAGGACTACAGGGAAGCCCTCGGGGGCAAGAACTTGAAGGGCTTCTTGCAGGAGAACGCGGCTGTAGCCGGTGTGCGTCTCGTGCAGGACCCAGCACACTCTGCTCGCGTTGGTCTAATTCCCCTCGACGAGGAGTACGAGTTCCCCGCACTCCCCGCCGCACCGCCCAGCGGCATCACTCCTGACGATGCTCGCGCGTTCGCGAGAGTGATCGAAAGCATGACCGCAGAAGAGCAGCAAGCCGTGGCGTTTCCGGCCAGCTTCGTCGCCCGTCTACTTACCGCGACGCGGTAATCACGACGAGTGCACGTTCTCGCGGTCCTCCTCGCGACGAACGAGGCTCTCGTCAAGACCCTCGAGAAGCCTCGTACGGACATTAGCGCAGCGGTTCTCGGGAGAGCCAGGCTCCCAGGCTCCAATGAGTTGACGATGGTTGCCTTCAACCCCGCAAAGCAGCGCACCCCGTTTGTCGATTTCCTGAGTAGCGTCATAGGCGTGACGGAGAATCGGCCAGGGGAACCAGCCTTCGATGGCTTGGTGATCCTGTTCGACAGCACCACAACCCAGAACGTTACCGGGATTCGCGATGGAGTTTTTGCGGGCCAGATCGACGCGACCTACATCGAGGATCGCGAGAGCTTCCTGATTCGCCACTTCGGGCGTCTCCTCACGAACCTTGCGGTTCTGATGCGCACGATGAGCGACAAAACTCGAATGGAAGCCGCGATTCTGCCGGCGAAGAACTTCGACTCTGAGGTCTTCAGGCGATTCATGCACTTGTGCCAGTCCGAAACGATGGCAAAGGACTTCCAAGATCGAGTAGTCCCGGCCCTCACAGCTGTGACCAAGCTTCGTGGCCCGCGGCGGCGATCGAAGTACCCCACGAAGTACTTCAAAGACGAACGGCCGTCCTGCTATCAATATGGCCCCGAGAAGCACTCCTGGTTCGAGACAGGCGGCGAGCACTCCTCCGTGTGCACGATTCGCGGGATGTTCCGCTTTGGCGTCCCGCTCGAGCCGCAGCGTCACTTCAACGTGACAAATGAAACAGAGAACGTCCGGATCTCGGGATCGTTCCGGACCTGCCACAACTCGTCGTTAGTGGCATCGGACCGAACGCATCTGAATATGTTCAGCAACGATTTTGCGAAGTAGCGGCAAGCACTCGATGTGAGTTGGCATCGTTCAAGACGGGCGCACGTCGGGACAATCCGCGAGGCAGCAGCCATACATCGGGCGAGCAGCAGACGACCTCGAACTTAACGACCAACTCCGTCTCTAAAGGAAGCCTGGTTCCCGGCTCTAGGCGGTGATCGACGATGATCCTGCGTAGCTCGTTTGCGATCTGACGATACGCGGGTACAAGCCCCCCCCTTAAATCCTCGTAGCTCGCCGACCGGAAACTCACTCATCTAGACAGCGCATCCCGCGCCCGGTGCCGATCTGTGAGAACTTTCTTTACTCGTTCAAGGCCGGTCTGACGGCCGGGGCTCGTCGCAGGCTCCGGTCCGGGCGCTCCGCGCCCGCGACGAGCATCCGTCAGTACCACGGCGAGTCGGAAGCGCCTACTCGGCAATAGGGGATACCGCGAAGAAGTAGCCCTGTCCTCGGCGGTTCAGGCTCTTGGCGAAGTTGAGCACGCTCAATCGAACTTGCGTCACCCCGCTTTGATTCTTGAAAGCAACCTTCGGGTCGAAGTCATCGTTCTCCGCGAGCTGCATCTCAACAAAATCATTGACGCTCGCGATCACTTCACGCGAGATCGTTTCCAGCGCGACCAAGACCTCAGCCCGCACAGCAGCGTTGGAAAGCCACTTCTGGGGGGTTGCTAGGAGCCCCGAACCTGTCTCGGACTCCTTCAGAACGCATGCGACGAGATAGGCCACCGTGAACTTCACAGCAGCGAAACTGGAAGCGAGGTCGCTTCGAAGATCTGTCCGGCTAGCCGACACCGCCAAATCAACCAGGTGCATCAGCAGAACCTCATACGCGCCCACAGATCGAGTAAAGATCCGACGAAAGTCTTGATCAAACAGACGAATTTTACGAACAGCTGCCCAAGGCTCTTCCAGGTACGTTGCCATGATCAGTTGAGCGATCGTGGTGTTCTCCACCACCGTCACACCTGTCGGAGCTTTCTCCCCATTCTTGACGGCCAGGAATAGCTGGTCCCCAACCTTCTCTGAGACGTCGCGCTGAAGCGCTCGAGTCGTCTTATCGTTTGAACGCTGATCGCGAAGTGTCACCGCGTTCTGATTATTGGATCTCTGAGTTATCCGATCCGACACGGTCGAGGTGCTCGGCACCTGAACTACCTTGACGAGCAACGCCAATCCGTCCGTCAGCTTGTCCGCGTTCGCATGCAGGGTCGTGAGGGATTGACACCCATTCACCACGCCAACTCCACGCAGTTTCATACTCGTACCCTCGACCGTCAGCTCCTCAGTAAGCAAGGTCAGACCGTTATGGAATGCTGGGAAAAGTCGGTGTTCCCCGGCGTTGCCGACAGTTTCGGCGAGCTGCCGATTGACCAAGGTCTTGCCCACGGAGTAGCGGACATTCTGGCTGAAAAGAGTCTGGTCGGCGATGCCCGGAAGCGTAACCAGCTCCGAGGCTTGCACGAGCGTAACCGCCATTCGCTCGGAGTCGGTCAGCTCGCGCACGATGGCAGGCTCAAGCGCAGTCAAAACCACTTCCTCAGACCGCAGGGCAGGCTTTTGCGTCTGAACCGCAACATCCGCAAGCATCTCGACGTCGTACACAGCCAAGGGAGGCTGCAAACTTGCGCGGGACGCGACGTAGTCTCTTCCCGATGAGTCCAGAGAACCGAGCGTCAAGAAGACCATTTTGACGCTGTGTGTCTCGCCCTCGAGGATTTCACGAACGTTCTGCCGAGCGAGGAGTTTGCGAAGCTCGTCATTCGGCTTCGACGCCAGCAGGGCATCCAACTGACTCGCGCCCTCGAAATAGCCGCCAGCACCCACGAACTGCTTCAGATCGGCGTCTCCTTGGGACGCCGTGAGTGGACTCTTCCGCCATTTGGATTGGAAGACAGTTATCTCTGCCGCATCGTCGTCGACATAAATCGCATCAATGCCCTTATCGCCCGGGCCATCACAGATGGCCGAAATGACGTCCTCAGGATCCAGCCTCCAAACCGACTCTAGGAACCAGGCGAGAAGTGCAGCCTGCTCGGTGCGATTTCCTACGCGGTGGACTTCCACCTCGTCCAGGAGCAGGGACAAACGTTCTTCCGTCAACATGACACTCCTCTAGGCATGGCATCATCATTCTGGGTTGATCGCGTGAGACGGCGACGAAATCGGCGCCGGCACCGAGTTCCCGTTGTCTCGGATAATCGCTCGGATCTCTGCCGCGATCTTGCTCAAGACGCTGTCGAGACTTGTGACGCGCCCCGGCACTCCCTTCGCAACGAACGCCGGATCGTAGCGGTCGCCGCTTTCCGACTCTCGGTAAGCGTAGATGCCGACACCGTCAGAGTACGTTGCGGTCAAAATCTCGGCCTCTTTGATCATCTTATCAATCTTGTCTTTGGCCGTCAGGCGCGCGCCCCATAATGAGTAAACGCGAGGGGGAGCAGACTGCCGCCACACGTCCCAGTTGTCGATCTGAGTGTCGTGCGCGTTGCGGTAGAGCTTGAGATCGGTCGCCTGAAACTTCAGCTCCTTGCGCCGGTTCGGCCAGTCGGCGAACGCGCCTCTCGCGTTGTACGAACCGTACGCCGGCGAGCCGCTTAGTTTCGTCTCGCAGCAGATCAAAGCGTCCGGGAGAGGTTCCTCATCGCGCGCGGGCCAAGCGATGTCGATCTGATGCGGCTGCGAGAAGCCCCACACATCTTTGCGTGAAGCCAATGGGCTCGTGGTCATCTGCCCGAGGATCTCCGTCAGTACAGTTGCAAACCAGTTTCCCTCACTGCGATATACACCCTCGAGCTGCTGTTCCGGCGTGAGGCGTCTTCCGTTCGCCCCCTTCTCGCGTCCCATGAAGCGCGGAAGAATGCCGGCTACCCGATACCTGTCAAGGCACCACATAAGATCTAGAAAGTCTCGTTCCACCGTCGAGAAGCTACGAATCTGGTCGTCGTTTATCCGCCCCAACAGATCTCGATATCGGTCGCCGGGATGGCCAACAGCTTCCTCGAGTGCCGCCTGGCGGTCAGGATCATCAGCAGAGCTCACGCCGCTATTCTGCCCTGCGCAGCCTACGTTCCCGTAGAAGCCGAGCCGCATCAAGCATGGTTGCGATGCTTGGATCGTCCATTTCGGCGGCGCCAAAGACTGCCGCGTCGACCCGCTTGACGACCTCGCCCCATCGGCCTTCGCGGAGTTGCCGATCCAACTCGGCCTTCTTCCGACTCAGCGATCCCCATGCTTTCAAGACAATCTCCTCATTCGGGATGGGGAGGCTAGATGCCTCGCGCGGCTCAAGCTTCAGTATTCCTCCGCCGTAAGACCGCCCGACGACCTCGGCACCCAGCATTGTTGCTGAGTTCAATGCGACAAACGGCAGCGCTTCACTGATACCAGGAGCCAAACCTTCGCGCAGCCGAACCCCGTGCATCGAGTTGAGGAACGATGCTTTTGCTCTGTTCGCGATCAACCGAGGGAAGTTGTGCGACATGTAGGTGAAAAACAGATCGGGCGGGGACGACAGAGGCGGGCGCCACCATGGGGACCGGATTTGACATTTGTAAGCCTGGTCCACACCTAAATTTTCCCCGTAGGCAACATAGGCGGTGCGGCTATCAGAACCGTCACCAATTTCGGGTCGGAACAGCCAAACCCTTTCATTGGCTTCGCGGAGCTCGTTCCAGTGCTGGGCGGTGAAGGCTGCCCCACGCAGATGCCGCGTACCTGGCGGGCTGATCCGCACCAACTGCGCCTCGGATAGCCCGAACTGGAGTCGCGTCTCCTCGTTGAGAGCGAAAAATTTGTTAGCGCCTGTGACGATGCCTAACTCGGTCGTGCCGTAATTTGAAAGTGAAACAAAATGCTCGCTCACGGTTGACCGATAGATCGCACGCGCATGACGGGGCACGAGCAGATCGGTCCATTTCCCCTCGGTCGGAGGAGTCACGTTGAGATGCATATAGGCGCCCAATTCGCCTAGTTGCTCAGCCGAGTCGACGTGATAAAGAGAGAACGAATCGCAACCTCCTTGCCCTTCTGCCAAGAGGAGGACAACATCCGCGAGCGCATCCTCGAACTGAAGTTGCTCGAACATGACCAGACTCACCCGCTCGAATCTGCTGCGCAGCCAGCGCCTCACAGGTTCCGCGTAGTCCACTGTCAGCAACTCGGCCGGCAGCACCATAGCTAGGCGACCCTCAGGCTTGAGGAATCCAGCAGAATGGACCAGCGCAGCGGCCCAGGACGATGCCATGCCGTTGAGTCGCACGCCCTGACGCAGGGCAGCCTGGGCGGACCGCCTTCTCGAGTCTCCGACGTGTTCCTGGTAACGAACAAACGGCGGATTTCCGACGACCGCGTCGACAAACGGAAGGCGCGCGTGCGGGGCCTCCGGTGTCTCGACAGCAAAGAAATCCGACTCGATCAAGCGCGCGTCGAGCCCCTTGCCTTCCAGCAACTTGTGCGCAGAGCTCAAGGATGCGCCGTGCAGGTCAACGCCGAACAGCTGGGAATCAAGTTCGTCGACGCGACACCCGAGCGCACGAAGTTGTTCCCCCGCGGACAGGAGGAACACCGCCTCTCCACAAGTCGGATCGAGAACGGTGGACGTCGGGTCTTCCCGCACTGCCCACTTGACCAGATGATCAGCGATCGGCTTTGGCGTGAAGAAGGCACCTCGGGCCTTACGAAGTTCGACGTTGTCATGGTTCCCGGCGCTCACAGATTCGAACATATTAGTCACCACCGACACCGGACCGTCCTCTCGAAGCTCTTCTATTCTGCCCTCTGCGGGCGTCGAAGACTGCCAAGCACGCCCCCGTGCCAAGGTGGAGCTACGGGACACATCAGGGGGCAGCGTGGCGAACGGTAAGCAGATCAGGGTCTACCTTGTCGACGGCACGCCGGGCGGCCTGCTCACTGCCGAGATCATGAACTGGACCGGCCACATCGTCGCCGCGCCGCGTTCAGATATCGCGGACCTGCTTTCCCGCGAAGAGGTTCGTCGCACCGGGGTGTATCTGCTTCTCGGGGATGATCCGGAGTCCTTGTCGCCGTCAGGGAAGGCCGTCTACGTGGGGGAAGGCGACGACATCGCCGTGCGCCTGCGCCAACACGCGCGACCCGAAGACGCCGGGGGCAAGGATTTCTGGGATCGAGTAGTGATCCTCACTTCAAAAGACGCCAACGTGACCAAGGCGCATGCCCGCTACTTGGAAGCCCGCCTCATTGGCGCAGCGGCCCTCGCGAAGCGCGCGACGGTCGTGAACGGGACGGCGCCTGCGCCTGTTCATCTTCCCGAGGCAGACATCTCCGATATGGAGTACTACCTCAGCCAGGTCCAAATCGTTCTTCCTGTGTTAGGTATCACCGAGTTCCGCGCAACTCGCATGCAGCCCACAGGCTCACTCTCGCCCAGTACTGATTCACGGGCCGAAGCACGTACATCGCCAACGTTCCGCTTTGAGGTGCCCGGCACGGTCTTGCGGCGCTGGCGCAAGAGATCGACGGGGAGTTCACAGTACTCGAAGGCTCAGCCGCTCGGGCCGCCTGGGTCGGTACCCGCAGGCACCCTGGGTATCAGCAGAAGCATGCTGCCCTTCTTGGGGATGGCACGCTCCGCGTAGAGAGCGGCGGTCTTGCGACGTTCATCCAAGACGTCGTCTTTTCGTCCCCCTCAGCGGCTGCGGCTGTGATCGCAGGTCGCTCTGCGAACGGCCGGACGTCTTGGATTGACACCATCACAGGGAGAACTTCGGCGAATGGGAAAGCCGAGGCATCTCCGAAGAAGCCAACCCGGGGCCGGTCTCGGAGCGGGAACTCGGTTGAAACTCTCGAGAAACAGCACTGACGAGCGAGCACGACTTCCGCGGAATCAAGCGACAAATGAGCACTTGCGAGCACCCGCAAACCCGGTGCGCACAACTGACAATCGTGAGGTCACGGGATCGACGCCCGTCGGATACACGGTCCCTCATGAGGCTTCTACTCATGGGGGAGTTTTTCGTTCCCGAATGCCGCTCTACGTCGGCATCCCTCTTCGCCTCCGCTCCGCAGCCATGACCTGCGGCCCACCCCGTGGCGAGAACAGGGCCTGCCACGAGAACAGGCTCTGTATGGCGATTTCGCCCTCCCCCCGCGACATCCCTGCCCCGGTGCCCGCGAAGACGCCGAACGCCGCGCACATAGGGTCCCCACAGCCACGAGTGGTTTCGGACGCCCACAGACAGCGCTACTATTTGTTGACTTTTAGCAAACACCTGGCGCCCGACTGAGCCACCCCGAGCCGTCCGCCAGGCCTTCTCCTGAAGAGGCCTCCGATGTCAGACATCACTCGAACCAGACGCGCCCATACGGCAGCGACCGACACGGTCATGACGCACCGCATGATCATGTTCGTGATCTTCGGCCTCATGGCCGGCATGTTCCTCTCCGCCCTCGACCAGACCGTGGTCGGCACCTCGATCCGCACGATCGGCGACGACCTGCAGGGCCTGAGCCTGCAGGCGTGGGTCACCACGGCCTACCTGATCGTGTCGACGATCTCGACGCCCATCTACGGCAAGCTCTCCGACATCTTCGGTCGGCGCCCGCTGTTCCTGATCGCCATCCTGATCTTCATCATCGGTTCGGTGCTCGCGAGCTTCTCGACCTCGATGGTCGAGCTCGCCGCCTTCCGCGCCATCCAGGGCCTCGGCGCCGGCGGCCTGATGTCGATGCCGCTCGCGATCATGGGCGACATCCTCGCCCCGCGCGAACGCGCGAAGTACCAGGGCTACTTCCTCGCCGTCTTCGGCATCTCCAGCGTCATCGGCCCGCTCGTCGGCGGCCTCTTCGCCGGTGCCAGCCAGATCCTGTTCATCACCGGATGGCGCTGGGTCTTCCTCATCAACGTGCCGATCGGCATCGTCGCGTTGGCGATCGTCTGGCGGTTCCTGCACATCCCGAAGCAGCCGCGTCACTCGGTGCGCATCGACTGGTGGGGCGCGACGACAGTCATCGTCGCCCTCGTTCCGCTCCTGCTCGTGGCCGAACAGGGTCGCGAATGGGGCTGGGGCTCGCAGATCGCGATCGCTTGCTACGTCGTCGGCGCTCTCGGCATCCTGGCCTTCGTCATCGCCGAGACCGCGATGAAGGATGACGCGCTCATCCCGCTCAAGCTCTTCCGCTCCCCCACGTTCTCGATGGCCACCGTCATCGGCGTCCTCGTCGGATTCGGCATGTTCGGCGCAATGCTCACGCTGCCGCTGTACCTGCAGCTCGTGCTGGGCTCGTCGCCCACGCAGAGCGGGTTCGAGATGCTGCCGATGATCCTCGGCCTCATGATCGCCTCGATCGCGAGCGGCCAGATCATCGCGCGCACGGGCCGTTACCGCATGTTCCCGATCCTCGGCACGGCCCTGATGTCGATCGGCTTCTTCCTGCTGACCTTCCTGAAGTACGACAGCCCGTACTGGCACGTCGCGATCGCGATGCTCGTGATCGGACTGGGCCTCGGGCAGCTGATGCAGACGCTCACGATCGCCAGCCAGAACTCGGTGGGTCTACGCGACATGGGCGTGGCCACGAGCGGCTCGACGTTCTTCCGTCAGATCGGTGGAACGCTCGGCACCGCGGTACTGCTGTCGCTGCTGTTCACGCTCATGCCGTCGAACATCACCGGCTCGTTCGCCGACCGCGCGACGCTCACCGACGCCCTCGACGCCGCTCTCGATCCGACGGTCGCCTCGGCGCCGGCGAACGAGAAGATCATGTCGAGCATCTACACCCCGATCGTGTCGAAGATCGTCGACGGTACGACGTCGCAGCTGCAGGCGGGTGTGCAGCAGGCTCAGGATGCCGCGACCCAGGCCGTCTCGGAGCAGGTCGCCGCCGGCCGTATCCCCGCGTCGGCTCAGGCCGCCGCGACCCAGGCCGCGCTCGCTCAGGCCGTCACCGCCGCCACGGCGCAGATCCAGCAGCAGGTGCCGGTCGCGCGCGTCGCCGCCGACGGCACGGTGAGCCTGGACTTCTCGGATGCCACGCAGCGCGCGGCCTTCGTCGACACGGCGGCCACGACGATCGAGGATCAGTTCGCCGCGGGCGACGAGAACACCTCGGTCGGCGACTCGACGCTCGACGACACCTCGTTCCTGGTCGGCGCCGACGCGCGCCTGACCAAGCCGTTCCTCGTCGGCTTCAACTCGTCGGCGACGACCGTGTACTGGACCGCGATGGGCGTCGTGCTGCTGGCCTTCGTGCTGTCGCTGTTCTTCCGCACGCCGCCGCTGCGAGCGAAGTCGGCCCTCCAGGAGGCCGCCGACGAGCGCCGCGGCAAGGACGAGGAAGAGAAGCGCGCCGAAGAGGCCGCCGCCCAGGCCGGAGCGCTCATCGCCCCGTAAGAGAACAGCGAAGAAGGGCGGGGTCGTCGGAAGACGCCCCGCCCTTCTTTCGTACCCGCCCGGAATCGCCGACTCAGGCGGCTTCGCGGGCCCGAAGGTCTTTGCGCAGGATCTTGCCCGACGTCGACTTGGGGATCACGTCGATGAACTCGACTCGGCGCACCTTCTTGTGCGGGGCGACCTCGCCGGCGACGAAGGCGATCACATCGTCGGCGGTCAGTCCCGAGTCGGGGGCGGCCACGACGAACGCCTTGGGGATCTCCTCGCCGTCGTCTCCGCGCACACCGATGACGGCGGCATCCTGGATCTTCGGATGCGAGAGCAGCAGCGCCTCGAGCTCTGCGGGAGCGATCTGGTAGCCGTGGTACTTGATGAGTTCTTTGAGGCGGTCGACGATGGTGAAGAAGCCGTCGACGTGGTGCACGCCGATGTCGCCGGTGTGCAGGAACCCCTCGTCATCGAGCGTCTCGGCGGTCGCGTCGGGGCGGTTCAGATACCCGAGCATCACGTTGGGTCCGCGAACCCAGATCTCTCCGGCGGCGGTCAAGCCGTCGTCGCCGTGCTCTTCGAGGTCGGCGCCGGTCTCGGGGTCGACGAGCCGCGCCTCACAGCCCGGGATGAGCACCCCCACCGAGCTGACGGGCATGTCCGAGCCCGCCGGGATCGCGTGCGAGACGGGGCTCAACTCGCTCATCCCGTAGCCCTGGTAGAAGCGAGCGCCGATCCGTCGGCCGGCGGTCTCGGCCGTCTCCCCGTCGAGAGGGGCCGCGCCCGAGAACACGCTGTGAACGCGGGAGAGGTCGAACTCGTCGACGGCGGGGTGCTTGGCGAGCGCGACGGCGATGGGCGGGGCGATGAAGAGGAAGGTGCAGCGGTGCTCCTGCACGGTGCGCAAGAACTCCCTCAGGTCGAATCTCGGCATGGTGACGAGGGTCGCGCGCTGGCGCAGCGCCAGGTTCAACAGCACCGTCATGCCATAGATGTGGAAGAACGGCAGCACCGCGAGCACGCGGTCGTCGCGTCCGATCTCGATGACCGGGCGGCACTGGTGCACGTTCGCGACGAGGTTGCGATGCGAGAGCATGACGCCCTTGGGCACTCCGGTGGTCCCCGACGAGTACGGCAGCACGGCGACGTGGGTGGCGGGGTCGAAGCTCACCTCGGGCGGGGTACGGCCCTCCCCGAGCAGCGAGCGCAGATCGGGGTGCCCCTCCGCTCCGTCGAGCACGATGACCTGATCGTCCGGGATGCCGACGGCTCGCGCGGCCTGATGCGCCTGCGGCAGCAGCGGTGACACGGTCACGAGCCAGGTGGCCGCGGCATCCCTCAGCTGCTTCTCGATCTCGTTCGCCGTGTAGAGCGAGTTGATCGTGGTGATGATCGATCCCGCGCGGAGGATCCCGTGGAACACGGTCGCGAAGGCGGGGACATTGGGGCAGAGCATCGCCACGACCGTCTCGGTGTCGGCGCCGCGGGCGGCCAGGGCCCCGGCGAAGGCGTCGACCTGCGCGCGCAGGGTGCGATACGTGGTCTCGGCCCCGGTGGTGGGGTCGATGAGAGCGGCGCGATCGAGATCGGACTCCTCGAGGGAGGCGAACAGATAGTCGTAGATGCTCTGGTCGGGGATCTCGATACTCGGGTGCGGACTCTGGAACACGGCTTTCTCCCTCGAAAACTGCGGCGGCGACGGTGCCGTGCGCTCATCCTGGCATCCGTGGGACGCGGTGTCATCCCGGACGGGACCGGCTCTCGGTCGCCGCTCAGGTGAAGACGAGCCCCACTCCCCCCGCGGCCCCCACGATCACGACCGCCCACGCCGGAACGCGGAACGCGGTGAGCAGGACGAATCCGACCGCGGCGAGCAGGAACGACCCGGGCCCGGTGACGGCGGTCGTGAAGACCGGCGTATAGAGAGCAGCGCCCAGGATGCCGACGACCGCCGCACCCGTCCCGCGCATGGCGGCCCGCACGCGGGGCCTGCCGCGCATCGCGTCCCAGAACGGCAGCACGCCGACGAGCACGAGGAACCCGGGCAGGAAGATCGCGACGAGGGCGATCGCCGCACCGGCGATGCCGCCAGGCCCGACGGACGATTCCGCGCCGAGGTAGGCGGAGAAGGCGAAGAGGGGTCCGGGCACCGCCTGTGCGGCGCCGTAGCCGGCGAGGAACGCCTGGGGCGAGACCCAGCCGGTCTCGACGACCCCGGCCTGCAGCAGGGGGAGCACGACGTGACCTCCTCCGAAGACGAGGGCGCCGGAGCGGAAGAAGGCATCGACGAGCGCAGCTGCATCCGACCCGGTCGTCGCCGCGAGGAGCGGGAGTCCCACCAGCCCGATCGCGAGGAGGACGAGGCACGTCACGGCGACGACGCGGGGAACGCCGAACGAGGGCAGAGACGGCGCGGGTGTCTCGGACGCGCCGCGCAGCAGGACGATCCCGCCCAGGAGGCCGACGGCGAGGGCACCGAGCTGCCCCGGCGCTCCGGGAACGAGCAGTGCGAGAGCCAGGCCCGCGACGGCGATGCTCGCACGCGGGGCATCGGGGGCAAGGGTGCGCGCCATGCCCCACACCGCCTGCGCGACGATCGCCACCGCCGTGATCTGCAGGCCCGAGATCACGCCCGCGGCGACCGGTCCGCCGAGCAGGGCCGCTCCCCCGGCGAAGGCGACGAGGAGGATGGCGGAGGGCAGGGTGAAGGCGAGGAAGGCGGCGAGCGCCCCCAAGAAACCGGCGCGTTGCAGGCCCATCGCGAAACCCACCTGGCTCGACGCGGGGCCGGGGAGGAACTGGCAGAGCGCCACCAGGTCGGCGTAGGCGCGGTCGTCCATCCACTTCCGCCGCACGACCAGGTCGTCGCGGAAGTAGCCGAGATGCGCGATCGGCCCGCCGAACGAGGTGACACCGAGGCGCAGGAACGCGAGGAACACCTCGCTCACTCGACCGGGTCGCTCCACCCGCCCATCCTCACCCCGCGGGGGAAACGGCGGGTGAATCGTCACACCGACGCGGCACCCAGGATCTCGTCCACGAGACGCAGCGTGAGGCCGGTGAGACGCTGGTCGTCCGCGATGTCAGCACCGGCGACGGCGTCGCGGAAGCGCTCGACCTCTCCCACCATCGGGTTGGCCGAGGCCTCGACCTCGATCCGTTCGACATCGCCCTCGCGCGGCGACAGCGTCAGGCGCCGGGGGGCGTCGATCGCGTCGATGGACAGCGACGCCTCCTCTCCTTGGATCTCACTCGGCAGGGCGGTGTCGGTGATCTTCGACCACGCGATGTCGGCGAGGAAGCCGTCGTAGGCGGCGAGTGCACTCCCGAGCCCGTCCGTTCCCGAGGCGATGCCCACGCGCAGGCCGGCGATCGAGCGCGGTGACCCGAAGAGCCGTACCAGGGCGTGCAGCGGGTACACCCCGAGGTCACGGAGGGCGCTTCCCCCGAGGGCGGGATCGAAGATGTTCGTCTGCTCCCCCGCCAGGACGTGGTCATAACGCGCCGACCGCTTCTCGTAGCGGAAAGAGACCCGGCGGAGCGTCCCCAGCCGCGGCAGCAGCCCGCGGATCACCTCCAGGCCGGGGTCGTATCCCGAGCGCATGGCCTCGAGCACGACGACGCCGCGCTCGCGAGCGTGCGACACCGCGGCATCCCACTCCCGCGCCGACAGGACGGCAGGCTTCTCGACGAGCACCGGGATGCCGGCATCCACGGCTTCGCGCACCTGCTCCGCGTGCAGCGCGTTGGGGCTGGCGAGGTAGACGGCGTCGACGTCGGGGGCGGCGAGGAGCTCCGTGAGGCCGAGGGCGGTGTGCGGCGCCCCGATCGTGTGAGCGAAGGCTTTCGCGCGCGCGGCGTCGCGAGAGGCCACCCGCGCGATCTCGACGCCCTCGACGACGGCCACCGCCTCCGCGAAGCGCTCGGAGATGGAACTGGTCCCGACGATGCCGATGCGATTCATGCCTTCATCATCGCGCGAGCGCCGCGCCGGGCGACGCCTCGTTCACGGAGCGGGCACGCCGCGTCGATAGGATCGCGCCGACTCACCCGTCCGACCCGAGGCACCATGAACACCACCCGAGCCGAGCACCGCCGCCGTGCCTCCCGCCGTCTTCGTCGCAAACGCACGATCAGCGCCGTCATCGCCGTCGCGCTGATCGGAGCCGGCGTCGCCGCCGTCGCCCTGACCCGCATCCCCGAGGCGCCTCCCGTCACCGAGGACACCTCGGCGAGCGCGACGCCCTCGGAAACGCCGACCCCGACGCCCGCACCCCTCACTCCCGCCCAGGCTCTCTTGGCCACCTCGACCGATCCGCAGTCGTGTGCCGTGTCGTTCGCGGGCGACGGGATCGCGCTTGCTCCGCAGTTGCAGACGCAGGGCGTGCGCTACCAGAACCTTCCGATCCCCCGCGCCGACGGGCGCGTCTTCGCCGGGTGGTACGACGCGGCGACCGACGCCACCGCGATGACGCAGAGCGCTCGGCTGAATGGCGCCGACCTCGTCACGTGCACCGACCGGCAGCGGACGCTCCACGCGGGGTGGACGACTCCCGAGGCGAACGCTGCGGAGGCCGCCGGCATCCCGATCCTGATGTATCACCAGTTCACGCGGAATCCGAAGGGCGAAGACAACTGGCTGCGGCTGAACTACGCCTACATCGGCGACTTCGACGCGCAGATGGCGCACATCCAGCAATCGGCGTTCTACCTGCCGACCTGGGATGAGCTGAGCGCCTTCATCGACGGGCAGCTGTACCTCCCGAAGCACTCGGTGATCATCACCGACGACGATGCCGACAGCACCTGGCTCGAGATGGCGGCCCCGATCGTCAACGACCGGAAACTGCTCACCACCTCGTTCGTGATCACCTCGGCGCGTACCGAGGGGACGCCCAATCCCTTCGTCCTCCAGCGCTCGCACACTCACGACATGCATCGCCCCGGCGCCAACGGCAAGGGGCGGATGGTCAACGAAGACGCCGACACGATCGCCGCGGACCTGAACCGGTCGGCTCAGATCCTGGGGGCGAAGGAAGTCGTGGCCTATCCCTTCGGTCACTACAACGACACGACGAAAGAGGGGGTACGTCGTGCGGGCTTCGAACTCGGTCGCACCATCGAACACGGGTACGTGCGCATCGGGACCGATAAACTCGCACTGCCCGTCATCCGGATGAATTACGGAATGACGGTCGACGATCTGAGAAAAGAGATCGGCTGACCCACCGAATATCGGAGGGCACCGCAGAAAATCCCCGCGTCACGGGCCATTTGCTAGGGTCCACCGAGGCGGGCATCCGTGATCTCCCAGGTAAGTGCGCCAGACTTTCAGATCGGGCACGCGCCGGCCGGTCCGCGCTGTTCACTTCCGTCTCACCGAGAAAACGCGAGCATCTATGGACCTTTCCGTCATCGTTCCGACCTTCAACGAGGGTCCGAACGTCGCCGAGCTCGTCCGACGAACGACCCACGCGCTGCTCGGTCGCACCATCGAGATCATCTTCGTCGACGACTCGACCGACGACACCCCCGACATCATCCGGCAGGTCGCGGCTGCAGCCGACATCCCCGTCCGTCTGATCCACCGCGACGATCCGATGGGCGGCCTCGGTGGTGCGGTGGTCGAGGGCATCCGCGCGGCGGAGTCCGAGTTCTGCGTCGTCATGGACGGCGACCTCCAGCACCCGCCCGAGGTCATCGCCGACATGCTCGCGCGCGCCGAGGTCGGCGACGCCGATGTCGTCGTCGCCTCGCGCTACGTCGCCGGCGGCACCTCCGACGGACTCGCCAATGCCGTGCGCACCACGGTCTCGCGCGCATCCACGCTGCTGACCAAGGCGATGTTCCCGCGCAAGCTCAACAACTGCACCGACCCGATGACCGGGTTCTTCCTCGTCGACCGCCGCACGCTCGACATCGAGACGCTGCAGCCGCGCGGCTTCAAGATCCTGCTCGAGATCCTCGCCCGCAAGCAGATGCGCGTCGTCGAGGTCCCGTTCTCGTTCGCACCCCGCTTCGCCGGCGAGTCGAAGGCATCGTTCAGCCAGGGCATGCGCTTCCTGGTGCAGCTGACCATGCTGCGCTTCGGGCGCATGTCGGCCTTCGCCGTGGTCGGCGGCCTCGGCGCCCTGGCCAACCTCGCGATCATGTGGGCGCTTCAGGCGTTCGGCGTGCAATACCTGCTCGCCGCGGTGATCGCGAGCATCGTCACGATCGTCGCGAACTTCATCGCCCTCGAATACCTCGTCTTCGCCGATATGCGGGCTGAATCGGGGCTCATGCGGCACCGCTTCATCAAGTCGTTCACCTTCAACGGCGTCGAGGCGATCATCCGCATCCCCGTGATCTGGGTCCTGGTCAGCCAGGCGCACATGCCCAGCGTCATCGCGGCGGCCCTCACCCTCATCGCCGCCTTCTTCGTGCGCTTCGTCTTCCACGCCCTCGTGGTCTACGCACCCAAGAAGAGCCGTGTCGGCAAGGCCGTGCGTGCCATCGAGCCTCTCGAAGACGAAGTCACCGCCTGACTCGCGGCGCTGCTCGCCGCCCCGCGGCGTACGCTGGAAGCATGTCCTCCGACGCAACCATCCGTATGTTCGGCGCCGACTGGTGCCGTGACTGCATCCGCACGAAGAAGCAGCTCGACGAGCTCGGCATCGACTACGAGTACATCGATCTCGTGGCCGACCCCGCCGCCGCTGACGTCGCCAAAGAGATCTCCGGGCGCACCAGCATCCCCGTGGTCGTCTACCCCGACTCCAGCCACCACGTCGAGCCGTCGAACGCCGACGTCGAGACCAAGCTGCGCGAGCTGTCGCTGATCTGATCGCGCCGGCGTGACACTCTCCGCCGCGTGGCGCGTACGCCGCGCGCTCACCGCCGAGGCGGGAACCGCGTTGCCCGCGTTCGTCGATCACCACGTGCATCTGCACCTGATCGACTCCACCTCGCTGGCTCGGCGGGGGATCGCCGCCGTCGTCGACCTCGGCGGCGATCCCTTCGCACTCGCTCGACGGCCGCAGGGCCTTCCCCGCACCGCGTTCGCCGGGGCGTTCCTCACCGTTCCCGGTGGGTACCCCGACGGCCGGTCCTGGGCTCCCCGGTCGATCGTGAGATTCGTCACCGACGCCTCACGGCATCCGGGGATCGAGGGTGGCGCGCGCACCGCGGTGGACGAGCAGGCGGATGCCGGGGCCTCGGTCATCAAGGTCGCGCTCCATGCCGACGCCGGACCGGTGATCTCCGACGACGCCCTCGCCGCCGTGGTCGCCTCGGCCGCCGAACGGGGTCTGCCCGTCGTCGCGCACGCCCAGGGACCCGGGCAGGTGGACCGCGCGATCGAGGCGGGCGTCTCCGTGCTCGCGCACACGCCTTTCGACGCTCCGGTCGCGCGGCGCACCCTGGCGCGAGCCGTCGCCGCGGGACAGGCCTGGATCTCGACGCTCGACATCCACCGCGGCGCCGACCGTGAGCGCGCGATCGCCAACCTGCGCGCCTTCGCGGCGCGGGGCGGACGCGTGCTGTATGGAACCGACCTGGGCAACGGCTCCCTCCCCGTGGGCGTGAACCGCCGCGAGCTGCTCGCGATGACCGAGGCGGGTGTGCGCGGGGACGCTCTCGTGGCCGCGCTCACCGACCCCTGGCCCCGCACGACCCCCATCGACGCCGTGTCGAGCTTCGTCGCCGGCGACACCCCCACCGACGACGAGGTCGCGACGTGGCTGAGCCGCGCCAGCGTCGTACCGACCGAGGAGCTGACCCGTGTCGACTGACCCCTCCCCCGACTTCGGCTCCGTGGACCCGCTCGAGCCTCCCCACCACAGCTTCCGGGCCGAGGCGCAGCGCCTCGACGCCGCCGACCCCCTGGCACCTCACCGCGACGCGTTCGTCGGCAGCGAGAGCCCGCTGGTCTACTTCGACGGCAACTCGCTGGGTCGCCCGCCCCGCGCCACCGCCGACCGGCTCGCGCGCTTCGTCACCGACGAGTGGGGCGGCCGCCTCATCCGCGGGTGGGATGAAGCGTGGATGGAGCTCCCCTTCGTCATCGGCGATCGGATCGGAGCACTGACGCTGGGCGCGGCATCCGGTCAGACCGTCATCGGCGACTCGACCACCGTGCTGCTGTACAAGATGCTGCGCGCGGCCCTCGACGCGCAGACGGCCCGCGACCCCGAGCGCGTCGAGATCGTCGTCGGGCGCGACGACTTCCCCACCGATCGTTACCTGGTCGAGGGCATCGCCGCCGAGCGGGGAGCGCGTGTGGTCTGGATCGACGTCGACACGACACGGGGAGTGGATGCCGACCGGCTCCGCGCCGCGGTCGGATCCCGTACGGCGGTGGTCCTGCTGAGCCACGTCTCGTACCGTTCGGGCTTCCTCGCCGACGGCGCCGAACTCACCGCGATCGCCCACCGCGCCGGTGCGCTCGTGCTGTGGGACCTCTGCCACTCGGCGGGTTCGGTCCCGGTCGAGCTCGACGCGTGGGGCGCCGATCTCGCGGTCGGCTGCACCTACAAGTACCTCAACGGCGGACCCGGGTCGCCCGCCTTCGCCTACGTCGCCGCGCGTCACCACGCCACGCTGGCCCAGCCCGTGCAGGGGTGGATGGGCGCCGCCGACGTCTTCTCGATGGGCCCGCGATACCTCCCCGCCGAGGGCATGCGCCGCTTCCTCTCGGGCACCCCTCCGGTGCTCGCCATGATCGCGATGCAGGACACCCTCGACCTCCTCGCCGACGCCGGCATCGCGGCGGTACGCGCGAAGTCGGTCGCGCTCACCGAGTTCGCGGTGCGGGTGGCCGATGGCATCCTGAGCCCGCTCGGCGTGCGTCTCGCCTCGCCGCGCGACCCGGCAGAGCGCGGCGGACACGTGACGCTCTCGCACCCCGCGATGCGGGCCGTGACCGCACGCCTGTGGAAGGACGATGTCATCCCCGACTATCGCGACCCGCACGGGCTTCGGATCGGTCTCTCGCCGCTGTCCACGAGCTTCGCCGAAACCCTGGCGGGAATGCAGGCCGTGGCTGCGGCGGTGCGCGCCGAGAGCTGAGTCTCAGCCTGTTGCCATCTCATCGATCGGGGCCGCCACGCACGGACGGCTAGCCTCGGAGGATGATTGATCCCCTCCTCCTCGTCCTCGCCGGGGTGGTGGTCGTCGCTCTCGCCACGGTGATCGGGCCGCGTTTCAACGTCGCCGGGCCTCTCGTCCTGCTCGCCATCGGGGCGGGGGTGAGCCTGCTGCCGTTCGTCGCGCCCTTCTCGGTGAACCCCGAGGTCATCCTCGTCGGAGTGCTTCCGCCGCTGCTGTACTCCGCGGCGGTGCAGGTGCCCGCCATCGAATTCCGCCGCGACTTCGCGCCCATCGCCGGGCTCTCGGTGCTCTTGGTCGTGTTCAGCTCGCTCGTTCTCGGCCTCTTCTTCTGGGCCGTCATCCCGGGTCTCGGCCTCGCCCTCGCCATCGCCCTGGGCGCGATCCTGAGTCCCACGGATGCCGTGGCCACCTCGATCGCCAAGCGCTTGGGCATCTCGCCTCGCGTGGTGACGATGCTCGAGGGCGAGAGCCTGCTCAATGACGCCACGGCGCTCGTCCTCCTGCGCACGGCCGTGGCCGCCGTGGCATCCGGTTTCGCGTTCGGCGACGCCCTCGCCGACTTCGCCTGGGCCGTCCTCATCGCGCTCGTGCTCGGCGCGGTGATCGGGTGGGTGAACCTGCGCGTGCGGGAACGCGTGTCGAACTCCGCGGCGAACACGGCGCTGAGCTTCACGATCCCGTTCCTCGCGTACCTGCCGACCGAGCACCTGGGTGGGTCGGGCCTGGTCGCCGCGGTGGTCGCGGGCATCGTCACGGGTCAGGGGGCCGCACGGCGGTTCACGCCCGAGCAGCGCATCAGCGATCGCCTGAACTGGCGCACCGTCGAGTTGATCCTCGAGGGCGGGGTCTTCCTCGTCTTCGGTCTCGAGCTGAAGGACATCGTCGTCGCCAACCTCCGAGAGCACGAGGGGCTCTGGCACGGAACCTGGTTGGCTCTGTCGGCTCTCGGCATCGTGCTGCTCGTACGCGCGCTCTACGTCGCGGGCCTGATCGGCCTCCAGGCCCGACGCAGCCGCCGCCACGCCCGCCACCAGGACCGGATCGAAGGCGCGCAGGACCGGCTCGATCGTTTCGAACAGGCCTACCGCGAAGCGCCCGAGCAGTTCGGCGAGCGCGGCGCCGACCCCGCCCGGACCGAGCGGCGCATCGGGTGGATGCGCTCGCGCATCTCGCGCACGATGGCCGATCTCGATTACTACCGTGACTCCCCGCTCACCGCGCGCCACGGCGCGGTGATCGTGTGGGCCGGCATGAGGGGCGTCGTGACGCTGGCGGCGGCTCAGACACTGCCGGAGGGCACGACGCAGCGTCCCCTGCTGATCTTCGTCGCGTTCCTCGTGGCGCTGTTCAGCCTGGTGCTGCAGGGGCTGACACTGTCGCCCGTCGTGCGGTCCGTCGGCCTCTCCGGCGACGGCGGCGAGGGCCCCTCGCACGACGAGCAGCGGGCCCTCACGTCGGAGCTCCGAGATGCCGCGAGTGCGGCCGTGCAATCGGGTTCGCTCGCCCGGCGTAACGGCGACCCCTTCCCCGCCGACCTGATCGAGCAGGCCGGCGCGCGTCTCGTGCAGCCACCCGACGACGACGCGACCGTGCGTCGTCGCGACCTGCTCGAACTGCGGCTCGCCTCGATCGAGGCGATGCGCAAGCGGCTGCAGGACGTGAGCCGAGACGGGCGGTTCAGCACCGCGGCCCTGCGTCACGCGCTCGCCGAGCTGGATGCCGATCAGCTGAGCCTCGAGTTGCGCCTCGGCGACGACGACGGCGACTGAGGCGGAATACCGCGCACCCGGGGATCGTTTTCATTCACGCGCATGCGGTCACCGCGAAAGCCGGGGCGACTCGACGGCGAGAGAGAAGCACCCATGAGCAGGTTCACTCGGAAAGTCGCCCTCGTCACCGGCGGAGGAAGCGGAATCGGAGCCGCGATCGCGCGGCAGCTCGGCCGGGAGGGCGCGTCGGTGGTCGTCACCGATATCAACCTGGATGCCGCGGAGCGCGTCGCCCAGGAGATCACCGTCGTCGGAGGTAGCGCCACCGCGTTCGCCCAGAACACCGCGAAATGGCAGGACTCCGAGTCGGCCGTCGAGTTCGCGAAGAAGACCTACGGCGGACTGCACCTCGCCGTGAACAACGCCGGCATCGGCGCCGCTCCCCAGAACATCGGCGACTACGACATCGAGGCCTGGGACCGCGTGCGCGCCGTCGACCTCGACGGTGTTTTCTACGGGCTCCGATTCCAGCTCCCCGCGATCGTGGCCTCCGGGGGCGGAG
Source organism: Microbacterium sp. 20-116 (assembly GCF_041079415.1). Lineage (NCBI taxonomy): Bacteria > Bacillati > Actinomycetota > Actinomycetes > Micrococcales > Microbacteriaceae > Microbacterium > Microbacterium sp. 20-116. The sequence goes on from NZ_JBFYGP010000003.1 coordinate 279,331, forward strand.
CGGTCGTGAACATGGCATCCGTGCTGGGTTCCGTGGGCCTCGCCCAGAACGCCGCATACGTCGCGAGCAAGCACGCCCTCGTGGGCCTGACGAAGGTCGCGGCCCTGGAGTACACCGCCCAGGGCGTCCGCACGAACGCCGTCGGCCCCGGCTTCATCGACACCCCTCTCGTGCGTTCGGGGCTCTCGCCCGAGGCGCTGACCCACCTCGAGGGCGAGCACGCGACGGGCCGGCTCGGCACCGACACCGAGGTCGCCGCGCTCACCCTGTTCCTCCTGAGCGACGAGGCCTCGTTCATTTCGGGCAGCTACCACCTCGTCGACGGCGGCTACTCCGCCCACTGAGCCGACCTCGTGCGGGCCCGTCGCGCACGCGGCGGGCCCACCGTGCGTGTTCCGGAGTCCGTGTCCCACTTCGTGCCGCCGGCGGCGGCGGGGCCGCACCTCGTGGGACATGCCGGCGCCAGGAGGTGGATGCGCGTCGCAGGCAGTCGTCCAGGCGAGCCGTGCCCCTTTGCGCCGCCGGGAGGGTGGCAGGGCGCACCCTGCGCGACATGCCGGCGACGGGGAACGGGACATCGCGCCCCGGAGCAGCGGGCGGGACGTTTCGCAGGATCATGCGGCAGAATGAACGCGGAGGTTTCCATGAGCGATCCGATCCCGACGATGCCGTCATCTGCGGATGCCGCCGGGACCAGCCCCGTGCCGCTCGCGCACGCGGCGGCCGAGTGCCCGAAATGCTTCACCGAGCTGCAGAGCGACCGTGATTGGTGGCGTGCGCGGCCCGCGGGCTCACGCCTGGTCGGGCTGGTGGTCTCGCGCCCCGACATGGAGACCGTCAAGCAGCAGCGCGACGACCTCACACGTTTCGGCGTGCCGATCGAGGGCTTCCGTCACCCCGCGCCCGAGACGCTGGAGGGCTGGGCGAACCGGCTCGACCGCTTCTTCGGAACGCTGACCCGCGGCGATGTGCTCGTCGTCGCGAGCATCCACGCGCTCGGGCTGACGCGCGAAGACGAGACCCGCGCGGTCGCCGATCTCCGTCGGCGCGGCGTCATCGTCAAGGTGCTCTCGCACGGCGACCGTCACCTTCACGACGCGACGCTTCCCCCGCGCGGCTGAGGGCCGGCGGGCCGTCGACTCCGGGCCGTCAGGCGGAGTCCGGGCCGAAACGCCGGGCCCGCGGCATCCTGAACCGGTGCGTCGGGACCGCACTCCGCACGACGGCACGCGACCCGTCCCCGACGCCCGCGGCATCCTGAACCGGTGCGTCGGAACCCCACTTCGCACGACGGCACGCGACCCGGCCCCGGCGACCACGGCATCCTGAACCGGCGCGTCGGGACCGCACTCCGCACGACGGCACGCGACCCCGCGCCGGCGACCACGGCACACGACCGTCCGTAGACGCGACGGTGCCCCCGTGAACGAATCCACGGGGGCACCGAGAAGCAGGGGTCAGCCCTGGGCGCGACGGTTGGTGCGGGGGCTGCGTGCTCCCACGACCATGCCCGTCGTCGGGCTGCCGGATGCCGAGCGGCCCGCGCCCTGTGAACGCGAGGCGCCCGCACCGGCACGCTGTCCGCCACCGGCACCCGCACCGCGGCCGGCGCCGGAACGCTGGCCCTGTCCACGGCCGCCCTGGGGCGCGTGACCGGCTGCGGCGGGAGCGTCGGTCGACTGGCCACCGGCACCACGGCCACGACGACGGCGTCCGCCACCGGCGGAGGCGGCATCCCCACCCTGCGCGCGCTCGGCGCGCTTGCGCTGAGCGTTGGCGCCCTGCGAGCGTCCCCCACCCTGCGGCTGAGCGACGACCGGCTCGGGCTTGACGTACGGGGCGACCTCGCCGACGAGGGCGACGACCTCGGGAGAGGTCGGGGTCACCGCGGTGGGCGTGGCCGAGATCTTGGCCTTGCGGAGGATGTCGAGGGTGTCACGACGCTGCTCGGGGAGCATGATCGTGACGACGTCGCCGGCGGTACCGGCGCGCGCCGTACGACCCGAGCGGTGCAGGTACGCCTTGTGCTCGACGGGCGGGTCGACGTGGACGACCAGCTCGACACCGTCGACGTGCACGCCGCGGGCGGCGACGTCGGTGGCGACGAGGACCTTGGCGCGGCCGTCGCCGAAGGCGGCCAGGTTGCGGTCGCGCTGCGGCTGCGAAAGGTTGCCGTGCAGGTCGACCGAGGGGATGCCGGCGGCGGTGAGCGCCTTGGCGAGCTTCTTGGCCTGGTGCTTGGTGCGCATGAAGAGGATGCGACGGGCGGTGCCCGAGGCGAGCGTCTGCACGAGGTCCTTCTTCGCGTCGGCGTCGGCGGGGGCGAAGACGTGGTGGGTCATGGCCGCGACGTGCGAGTGCGCCTCGTCGACCGAGTGCAGGACCTCGTTGCGCAAGAAGCGCTTCACCAGCTTGTCGACGCCGTTGTCGAGCGTCGCCGAGAACAGCAGACGCTGTCCGCCGGCGGGCGTGCGCGACAGCAGGCGCGTGACGCCCGGCAGGAAGCCGAGGTCGGCCATGTGGTCGGCCTCGTCGAGCACGGTGATCTCGACGTCGTCGAGGCTCGCGTGGCCCTGGCCGATGAGGTCTTCGAGGCGACCGGGGCACGCGACGAGGATGTCGACACCGCCGTTGAACGCGTCGACCTGACGCTTCTGGTTGACGCCGCCGTAGACGGTGGTGGTGACCAGGCCATAGGCCGCGGCGAGGGGCTTGATGACCTCGTCGATCTGGTTCGCGAGCTCACGGGTGGGGGCGAGCACGAGCGCGCGGGGCTTGCGGCCACGGCGACGGTCGTTCTTGCCGGCGAGACGCGCGACGAGGGGCAGGGAGAAGGCGAGGGTCTTTCCCGAGCCGGTCTTGCCGCGACCGAGCACATCGCGCCCGGCGAGCGTGTCGGGCAGGGTGTCGGCCTGGATGGGGAACGCGTCGTTCTTGCCCTGCGAGGCGAGAACGTCGACGAGGGGGGCGGGCACGCCGAGGTCGGCGAAAGTCTGGGACGTCATGAATACTCCAGCCGCGGCGCACGCGCGCACGGCGATTCGGGATGCCGCGATGCTGCGGCTGCATGGGCGAAGGCGCCGGGTGGCGCATCCGTTCGCCGTGAAGGTCAAAGGCCCGAGAAGAAGGGGCCGGTGCGTTCGACGACGCTGGGAGCGAAAGCTCCACGTTGCAGTCTACCCGTGCGAGGCGGCCCGGAGCACATCGACCCCGTCGAACCGGTCAGGAGGCGGCGGCGCGCCAGCACCCGGCAACGTGGTCGTCGACCATGCCCGAGGACTGCATGAGCGCGTACATGGTGGTGGGACCGACGAACCGGAAGCCACGACGACGCAGTTCTTTGCTCATCGCGGTCGACTCCGGTGTCACCGCGGGAACCTCGGCGAAGGTCGCCGGCGGCGTGTGCTCCGCGGGTGCGAAGGACCACAGCAGGGCATCGAGCTCGCCCTCCCCCATCCGGGTGACCAGGGCGGCGTTGCCGATCACGGCCTCGATCTTCGCGCGGTTGCGGACGATGCCGGCATCCTGCATCAGACGCTCTATGTCATCGGACCCGAAAGCCGCGACCGCCGCGGGGTCGAAGTCGAGGAAGACCTCGCGGAAGCGCGGGCGTTTGCGAAGGATCGTGATCCAGGCGAGACCCGCCTGAAAGCCCTCGAGGCTCATCTTCTCGAACAGCCTGCGGTCACCGCGCAGGGCAGTGCCCCACTCTTCGTCGTGGTACCGCTGGTACTCGGCATCGGCACCTGCCCACGCGCAGCGAGCGGTGCCGTCGACGCCTATCAGAAGGTCGCTCATCCCCCCAGGCTAGAGCGGAGCTCCGACATCGCTCTGCGCGAGTCGGAGCGCGAAGCGGACGGCGGTGCCCCCCTCTGACCACCGCCCGCCTCGCGCGTCACTTGGCGGGCTTCTTCTCCGGGATCGGAGCGGTGCCCGCGGCCTTCTGCGCGGCGTAGTACGCCGCGGCTTCGTTCTGACGGTCGTTCTCGACACCCGATGCGATGGAGGCGCGGATGTGCTCGGGACCGTAGCCGAAGGCGTCGACGAGGTCCTGCGCATGCGGGCGGAGACGAGCGCAGAGCCGGTCGATGTAGCTCGACACGGCCGCACCCCGCTGTGCCGAGAGGCGCCCGTTGATGAGGTACCAGGCGAGGTGCTTCTCGACGAGCTGGAGGCCGAAGAGATCGCGCAACCAGGTCAGCACCGTGAGGGTGTCACGGTCGGTGATGCGGTTGATGGCGTCGGTGAACGCCTCCCATTGCAGCAACTCACCGTGGGCACGCGCGGCCTCGATCAGCTGCGCCTGGTTCTCGTTGAACAGCGCGGCAGCGTCTTCACGGGAGAGCTTGGATGCCGGGCGCAGACGCCCCGCGATGTCGGCGATCATCTGCTGCACGCGACCGGCGAGCAACTCGTGCTGCTGTTCGGCACGCAGGCCCTTCTCGACGGAGCGGGCGGTCGAACCGAAGTCGCTGACGGCCTGACCGAGCTGGCGCATTCCGGCACCGTGGAAGAGCTTGCCGGCGGTCTGACCGACCGCGAAGGCGGCGAGCTGCTTGGCATCCTTGCCCTTGAACTGCTTCGCGTAATCGGCGAGCAGTCGCTTGCCGACGAGCTGCAGCAGGATGTTGTTGTCGCCCTCGAAAGTGACGTAGATGTCGAGGTCGGCGCGCAGGCCCACGAGACGGTTCTCGAAGAGGAACCCCTGGCCGCCGCACGCTTCGCGAGACTCCTGCAGGGTGTCGAGGGCGTGCCAGGTCGACAACGGCTTGAGAGCGGCGGCGAGCGTCTCGAGGTCTTCGCGATCGGCGTCCGTGTCGAGGCGCCCGCTGAAGACGCCGTCGAACTTCTGCAGGAACTCGTCGTGCGCGAAGATCTCGGCGTAGGTCGTCGCCAGACGCGGCAGGAGCCGACGCTGATGCTTGCCGTAGTCGAGCAGGGTGACCTCGGGGGTGCCGTTGCCCGAGTCGAACTGGCGCCGCTGGTTGCCGTAGGTGACGGCGATGATGAGGCCGATGGCCGAGGCCCACGCGGCGGCCCCGTCGAGCGAGACGCGGCCCTGGACGAGCGTGCCGAGCATGGTGAAGAAGCGACGGCCGGGGCTGGCGATGTCGCTCGAGTACGTTCCGTCGGCGGCGACGTCGCCGTAGCGGTTGAGCAGGTTCGTGCGGGGGACGCGCACCTGGTCGAAGTGCAGGCGCCCGTTGTCGATGCCGTTCAGCCCGCCCTTGAGACCGTCGTCCTCGCCGCCGATACCGGGGAGGAAGTCGCCTTGTTCGTTGCGCAGGGGCACGTAGAAGCAGTGCACGCCGTGGTTGACGCCCTGGGTAATGAGCTGTGCGAACACGGTGGCCGCCTTGCCGTGGAGGGCGGCGTTGCCGAGATAGTCCTTCCACGCCCCGCGGAACGGCGTGTGGATGACGAACTCCTCGGTCTCGGGGTCGTATGTCGCGGTGGTGCCGATCGCCGAGACATCGGATCCGTGACCGGTCTCGGTCATCGCGAAGGCGCCCGGGATCTCGAGGCTCATGATGCCCGGAAGCCACTTGTCGTGGTGCTCGCGGGTACCGAGCTGGAGAACGGCCGAACCGAAGAGACCCCACTGCACGCCGGATTTGATCTGCAGGCTGGGGTCGGCGGCGACGAGCTCCTCGAAGCCCGCGATGTTGGCACCGTTGTTCTCCTCGCCCCCCAGGCGCTTGGGGAACGCACGGTGCACGGCCTTGTTCTGAACGAGCAGGTGCAGCTGGCTGAGCGTGCGCTCGCGGTGCGCGTCCATTCCCAAGCTGTCGTCGCGCCACAGCGCGGGGTCCTTGATCATCTCGCGCGCCTGGCGGCGTGTGTCACCCCAGGTACCGAGCAGGAGGTCGGTGACACGCTCGGTGTCGATGCGGCCTTCGGCCGCTTCGGCGGCGGTGTGCGGCGCGGTGGGCGCGCCTCCGACGGGAGTACGCGTGCTCGTGGCGGGCGTGGTGGGACGGACGGCGGCGTCGGTCATCTTCGGCACCTTTCGACGTTGCAAAGGACGCTTCATACGGTAGGTCTTCCACAACGTGCACCCAAACGACCTGTGAGATGTGCACAACGCCCCCGCCTCCCGTTTCGACGAGTCGTTGTGGGTGGTCAACATTCCCGTGAGCGCGCTGAGCGCGGCGGATGCCGTGGGGCCGGTGCGTACCGCTCGCCCGGGTCGCGCGGTCGAGCCCCCGAGACGGCATCTCGCTGACGAGTCGCTAGCGAGGTGTCGCCGGTTTGTCAGCGAGATGCCGTTTCGCAGTAGCTCGCGGCGGGAGCAGGGTCCGAGCGAAGGCGCGCGACCGCGGCGGGATCCGGGCCGCCGGGTACGGGGCGTCCAGACCACCCGGGCGCGGCGCCGTCAGTTCGCGGCGACCACCGTCAGGATGCCGTCGCCATACGCCTCGCGCTTCTTGGCGCCGATGCCGGTGATCCCGTCGAGGTCGCCCACGGAGCTCGGGCGTGCGGCGGCGATCGCCCGCAGGGTGGCGTCGCCGAACACGATGTACGCGGGGACGCCCTGCTCGCGCGCTCTCTCGGCACGCCACGCGCGCAGCGCCTCGAACAGGTCGCGGTCACCGGCGGCCACGTCGTCGGCGCTGCTTTTGCGTGCGCGACTCGAGCCACCGCCGCCGCCCGTGCGACCGAGGGCATCGCGACGAAGCGGAACCGCGGTCTCACCGCGCAGGACACCGGCGGACGCCTCGCTGAGGGCGAGGGTGCCGTAATCTCCCTGGGCAGCGATGATCCCTCGAGCCAGGAGCTGACGGATGACGCTGCGCCAGTCCTGGTCCGACAGGTCGGCCCCGAGCCCGTAGGTGCTGAGCCGATCGTGTCCCTGCTGGGCGATGCGCTCGGTCTTCGCACCGCGGAGGATGTCGATCAGATGGCCCGCGCCGAAGGCCTGACCACGCTCGCGCTGGAGGCGCACGATCGTCGACAGCAGCTTCTGCGCCGCGACGAGGCCGTCCCACGTGTCGGGCGGGGTGAGACAGGTGTCGCAGTTGCCGCAGGGCTCGGATCGCTGCCCGAAGTAGTCGAGGAGGTTCTGCCGTCGGCATCCGACCGTCTCGCACAGGGCCAGCATCGCGTCGAGGTGCTGCCCGAGCCTCATCTTGTACGAACGGTCGCCGGGCGACTGATCGATCAGGCGGCGCTGCTGCACGACGTCGCCGAGCCCGTAGGCCATCCACACGGTCGACGGGTCGCCGTCGCGGCCGGCGCGACCGGTCTCTTGGTAGTAGCCCTCGACGGACTTGGGCAGATCGATGTGAGCGACGAAGCGCACGTCGGGCTTGTCGATGCCCATGCCGAAGGCGATCGTGGCGACCATGATGACGCCGTCGTCGCGGAGGAACCGTGACTGGTTCGCTGCGCGCACCGAGGCGTCGAGACCCGCGTGATACGGCAGGGCGTCGAGACCTTGCGAGCTGAGGTAGGCCGCCGTCTGCTCGACGCTCTTACGGCTCAGGGCGTAGACGATGCCCGCAGAGCCCTCGGGCTGCGACCGGATGAACTGGACGAGCTGGCGACGCGGATCGACCTTGGCGTCGATGCGGTACTGGATGTTGGGTCGGTCGAAGCTGGCGACGAACCCGCGGGCGTCGCGCAGGCGCAGACGCTCGACGATCTCTTGGGCGGTGGCCGGGGTGGCCGTCGCCGTGAGCGCCATACGCGGGACGTCGGGGAAGCGGTCGGCGAGGTCGCCGAGGGCGAGATAGTCGGGCCGGAAGTCGTGGCCCCACTGCGACACGCAGTGCGCTTCGTCGATGGCGATGACGCTGAGGCGACCGCGAGCGAGAAACGCGAGGGTCTGCGCGCCGTTCAGCCGCTCGGGGGCGACGTAGAGCAGGTCGAGTTCTCCGGCGAGGTAGGCCTGCTCGACGGCCTGCCGCTCGGTGGGCGCCTGTGTCGAGTTGAGATAGCCCGCGCGAACGCCGTTGGCGATCAGGGCCTCTACCTGGTCGTGCATGAGCGCGATCAGCGGGCTGACCACGAGGCCGGTGCCCGGCCGCACGAGCGCGGGCACCTGGTACGTGACGCTCTTGCCGCCGCCGGTCGGCATGAGCACGACGGCGTCTCCGCCGCCGACCACGTGCTGCACGATCTCGGCCTGGTCGCCGCGGAAGGCGTCGTACCCGTAGACCTCGTGCAGGACCTCGCGCGGGTCGCGACCCGTGAAGTCGCGGACGGCGGGGAGCTCTCGTGCGGTGCCGGTGACCGCGGCGGCACGAGCGAATGACGACGACGGGTCGACGGGCGGCGGCGGCGCGTCGAAGTCCTCGGGAGGTGCGAACTGGTCGGGGTCCCAATCGGCCCCGGCATAGGGATCTTCGGGGAGGTCGTACGGCTCGGGCGGCGCGTCGGCGTACGACTCGGATGCGGCGCCGGGATAACTCACCCCCCAACGGTAACCCGGGCCACCGACACGCACACCGCCCCGGCATCCATCGGGGGATGCCGGGGCGGGAATAGCTCCTGGGGAGGAACGACGGATCAGTGTGACGGCGGGGAGAACACCAGCTGGGAGGCGAGCAGTCCCTGCTCGCGGCTGACGATCTGGGCACGGCCGGGCGCCGCCCGCTCCGGCTTCACGCGGCCGATGAGCGCCCCCTCTTCCGGGTTGCCGCCGAGCAGGATGCCGGTGACGCCCAGGTCGGTGAAGCGCTGGATGATCGGATCGTACGCGGCACGGCTCGCCCCACCCGACCGCCGGGTCAGGATGACGTGCAGCCCCAGGTCGCCTGCCTGTGCCAGCAGCGGCTGCAGCACCGCGATCGGGTTGCCCTGACTGGTGGCGACCAGGTCGTAGTCGTCGATGAGGATGAAGCCCTCGGCGCCCTTCCACCAGCTGCGCTCGCGCAGCTGGGTCGGCGTGACGTCGGGCCCGGGGATGCGCGTCGCGAAGTACTGCGACAGGTCGTTCATGCCGCCCGTGGCCAGGTCGTGAGAGGTCAGGTACGCGCCGAGGTACTCGTCGGGGATCTCGCCGAGCAGAGCGCGCCGGTAGTCGACGACGAAGATCTTCGCCTCGGCCGAGGTGTACAGCCGCTGGATCTCTTTGGCCACACCGCGCAGGAACGACGACTTGCCCATCCCCGAGTCGCCGTAGACGAAGAGGTGCGGCTCCACGCGCGGGTCGATCCCGAAGGGCGACAGCTGCGCCTCCTCGATACCGAGGAGCATGCGACGATCCCCCGGTTCGGCGAGAGCGCGCACCTCGTCGAGCGAGATGTTCTCGGGCAGCAGACGAAGCTTGGGACCCGGCTCCCCGTGCCAGGCGTTCGTGATCTTGCCGATCATGTCGGCGACGCCGTCCGCGATGGTCGAGGGGTCGTCCGACCCGTCGATGCGAGGGACCGAGGTGAGCATCTGCAGCTTCGACGTGGCGAGCCCGCGGCCCGGTTGCCCCACCGGCACGTTGGCCGCCTGCTTGCGGTCGACGTCGGAGTCCGTGGGATCTCCCAAGCGCAGCTCGAGGCGCGTCTGGATGAGGTCCTTCAGGTTGGCGCGGATCTCGAGCCACCGGTTCGCGGTGACGACGACGTGCACGCCGAAGCTCAGGCCGCGCGCGGCGATGGTCTGCACGCGCGCTTCGAGCGGTTCGAACTCCGACCGCAGCGTCGACCACCCGTCGATGATGAGGAAGACGTCGCCGAAGCCGTCGTCGAGACGCCGCTCGCGCCGACGCGAGCGGTAGGTCTCGATCGAGTCGACCGCATTGCGGCGGAAGTACTGCTCGCGCGCATCGAGCACGGCCTCGACCTCGGCGATCGCACGGCGGACGGCCTCGGGCTCGGTGCGGGTGGCCACACCGGAGATGTGCGGGTGCTGCTGCATGGCGGTGAAGCCACCGCCGCCGAAGTCGAGCACGAAGAACTGGAACTCCTGCGGGGTTCCCGTCAGCGCCAGGGCCGAGACGAGCGTGCGCGCGAGGGTCGACTTCCCGCTCAGCGGCGAACCGACGATCGCGACGTGACCGGCCGCACCTCCGAGCGACACCGTGAGGTGGTCGCGGCGCTGCTCGAGCGGGATGTCGACGACACCGATCGGCACCGTGAGGGCGCCGGCGTCGCGCCAGCGTCGCGAGACGAGACCGAGGGCGGGGTCCTCCGCGAGGTCGGGCATGAGCTCGTCGAGCGGGGCGGGGTCCGCGAGCGGCGGGAGCCACACCTGGTGCGCCTCGGGACCGCGGTCCTTCATGCGGTCGACGGCGATCTGAAAGGTCGAACGCTTGTCGGTCGCCGGGGTCGCGATGGCTGCGGGGCTGGCATCCGTCGTCTCTTCGACCGGGTCGTCGTCGGGCTGGGCGAGAGCGGTAAAGACCTCGACGCGTGCGGGCCCCGTCGCCTCCGACTCGGGGTCGTCGATGTTCAGACGGGCGTTGCCCTTCGGCCGCCCGGAGACGTACGCCGCGCGGAACTGCACGAGGTTCTCGGTGTCGCTCTTGAGGAAGCCGACGCCGGGCTCCTGCGGCAGCGTGTACGCATCGGGGGTGCCGATGATCGTGCGCGATTCGGCGGCCGAGAAGGTGCGCAGACCGATCCGGTACGACAGGTACGTGTCGAGACCGCGCAACTTGCCCTCTTCGAGACGCTGGGATGCCAGCAGCAGGTGGACGTGCAGCGATCGACCCACGCGACCGATGTTGAGGAAGCTGTCGACGAACTCGGGCTTGGCCGTCAGCAGCTCGGAGAACTCGTCGACGACGACGAGGAGGGCCGGAAGGGGAGCGAGGTCGGACCGACCGCCCAAACGCGCGGTTTCGTACTCGCCGACGTTCGCGAAGTTGCCCGCGGCGCGCAGCAGCTCCTGCCGCCGCACCACCTCGCCCTGGAGGGCGTCCTGGAAGCGGTCGACGAGAGCCAGCTCGCTGCCGAGGTTGGTGATGACCGCCGACACGTGCGGCATCTCGGCCATACCGGCGAAGGTCGCACCACCCTTGAAGTCGACGAGCACGAAGTTGAGCTGTTCGGGAGAGTGCGTCATGGCGAGGGCCAGCACGAGCGTGCGCAGCACCTCGGACTTTCCCGATCCGGTCGCGCCGACCATCACGCCGTGCGGGCCCATGCCCTGCGACGCGGACTCCTTCAGGTCGAGGACGAGGGGCGCGCCCGAGGGCTCCTGGCCGATCGGCACGCGCAGGCGGTCGCGCTCGAGACGGCGGGTCCACGCCTGGTCGAAGTTCACCGTCCGCACATCGGGCAGGCCGAGGAGCTCGGTGAGCTCCAGCTGACCCTGCGTGGTCGGCGCATCGACGACGACCACGGGCGCCGGCCGCAGCGGCATGAGCCGTCGGGCGGTGGCCTCGGCCTCGGCGACGGTCATGGCATCCGGGATGAAGGTCTGGGCCCGACCCGCTCCGTCGATGAACTCGGCGGGAACAGAGACGGGCTTCTTCTCGGCGCGGCGGCCTCGCGCGACCACGGGTGCTTCGGCGAGCGCGACACGGGCAACGTGGGGGTCGTCGAGTTCGTCCCAACGCGTGGGGAGGTCGATCACGGTGACACCCTGCGCACCCTCGAGCCCGACGAGCGGGCTGTTCGTGGGGGTCTCGACGCCGTCGACGATCAGCACCACGTGCGGTGTCACCCCGCCACCGGGCGTGAATCGCGGACGTGTGGAGAGCTGCGGCGGCAGCATGTCGACGAGTTCGTCGAGGGATGCCGAGATCATGCGCGCGGGCCCGAGCCGGTCCTGCACGCGCGAGGACATCGCGTGCGGGAGCCACTTCGCCCAGTCCCACGCGGGCATCTGCGCGGGACCGGCGAGGATCGCGATGATGACGTCCTCGGGGTCGTGCAGAGTGGCCGCGGAGGCCACGAGCGAGCGAGCCAGGCTGCGGACCGCGTCTTCGTCGGAGCCCACGAGCTCGATGCGCGAGTAGTCGCCGAGGGGGAAGCCCAGCGGCAGGTCGCGCTGCATCTCGTGCGTGAGCATGAAGCGGTGCGCGGCCGAGGCGGCGACCGGGTCGAGCTGGGCCAGCGGCGGGAGCTCGGGCGCCTCGAGCGTGAGGCTGAGCGGCTGGTCGGTCACACCGATGCGGGCGAGGAGGAACGTCTCGTCGCCGGGCTGGCGCTCCCAGACGCGCGAGCGCTCTTCGGCGATGAAGGGCAGAGCGGCCGGAGCCGGCATGATCCACCCACCGTGACGGCGCTGCTTGCGGGCGGCGACGCGCACGGTGTCGCGCAGGTCGGAGAGGTAGGCGAGATACTCGCGCCGGTTGCCGAGCACCTGCGCGTTGCGCTGGGCGCGCTGACGCCATCCGTTCACCGCGACGAAGCCGAGCGACGACAGCAGGAACATGCCGCCGATGAGAAAGCCCGTCGGCCCGCTGTTCGAGATGGTCACCATCACGATGGCGCCCACACTGCCGAGCATCGGCAGGAGGGAGGTCAGGATGCCGCTGCCGCCCTCGTTCGGGACGAGCTCGGGCGGCGGCTGGAGCACGATCCGCCCGTTGGGCAGGGACGGCGGGGCGATGCGCGGACCCGTGCTCACACCGGACCTCCGATCAGACGACTCAGGGTGAAGACGCGTTCGCTGAGGCGCACGCGGGTGCCCTCCTCGAGCAGGGTGCGCGAACCGGGGCGGAGAACGTGGACGGTGCCGTCGTCGTCGATCAGCTCGGATCCGTTGGTGGACCCCGCGTCGGTGACCCACGCCGTCTCGCCGTCGTGCTCGAGGCGCAGGTGCGTTTTCGAGATGAGGCGGTCGGGATCGTCGACCGAGATGAGCACGTCGTTCGGCTGATCGGCCACGGGGGCGCGACCGAAGTTCACGGCCGCAGGCAGGTCGAACTGCTCGCGCTGCCCCGTGTCGAAGACGACGAGCAGTTGCGCACGGCCGACACCCGGGGTTCGCGCCGGAGCACTCGGCGTCGGGGCGGCGGGCTCGGGGGTGATGGTCGCGGGCCGCTCACCCGCGACGCTGGGCGCCTCGATCGCGACGATGGGGGCGTCCCAGGCCGGCGCGAGAGGCAGGGCCGCCGCCGAGGCGTCCATCCGCAGGGGCTCGCGGGAAGCGCCGGTGCGTTGCACCGTCGGCTCCGACAGGGCGCGGGGCTCATCGGCATCCGGAGCCTGTCTTCCGCGGGGAACGGACAGCAGAACGGTTCCCGCGGCACGATCGGCCCAGGAACGCCGACGGCCCGATCTGTCGAACGCCGCCGAGGCCACGACGACCCAGGCGCCGGCCAGCAGCACGAAGCCGCCGAGCACCACGAGAAGGCCGCGGACGAAGGCCCGCCCGGCGCCCGGGACGACGGGCTCCTCGACGCGCGCGGTGCGCAGACCGAAGAGCAGGGCGCCGGGGGTGAGGCCGCGTCGCGCCTGCAGGATCCACAGGCCGAGTAACGCCTCGGCGGCGACCGCCGCGCCCAACACGGGAGATGCCAGGAGGGATGCCACGACCGAGACGATGACCACGAGGGCCGCGTCGACGCTGAAGGCTCCGATGCGCACCCCCACCGTCGCGGGCGCGCCGAATGGCGTCAGCTGCGTCATGTCGCCATCATCGCACGCGCGATCTCCACCGCTCCGGCGGCGAGCATGCCCGCCGGAAGAGACAGGGCCGTGGCCAGCGCCTCGAAGATGTCGCCGGTGCGAGACCAGCCGAGAGAACGCAGGCCGCGACCCACCGGGACGACCAACAGGGAAGACCCGAGACCGACCAGCAGAAGGATGCCGGCGAAGACGACGAGCATGTCGGAGGACACCCTCGGCAACAACGCCATCAGCACGGCGACCACCACGGCGGCAGCCCCCAGACGTTCCACCCAGCGCAGGAACGGCACGGTGCTGCGACGCGAGCTGAGCAAGAGAGCGAGGACGACCGTGGCGGCGAGCCCGATGCGCCCGCCGAGCACGACCGGGTTGTCGGTGTCGAAGGTCGGCAGCGCGGTGAAGGCACTGGCAGCCCCGGCGGCGATCAGGAGCACCACGCCGATCGTGAGGCGGGCCGTGGAGCGCTCGACCAGCGCGTCGGCGTCGTCGGCTTCGATCGTGCGCACCTCGTCGGGGAGGTTCTGCCGCACCGTCCACCGCGTGCTCTGGAAGCGGCCGTAGTCGATGAAGGTACCCGGGGCCACGTCGACGAGGCTCGACTGCAGCACGCGTTGCGCGACCGGCACGAGGCCGAGAGTCACGGCCGCCGGCGCCGATGGATCGAGGTGCATCAGCAGCGAGAGGCCCCACACGGCGGCGAGCACCGCGAGGACGATCGTCGCGGTACGGCTCTGCGCGCGCAGCGTCTCGGTGGCCCCGAGCACGCCGATGACTCCGGCGACGACGGCGGCGGCGAGCAGCCCCGTGAAGACCGCGACGAGGGGGGCGGCGGCAGGAAGGCCCGGGACGACGGCGACCCCGCCGCCGAACGCCAACGCGATGACGCCCACGACGGGGGCGAGGATCGCCGTTCGCGAGCGAGCGCGCAGGGCGAAGACGGCGCCCGCGACGAGAGCCGCGAGAAGGGCCAGCATCGCAACGGGCACGCGCACCGAGGGGGACAGACCGTCACCGCCGACCAGACGAAGCAGGGCCAGGATGCCGCCTCCCGCCGCGAGCACCCACCATACGGCCGAGACACGCCTGGCGTTCGGCGCCGCGGCGGCGCGAGCGACGGCGTCGGGCAACGAGGCGCCGGGGTCGACGAGGACGAGGATGACGCCGTCGTCGAGCGAGGTCATCACGGTCGCCCGGTCGATCTCGCGGCCGGAGATGCCCACCACGCGAGTGCCGTGCGCGGTGTCGGAACCGGCGGCGCGCAGCACGTCGTCGACGCGGGCTCGCAACGGAACCACCAGATCGAAGCGGGAATCACCGTCGATCAACGCGACGCGTCGCCCCTGCATCACTTCCGCGCTCAACGGTCCCCCTCGTTCTCGCGCCCTCCGGCCCACGGGCCGCAACCGCACCAGCGTATCCGTCTCGCGCGGGCCCGTGTTGCCCTTTCCGCGGTTCACCGGGGATAAAGATGAGAGTTTTGTCATCTTTCAAATTGCGCAAGAGGCTTGAACCGGGGGGCCGGTTTACGTATGTTCGAAGTCCGGTGGGGGGCTCCGGTTCCTCCGCCGACGCCGTGTGCGGGTCCTCTATTCCCGTGCGCGTAACCGATCCGCAACGCCCGGGCGCGCCCGGAGGAACATCGAGGAGACACAGTGGCAGATCTCATCGCAGCCCAGGAGGGTGCGCTTCGTCGAGGGGCCGAAGCGGTCAACACCGCCAAGTCGGGCATCGACGAGCAGGTGCGCAAGGTTCGCACCGAACTCGACCAGGTGGCCGGCTTCTGGACCGGCGCAGCCGCCGGTTCGTACACGCAGCTCATGCAGCGTTGGAACGAAGAGACCACCAAGCTCAACAACGTGCTCGTCACGCTCGAGGACGCCCTCCGCGGCACCGAGCGCGACCAGGCCGCGTCGGAAGAGTCGCACCAGCAGACCATCGGCAACCTGGGCTCCCTGCTCGGCTGACCCCGCTCGACACGAAAGAAGGAACTCTCATGCAGTCCATGTCCGTTCGTCCCGAGCAGGTCATCGCGCTCTCGGGTCAGATCCGCAACGGTGCCTCCGGCATCCGCACCCGCCTCGACGAGCTCGAGTCGCAGGTCAACGCCCTCCGCTCCTCGTGGGATGGTGACGCCCAGACCGCGTACGACCAGGCCCAGGCCCAGTGGACCCAGTCCATCACGCGTCTGAACGAACTCCTGCAGCAGATCGCCGGCAAGACCGACGAGATCGCTCAGGGCTACACCTCGACCGACAAGTCCGCCGCCGGCCGCTTCGTCTGAGTCGTCTCGAGCCGGCGGTCGCTGAGGCGGCCGCCGGCTCTTGCGGCCCGTGAGGGCCGCCGCAAGTTTTCCGCGCGGCAACATCGTCGCGTGCTCGCCGCACGCGCGTGAAGAAATGAGTGAAGTATGGGCTCCGTCATTCGGCTCGACAGCGAGTTCGTTCGCGCGAACGTGAGCAAAGTCGTTCAAACAAGCGACGAGCTCCCCGCAGCGACCATCATTAGCGTCGTCGACGGCAATGGAACCGAGCCTGCGGCCTCCCAGTTCACGCAGCTTCTCCGCACCCGTGCCGAGACACTCGGTGCACGTGTCGAAGAGGTGAGGCAATACATCGCGCAGAACGCAGCTGCCCTCTCGCAGGCCGTTCAGACGTTGGAGGAGCGGGACGAGATGAATGCGAGCGACGCACAACAGGTCACGGCGATCATCGACGCGGCATCGACGGCACCTCCGGCGGGCGTCTCGCCGGGTGCCTCTGCCGGGGGGCAGGCCGGCGTGCGCGGCGCCCTTGGCCTGCAGTGAAGCGGCATCCGCTCCGAACGTTCGGAGCAGTTCTCCTCGTCGCCGGGTTCATATCTCTAAGCGCTGCGTCCCCGACTTCGGCGGCGACGACCTCAGGGACGACCGGCCTCGACTTCTGGTGGGACAAGTACGGCGTTGATGCCGCGCATTCGGAGGGCATCACCGGCCGCGGCGTGAAGGTGGCCGTGCTGGAAGAGCAGATCAACCCGTCCCTTCCGGTGTTTGAAGGGCAGAATTTGCGCATCTCGGACAAGCCGGTATGCAAGGACCACCCTTCGATGACGTCTACCAACCCCGACAAGGGCACACGTCACGGCACGACAATGACAGCTTTGCTCATCGGCAACGGCACAGGATCCGGGGGAGTTCGCGGGATCGCTCCCGACGCTGAGGTCACTTTCTATGGGTACGGCCCGGACGATCGCCCGTGCTACCCAGATTCAGCGACCGAGACGGATATGACCGCGTGGGGCTATGGCGTCAAGCTCGCGGTCGATGACGGCGCGAAGATCGTTTACACGGCGGTAGGCATGGAGCGGCACGAAGCGGACGCACCTGCCATCGCGTACGCCATCGCCCGGGGAGTGGCACTTGTTTCTGCGACGGCCAATCCCAGCGCCGCTGACTTGCTCGGCGCACCGATCACCGATGGCGGAGACTCGCTGAATGGGGTCGTCGCCGTATCTGCGATCGGACCGGACGGAGCCCTACAGACCAGTGCGGACGGATCACCCTGGATCATTCCACAAACGACCGTGGTCGCCGGGGGCGACCGGTTCCCAGAGATCGGTACCGAATCCGGGTGGGACGGATCAGCGACGGCCACCGGGTCGTCGAATGCATCTCCCATAGTCGCAGGCATGCTTGCGCTCGCGGCTCAGAAGTTTCCGGAGAGCACGGGAAATCAACTGATCCAGGCGATGCTCGCAACGACGAACGGCGAACGACACGAGCCCTCTCGGACGGAAGACGGTTTTGGCTACGGAGCGGCGTGGCTCCCGACCCTGCTCGCCGTCGACCCGACGACGTTCCCCGATGAGACACCTCTCATGAATAAGAGCGCAGGGTTTCCGACAGCCGATCAGATCGCGGCAGCTAAGACGAACGGATATGTGGCTCCGGATCGAGGCCGAAGCTTCGACCAATACGCCGATGACAGCCCGACCAGCGGTTTCGATTTCTCATCCCTCGTGATGTGGGCCGTCATCGGGATCGTGGCCCTTGTCCTCATCGCGGCGGTCATCACCGTGCTCATCATCGTCACTCAACGCCGTAAGGCGAGAAAGGGGACATCGCCGTGACCGGTACCTGGGAACAGCGTTTGACGAACTTCGCCGAGGGAGGCCAGCCGTGGGACGTTCCCACGCGAGGCTCACTCGTCAACGGCTTGAACGCATTGCGGGAGGTTCTGAACCGCGTCGCAAGCGACCCCGGCATCACAGGAGAGGCCGGATCTGCCGCTCGGGCGAGATTCAGTGCCGCTGCGAGACAGATCGCTCAGCAAGTCACCTACGTCGAGGACGAGCTCGCTCAGCGGCTTGATCAAGCCAACGACGTTCGATCACGCGCGCGAGATGCGCTCGACACACTCCCCTCCGGCTCGCTCTCCGGGGGTCAGGAAGCTGCGGTCCGTGGCGCTGCTACCGGCGCGACTCTCATGCTGGGACCGATCTCCTTCCTCGCGGGAGAGGGGGCCGTCGGGCTGATCAACGGCTATCTGTCCGATCAACGGGAGGCCGCCGCGCGCTCCGCTATGGAGGGTTTCTCCGACGAGATGGATGCCGTCCAGGTCAGCGACCCCCCACCACTCAACTTCACCTTCTCCGAAACTGACACCGTCGAGCCAACCGGAGGCGGTACCGGTGGGGGCGGGGGTGGAGGCGGCGGACGCTCCGGTGGACGCAGTTTCGAGCAGTACCCCGACTGGGACACGTCCCCCGTCGCGACCCCCGGTGGCAACGACAATGGCAACTCGCAGCCCGATTACCACGCGATGCCGCAGCCGGGGGTCATCGGGCCGCGACCGGATGGCCCGATCCACGGCACCACCCCCATCATCGACCTCGACACCATCAAGCCCGAGCCGACTCCGGACGGCTCGATCATCGGCACCCCGAACCTGCCCGGGACCATCCCCTCGGCCCCCGGCGGAGGTCTGCTCGGCGGTTCCGGTTCCGGCGGCGCCGGAGCGGGCATCGGATCCGGTCTCGGTGCGGGCCTGATCGCCGGCGGCGGCGGCGCGGCCGCACTCGGCAGCATCGCGCGTGGCGCGGGCGCTCCCGGAGGCAGCCTGTTCAGCGGTGCGGGCGGCACGGCAGCATCCGGCGCAGCCGGGCGATCGGGCGGCCTGCTCGGCAAGACCGCCGCAGCCGGCTCCGGCCTCGGAACCCGCGGCGTCGGCGGAATGGGCGGTGCCGCCGGCGGCGGCGCACCCGCGGCATCGACGGCCAAGGGTGCCGGTATGCGCGCTGGCGGCACGGCTGGCGGCGGCGCGGCTGGCGGCGGAGCCGCCGGAGGCGGAGCCCGCGGCGCAGGATCCGGTGCCGGCAGCCGCGGCGTCGGCGGAATGGGCGGACCTGGCTCGCGCTCCGACCGTCGCGACGAGGCATCTCGTGGGCTCGGCGGTCCCATCGCGCCCCGCATGGAGGACGATGAAGAGATCGGCCCCCGGTCCGAGAACGCCCAGGCCGGCGGACGCGACGAGTGATCACGTCTTTCGACACACTGAACGGTTCCGACAGGAGAACACGACATGTCTGACCGCATTTCCGCGGAAGAGGGAGCCCTTGCCCGGGGCTCCGAGGTGGTGAACGGCGCGCACGCCGACATCGCCGACAGCACCAGGCGGGTGCTCGCGGAACTCGACGAGCTGCGCGGCAACTGGTCGGGCGACGCGGCGAGCTCGTACGGCATCCTCGTCGAGGAGTGGACGGCGGGCGCGCGGAAGCTGAACGACGTGCTCATCACCCTCAGTGCCGCGCTGCAGGCCACGGCCCGCGACCAGGAAGCCGTCGAAGAAGAGCACCGGACGACCATCCACGGTCTCGGAACGATGCTGGGAGGCCAGTCGTGAGCGACTTCCGTGTCACGCCCGAATCGCTGCACGCTGCGGCTGCCCGACTCCGCTCCGAGAGTGCGCGTATCGACGCGACCCTGGGCGGCCTCGACAGCGAGGTCGCTCGCCTGCGGGGACAGTGGGAGGGCGCCGCGCAGGCGGCGTACAACAACGCGCAGCAGCAGTGGAGCGCCACGCTCGAGCAGATGCGCGACGTGCTCCAACGCATCTCGAACGCCACCGACTCGATCGCGGACGACTACGTCTCCGCTGATCGTGCGTCGGCGGCGCGTTTCCACTGACATCCGACCCCTGACCCACCGATAGGATTTCGGGGTCTGACCGCAGGGGGCTTCGGTCCGGAAAGAGGGGGCCGCAGATGGCTGACGTCATGAATGCGACACGAGCGCTGCTGCGGCTGTCGGTGCAGAGCGAGGGACGCAGGCTCGACATTGCGATTCCGGCGCAGGTGCCGGTGATCGAGTTCCTCCCGGGCTTCGCCCGGTCCCTCGGCGTGCTCGATCCGTCGATGACCTCGGCGGGGTACGCGCTCCAGCGCTCGGACGGCACCACCGTCGACCCGTCTCGCGGGGCCGCGGCGCAGGGCATCGTCGACGGCGAAGTGCTGACCCTCGTGCGCGGAGGTCTCGTCGCCCAGCCGCGCGTCTACGACGACATCGTCGAGGCCGTCATCGACGCCACCAGCCAGCAGAACCGTCCCTGGACCACCCGCGACAACGCGCGCACAGCCCTCGCGGTCAGCCTCGCGCTGCTCGGCGTGTGCGCCGTCCTCCTGCTCGCGGCCGGTCGCGCACTCCCCTTCGGCGCTCTCGTCGCGGGCGGCGGAGCCGTCGTGCTGCTCGTCGTCTCGGCGGTCGTCTCACGACTCGGCCAGCGCGAGGCAGGTCAGGGCCTGGGGATGGCGGCATCCCTCTTCGCCGCCGTCGCCGGCTTCATCGCGATGCCCGCGTCCCTCGACATGTGGGGATTGCCGATGGCCGCCGCCGGCGGCGGAGCCTTCGTCATCGCTGGTGTCTCGCTCGCCCTCACCCGGGAGCGGGCCGAGCTGCAGCTCGCGCCCCTCGTTGCCGGCGGAGCGTTGGGCGTCACCGGAACCCTCGCCGCCTTCTTTCCCGCCCCCACCGTCTGGACCCTGATGGTCGGCGTCGTCGCCACGCTCGCGGGGGCGCTGCCCTGGCTGGCCATCGGCACCACGCGTCTTCGCGTGGTGTCGCCCCAGAGCGACGCCGAGATGTTCGCCGACCCGCAGCCGATCGACGCCGACGACGTGGCCGCCCGCGTGGCACAGGGCAAGCGCGTCCTGATGGGACTGCGCCTGGCCCTGGCCGCCGCCATCTTGGTGGCGACTCCTCTCGTCGCCGCGCAGAACGCCACCGGCGCTCTCGTGTGCGCCCTGGCGTTCGCGGGCATGATGTTCCCCTCGCGCCAGACCTTCGCCCGCTCCGGCGTGCTCACCGTCATGGCCACCGGCATCATCGGTCTCGTCGTGGCCGGGGTCGTGGCCTCGCTCGCCCAGCCGGGTCTGCGTGTGGGCATCCTCGTCGTCCTGGCCATCGCCACCGTCTGCGTCGTCACGGTCACGTTGCTCGCCCCCAAGACGCGCCTGCGGCTGATCCGCCTTGCCGACACCGCCGAGCTGCTCGTCCTGGCAGCGCTCCTGCCCCTCGCGGTCATCTCGTCCGGTCTGGCCTGACGCATGGCCACCAAGGGCGACCTGATCGAGGCGCAGAACTTCTCACGCCGCCGCCTCCTCACCGCATTCGTCAGCGGCGCCCCCGGCGGTAAAGAGCTGCAGCCGAGCTCGCCGTTGCGCGCGGTCATCGCCGCGATCGCCCTCACCGTGATCGTGGTGCTGGTCGGCGTCTTCTACGGGCTCATCCGCCCCGGCCTGCCGACCGGCTGGGAGAACGGCAAGCTCGTCCTCGTGTCCGACACCGGTGCCCGCTTCGTCACCGTCGACGGCGTGCTGCAC
The DNA here is from genome assembly GCF_041079415.1 of Microbacterium sp. 20-116. NCBI lineage: Bacteria > Bacillati > Actinomycetota > Actinomycetes > Micrococcales > Microbacteriaceae > Microbacterium > Microbacterium sp. 20-116. The sequence goes on from NZ_JBFYGP010000003.1 coordinate 300,702, forward strand.
CCCGTGATCAACACGGCCAGCGCCCGCCTGCTGCTCCCGGCGAACGAGTACGGCGTGATCTCCACTGACTCGTCGACACTCGACGGCACCCCCGTCGGTGACACCCTCGGCATCACCGGGGCTCCCGACGAATTGCCTCCGGTGTCGGGGCTGATCAACACCGGCTGGAGCGCCTGCGTCGCGGACGACGCCGGTCTCGACGTGCGCATCTCCTCGGCCGCGGGCCCGACCCCCGCCACCGACCGCGCGGTCGTCGTATCGGTCGACGGCATCCTGCACGTGGTGCAGGGCGGCCGGAGCTTTGCGGTCTCGAGCGAGGTGGCGGACGCCGTGCTCCGCGCCGCCGGGATCTCGTCCCTCTCCCCCGTGACCGTGCCGGCGTCGTGGCTCGACCTGTTCACGGCCGGTACGGCGCTCACCCCGATCACGCTGCAGAACTACGGCCAGCCCGTCGCGAACACCTCACTGCGCGTCGGCCAGGTCATCCGACAGGCCGGCGCCGCAGAAGACGAGCGATTCCTCGTGCAGACCGGCGGCGTGCTCGAATCGCTCTCGCCCCTCGCCTGGCAGCTGTACCAGTTGGGCAGCGGCGAAGCCCTCAAGGGCAAGGTGACCGAGGTGACCGCGGACGAGATCCGCAGCCTCCCCACCGCGACGCAGGGCCTCGGCGACGAGTGGCCCCGAGTCGGATTCGAGACCGTCCCCTCGGGTCAGCGTCCCTGCGCCGTGCTCACCGCCGGCGAGGGCCAGGCCACGACGACTCTGGCCACGCAACCGACCTCGACCGCCGTCACCACCGGCATCCGGGTCGATCCCAGCCACGGGGCTCTCGTGCGCGCCGGTGGACGAGGCGCCGACAACACGAGCATCCTGACACTGGTGGATGCCACGGGCACGGCGTTCCCCCTCCCGGGTGCGACCGACGACACCATCGCGCGCCTGGGCTACTCGACGAACGACGTCGGCTCGATCCCCGATGGGTGGACCGCTCTCCTGCGCACCGGCCCCTCGCTGAGCGAGAGCGCGGCGCAGCAGACGCCGGAGACGAAGTGACCCTGCGCTCCCGCGCCGCTCGCCTCGCAGCCCTCGCTGCCGCGGCGGGGGTGGTGCTGATCGGCATCCCGTCGCCGGCATCCGCCGTCGGTCCCTCGACCGGCGTGCGGACGGCGACGACGCAGAGCCAGTGCACCGCCTCGACGCGTATCCCCGACGCGCCCACCGCGCTCACGTCGCTGCAGAGCTCGTCGGCGTGGCCCCTCACCCGCGGGGCGGGCGTGACCGTCGCCGTCGTCGATTCGGGCGTCGCGGTCAACCCGCACCTCGACGCGTCGGTGCTTCCGGGCGTCAACCTCGTCCCCGACGGCACCGACGCCTCCGGACGCACCGACAACTACGCGCACGGCACCGTGATCGCCGGTCAGATCGCCGCCCAGCTGATCTCCGGTTCAGGAGTCGAGGGACTGGCACCCGACGCGAAGATCCTGCCCGTGCGGGTCTACGCCGGCATCGAGAAACAGCTCGTCGAGGCGGGGTTCGGCCCGAACACCGCGCGGATGGCCGACGGCATCCGCTACGCCGCCGATCAGGGCGCGCAGATCATCAACGTCTCGATCAGCACGAGCGAGAAGAACGCGGCGCTCGCGGATGCCGTGGCCTACGCGCAGCAACGCGGCAGCCTGGTCGTCGCGAGCGCCGGCAATCGCTCGAACAACGACTCCCCCGAGCAGGACGACAAGGACGGCGCGCGTTACCCCGCGGGCTTCTCCGGCGTCATCGGGGTCGCCGCCGTCGGGTCGGGCGGTGTCGTCACGAAGGCGAGCATCCACGGACCCCACGTGAGCCTCTCCGCTCCCGGTCAGGCGGTCGCCTCGTCATGGCCCCTGGGCGGCGATTGCGTCGTCGGGGCCGACGAACCCGCGACGAGCTGGGCCACGGCCTACGTATCGGCCGCCGCGGCGCTCGTGGCGTCCGCGCACCCCACCGAGACCCCCGCCCAGTGGGCGTACCGGCTCGAGGCGACCGCCGTCCGCGCGCAGCCCGACACGCGCTCCAACATCTCCGGATGGGGCGTCGTGCAGCCCTACGACGCGATCGTGATGGTTCCGGGGACGGGCCTGCGGGGTCCGAAGAGCCCCTTCGTCGCCGCCAGCCCCTCCGCCTCCCCCACCGCGACCCCCGAGGCGGTCTTGGTGGTCATCGGACCGGGACCGGATGCCGCGGCCATCACGACCGCGACGGGCATCGGCGTGGCCGGACTCGTCGCACTCGGCGCGATCGGTGCTCTCGCGATCTACGTCAGTCGCCGTCGCGAGGAGGCGGCTCCCCGCCGCGCCGCCCCCACGGGCCGCGGGCTCTACGGGCCCGAAGAGCAGGAATAGCTCAGCGGCGGCAGGAGCCCACCGGCCGCGAGCCCCATCGGCACGATCCGTGAATCGGTCGCCGTCGCACTCAGACGGTCGCCGGCCGCAGCTCGACACGCGCGTCTCCGAGACGGAAGCGCGAGGTCGCGATCGCGGAGGCACCTCCCGGAACGCGCTCGGTGCGCCCGTCGTCGTGGATGAGGGTCACCCCGTTCGTCGAGTCGAGGTCGGTGATGCTCCAGCCCGTGACCGTCCACTCGAGTCGTGCGTGCTGCTTCGACATCGTCCGGGTGTCGTCGGCGACGGCGATGTATTGCACCGCGTCTTCGCCGTTCCCCGGCTTGCGCCCCAGAATCACCGTGCGACTGGTCAGCGCGACGCGGCTGCCGTCGGGCAGGGCGAGGGTCCACTCGCCGCGCCGGCGCGAGCGCGGACGGGCCGTCTGCGTCAGCTCGTCGAGGGGAGCCGCCGCCGCATCGCCGTCGGTCTGAGGGGCGGCCGTGGCGTCCGTGGTCTCGGCCACACGGTCGAAGCCGGTGTCATCGGGCGAGGGCGCCTGAGACGCGTCGGAGGAAGCCTGCTGCGCGGGCGCAGCGGTCGGAACGGGCGACGAGGTCGCGGCGGGAGCGGCCTCTGCCGGTGCGGGAGCCGTGGGCGCCTGCACGCCGGGGGCGGCGGAAGCCGGCTGAGCCGCAGCCGGAGACGCCGGAGCAGGTGCCGACGCAGACGGGGGAGCCGCGACCCCCGCCGCCCCCGTGTCGAGGGCCGCGGCAGCGATCGGTGTCGCCGGTGCGCGGGTCAGCGCCGGCTCGGACCCCCCGTTCGACGCGGGCGTGTGCGCCGCGCCCGCCGGGACGACGCCCGGATCGGCGTCCTCCGCAGCCGTCGACCGGCGTCGCGAGGGGTGGAGGGACGTGCGCTCGAGGTCCTCGTCGATGTCGACCGGCCCGGGCAGCACGGGCACCGCGACCGGCTCGACCACGACGGCCGTCGAGCGGCGCCGACCGGCGGTCGCGACCTCGGCCGCGCTCGTCCCGGGAATGGTGGTGATCGGGCCGGATGCCGTCTCACTCAGAACGATCGGACGTTCGTCGGCGGTGTCGCCGGCAGGCGCGGCATCCGTTCGAGGACGCGCCGAGAGGATCGTGGCCCACACGGGCGGGAAGATCACGGCGAGAGCGGTCGTGCCCGCTCCGCGCCCCGCGGCCTGCCCGATGCGGTGGGCGGCGGTCGCCTTGAGGACGAGACCGTAGATGTTGACGCCGGGAACCACGAGGAGGACGGCGCGGACGGGGTCGAGGCGACCGAGGCGGAAGATCTCGGCCTCGTTGAGCAGCGGGATCCAGGCGCGCCAGGGCTCTCCCCCGTGCGCGGCGAAGACGCGCGACAGTCCGATGGCGTACCAGACGTACAGCGCGATCACCGGCACGAGAATCGCGCCCGCGATCGCGGCGATAAGGCTCAGAACAAGCATGCGTCCCCCGTCGGCAGTCTGCTTCGACGCTACCGTGCGGTGCGGCGCCCCGTCAGCCGATTTCACGCGTCAGCGCGCTCGGGGGAACGACCGACGCCGCGTCGATGTCCACGCGCCGCGCGCAGCAGCGCGTGCACCGCACGTACCGCAGGAGTCCCTCGCTCGTCCGGTGCGTCGACTCCGTGAGCCAGGCGTGCTCGTGGAGGGATGCCGGGGCGATTACCGGGAGGGTGCGCGAGGAGGTCATGACCCCAGCGTGATGTAATGCCGTTATGCATCTCAACCCTTACGGCGAGTACGCGGTCCTGCTCGCCGCCTCGCTCGCGAACGACTGGCCCGCCGATCGCGACGGGATCGAGCGCCGCACGATCGAGATGGGGATGACGATGACGTTCCCCGTGGCATCCGACGATCACGAGCGCACCCGGGCCGTCATCGACGACTGGCTGCACGTCGTCGACGAGACCGATCCCGACGCGCGGGCGGCCCTGCTCAACGCCCAGATGGCGGCCGTCACCGCCTACCCGCGCCTCACCGATCACGACGGCGAGGGGTGGCACCTGCACTATCGCGACAGCGACGAAGCCCTGCCCCGCGTGCTCGCCGCCGTGATCTCGGTCGGCACCTCGCTGCACCTGGTCACGCGCGGCATGAACCGCCTCTCCCGCTGCGCGGCCGATCCCTGCACGAACGTCGTCGTCGACGTCACCCGCAACGGTCGTCAGCGCTATTGCTCGGTGCGCTGCGCCAACCGCGCCGCCGTGCGGCGACACCGCTCGCGCGAGGCGTCGTAGCAAACTCCCTCGGGTATTCCGCGGGGATGGCGGAACACCCGCACGCGCACGTACGTTGCTGTCGTTACCGACGACAGGAGACCCCATGGCCGACGAACTGACCGTGACCCGCAACGACGACGCCCGCCGCTACGAGATCCACGTGGGCGACGAGCTCGGCGGCTTCCTCGAGTTCCGCGCGATCGACGACGACCGCACCGTGCTCCCCCACACCGAGATCGACCCGTCGTTCAAGGGCCGCGGCCTCGGCTCGGCCCTCGCCGGCGAAGCGCTGTCCGACCTCGCCCGACGCGGCGGCAGCGTCATCCCCTCGTGCCCCTTCGTGGCGCACTACCTGCGCGAGCACGACGTGGCCGGCCTGGTGGTCGAATGGCCGAACGACGACGACGCCGCCGACTCGGCGGCACCCGGCGAACCCGCGTGACCCGGCTCGACGTCGCTCCCCCCGAGACCGAGGGACCTGTCGACTGCGACGGCCCACGCGCCCTCGTGGTGGCGGCGCGAGAGGTGCCGCTGGGCGGCGTGCGCGGCATGGAGGTGCACCGCACCCTCCCCCACCGCGCGCTGCCCATGGTCGGCGCGTGGTGCTTCCTCGACCGCTTCGGCCCGCAGGACACCCTCATGCGCGTCGAACCGCACCCGCACATCGGCCTGCAGACGGTGACGTGGCCGATCGTCGGCGAGGTGAGACATCGGGATGCCGTGGGCAGCGACGTCGTCGTGCGCCCCGGGGCCCTCAACCTCATGACCAGCGGCGCCGGCATCGCGCACTCCGAGTACTCGGTGGGCGAGGGGCCGATCCCGCTCGACGCCCTGCAGCTCTGGGTGGCGCTTCCCGAGTCCCGTCGTCACGGCGAGCCCGCGTTCGAGCGCCACGAAGACCTCCCCGTGCTCGATCTCGGCGAGGGCGCCGACGCGGTCGTCGTGATGGGCGAGCTCGGCGGGACCACTTCGCCCGCGACCGTACACACCCCCCTCGTCGGCGCCGAACTACGCCTGCCTGCGGGAGTCGCGGTGCGCATCCCCCTCCGTCTCGACTGGGAGTACGCGGTCTACGGCATGACGGGAACCGTCGAGGCGGTGACGGGAATGGATGCCGTCGACGCCGACGCGGCGAGACGCCCGGGCTCTGCGCCGGAGGCGGGGCCCACGGCATCCATCGATCACACCCGACTGGTCTACCTCGGAAAGGGCCGCGACCACCTCGAGCTGCGCAGCGAAGACGATGCGCGCGTGTTCCTGCTCGGTGGGCAGCCGTTCGAGGCCGACATCGTCATGTGGTGGAACTTCGTGGGCCGATCGCACGACGAGATCGTCGCAGCTCGCGAAGCCTGGGAAGCGGGTACGGCCCGCTTCGGGCCCGTGATCGACCACGGGCCCGAGCGCATCCCGGCCCCGCCACTGCCGGCGGTGAAGCTCACACCGCGTCGATCGAGGGCTACCGCAACACGATGAACGCGCTGCTCGCGCGTGACGACTCCACCGTCGCGCTGCCGCCGTAGACCGCCTTCACGAGCTTGACCCCGCGCGTCTGCGGATCGAGGGCAATGGTCGCCTTCCCGTCCTGCAGGGTTGCGACGTAGTCCTTGCCCGCCACGGTGACGGTCACATCGCCTTGGGGTGCGGGACCGCTGAGCGGCCGCACCTTGACAGTCAGCGTGTACGCGTCGCCGGTGCGACCGACCCAGGGGTCGACGGTGACCGTCGTGAACGACCCGACGACGATCGGCACCCCGGCGCTGTCGGCGGTCGCCGTCAGCCCGTTGGCCGGAGACGTCGCCGTGACTCGCACGGCGAGTACGCGCCCGAGGTCGGCGCGCTGCACCCGGTACGACGCCGACGTGGCGCCGTTCACGGGCTCGCCATCGCGCAGCCACTGGTACGTCGTGGTGACGTCGGCCGGGTTCCACGTGCCGGGGGTGGCCGTGAGGGTGCGTCCGAGCTTCGCCGTGCCCGAGATCGTCGGGGCATCGACGATCGCCGGAGCGGCTTCCCCCGAGTCGACGGTCAGCACCGTCTGCACGTCGGAGTCGCCGTACCGCACGAGGCCGAGGTAGCGGGTCTGCGCCGCGAGTCCCTGCCACGACAGGTCGTACGACACCGCCGCGCCCTGCTCGACGGGGATCGGGTTCGGCGTCGCCGTCAGCTGCCCCTCTCCGCCGGGGGTGACGTTCGCGTAGGTCATGTCCCACGTGAACGGTCCCGTCGACGAGTACAGGTTGGCCTCGATGAGGTACGTCCCCGCAGTGGGGTTCGGCAGCGTCACCCGCTCGTCGGCCGAGGCCGTCGCCGAGGTGAAGCGCTCGTAGTACCGCAGGTCGTCGGGGCTGACCACGCGCGAGACGAACAGATCCAGGTCGCTCCCGGTGTCGTCCGACGAGTCGAGGTCGAAGCGCGAGAGGGTCGTCCCCTCGGGCACGTCGACGGTCCACCGCACATAGCCGTCGGCGTCACCGGAATCCTGGTTTCCGGTGTGACCCTCGACGGGATTGCCCGGGTCGGTCAGCAGCGTCTGAGCCGCGAGGCCCGATACCGTCAGCGGCAGCTCTCCGCCGACGCCCGGGAGGATCTCGACCTTCGTCGAGCCGGACAGGCCCGTACCCGAGACCTCGGCCGGAGCCTCGGCGGTCGCGGGGCGGATGGCGATCGGCGAGCGCACCTGAGTGCCGTCGCCGACCCAGGTGAGGAAGCCGCTCGTCCACTGCTCGGCCGCGGCGTCCGTGCGCGAGAACGTCACGGTGAACGTCTTCTGCTCCCCGGCCGCACCGAACTCGAGCGTCGACGGCTCGACCGTGGCATCCACCCCGGGGACGTCGACGGATGCCGAGAACGTGCCGGCCTTCGTCGAGGTGACCGTGCGCGTGACGGTCTGCGGCTTCGCCAGCGAACCGATCGAGATCGACGCGAGGTTGAGGTCGCTGCCGTCGATCGGGGCGACGCCGAAGTCCTCGAGGCCCTTGCCCTGCAGGAACGCCGCCCAGTCGGCCGGACCGTTGAGATACAGCAGGCCGGGATCGAAATACTTCGTCGGGTCCACGTGCCCCGCGCCCTGCGCGAAGGGATCCTGTGCGGGAGCGCCCTCGGCGTCGACGGTGTCGTACGCGGTGGTCATCATCGCGGACTTCACCTCGGCCGGGGTCGCGAGCGGACGCTCGCCCAGGTACAGCGCGCCGAGACCGGCGACGTGCGGCGACGACATCGACGTCCCCGAGAGGAACTCGAACGTCGGGGTGGCGCCGGGGGCGTTCGCTGCGGCGGCGAGGATCGCGACACCGGGAGCCGACACGTCGGGCTTCAGGATGTCGCTGCCGTCGGCGAGCATGGGACCGCGGCTCGAGAAGCCCGCGACCTGCGGCGTCGGCGTCTCGACACCCGTGACGTTCTCGCCCACGAGGGTCGCGGTGGCATCCGCCGTGCCGCGCACGTAGGCGAGCAGCGCGTCGCGGTAGCGCGCATCGATGTGCACGGTGGGCACCGAGTGGAAGTCGTTGTCGACCGAGGCGGGGGTTACGTTGACGAGGATCATGCCCACACCGCCGGCGTCCTTGACGGCCTGCGACTTCTCGACACGCGCGTTCTGACCGCGGTCGCACACGACGATCTTGCCCGCGGCCTTCGCGGGGTCGAGCGATCCGATCAGGCACAGCGCAGCGCCCGCGGGATCGGCTCCGGATGCCGCGATGTCACCCGCGTAGACCACAGGGGCCGTCACGTCCTGACCTTCGCGGACCGACACCGTGGCACCGGCGGCCTGGAAACCGTCGGCCAGCTTCACGGTTCCCTCGTAGGTGGGGATCGTCGAGGCTGCGACCGTCGTGTACCAGGGCGAGGCGTGGTCGGCGGTCGAGGCGCCGGGACCGGAGTTACCCGCCGAGACCGAGACGAAGACGCCCGCCGCGGCGGCGTTGAAGAACGCCTGGTCCTCGAGCGAGAGGGTCGTGGTGGCGGCGCCACCGCCGATCGAGTAGTTGATGACGTCGACGCCGTCGGAGACCGCGGCGTTGATCGCGCCGAGCAGGTCGCTCAGGGCGCAGACGTCGTCGGTGGTGACGAGGGGGTCGGGCCCCGCCCAGCACGCCTTGTACGCGGCGACCTTGGCGGCCGGAGCGACCCCGGAGATGGCGCCGAAGTCGACGCCCTCCACGCTGGCGTCGACACCGTTGTTGCCCGCCGCGGTGCTCGCGGTGTGGGAGCCGTGCGCGTCGCCGTCGCGCGGCGAGCGGTAGTCGGCCTCGAAGGTGAACCCGGTGGCCGCGGCACCCTGGTCGAAGTAGCGCGCGCCGACCAGCTTGGTCGAGTAGTCGGAGAGCGACCAGCCGTTGCCCTCCGCCACGCGCGGCGAGCGGAAGTCGGTGCCGTCGCCCTTGCGGAACACCACGTCGTTGCCGTCGAGGTAGGGCTGGGAACCGGCGGCGGTGCCGAGCGGCTCGCCCGCGAACGCCGGGTTCTCAGGGGCGATGCCGGTGTCGACCACGCCGACGACGACGCCTTCGCCCGCGGAGCCGATGCCGCCGATCCGGTTCCAGACGCCGTTGTCGCCCTCGAGGCCGAGGAACTCGGTGGACGGGACCGCGACCGGGTGGCGGATCTCGTCGGGGACGACCTTCTGCACGCCCTTGGTCGCGGCGAGCTTGGCCGCCTGGTTCGGGTTCATGCTCGCGCTGAAGCCGTTGACGGCGATCGTGTAGGAGTTGTCGGGGCGGACGCCCGCCTCGTCGGCGACGTTCTGCTGGCGCTCCTCGAGGAAGGCGGAGTATTCGCGCACCTGCGGGGAATCGGTATCGAGCCGCGCCTCGTCGGACTTGGTGGCGTCGAGACCCGGCTCGCCGCCGTCGTAGGTGGCGACGGGGGCCTCGTCGAGCACGACGATGTACCGGCCGGTGGCCGATTCGATGGGTGTGGGGGGCGTCACCCCCTCGCCCACTTCGGCAGCCTGAACGGCTGTGGCTCCGGCAACGGTGAACAGTCCGGCCAGGGAAATGGCCGCGACCGAACGCAGGGTTCGACCCATCGTGCGCTCCAAACGGGGGGATGAATTGAGCGATCTGCGCGGCAACGGTGGCGCGCGTTGCACAAACATAACTCAGAGCGCTTTCATCACCAACGTTCAGTTTGGACGGCGTCCGAAAACGACGATCGTCGGCCCGCCCCGCCAGGCGTCGCGCCGGGGTCTCGGCATCCCGTCCCCCTAGACTCGACGAAACCCGAGGAGGAGCCATGCCCCGGCGCCGTCGCACCGTCGCGCAGCACGCCCGCCTGCGTTCGCCGAACCCGCTCGGCCAGCTCGCGAAGCTCCTCGCCGTCGCCGCGGTGGTCGGTGTCGTCGCAGCGATCGGAGTCGTGTCGTACACGGCGTACGACCTCACGGCCGACTTCGTCGAAGAGGCCGTCGTCGTCGAGAACCAGCCGGCCGTCCCGCCCGACCTCGGGGCGCTCTCGGGCGGGGTGAACATGATGCTCGTCGGCATCGACGAATGCGAAGAAGAGCTCATCGCCCTCTTGGGCGACCGGTGCGGGGGTGCGGACGCGGGCGGACGCCTGAACGACGTGAACATCCTCCTGCACATCTCGGAAGAGCCCCGGAAGGTCACGGTCGTCTCGTTCCCGCGCGACCTCATCTTCGACGCCCCCGCGTGCGACACCGCCGACGGGGGTCGCTTCGGCGGCGGCACCCTGCAGATCAACGAGCTCTACACCTACGGCGGACTCTCGTGCGTGATCACCGCCATCTCCGACATGAGCGGCCAGCAGATCCAATTCGGCGCGATGGTCACCTTCGGCGGCGTCATCGAGATCACCAACGCGATCGGCGGCGTCGAGATCTGCCTCGCGAGCGACATGCGCGACGCGAACACGGGCATCGACTGGGAAGCGGGACCGCGGACCATCCAGGGCCTCGAGGCGCTGCAGTTCCTCCGCACCCGATACGGAGTGGGCGGCAGCGACCTGGCCCGCGTGAGCAATCAGCAGCAGTACATGTCTCGCCTGGCGCGCAAGCTCGTCAGCGAGGAGGTGCTGTCGAACCCCTCGACGGTGCTGCGCTTGGCTTCGACGGGCCTTCGAAACGTCACGCCGACGCAGAGCCTGACGAATCCGCTGACCCTCGTCCAGGTCGCGTCCGCGGTGAAGGACGTGCCGTTCGAAGACATCGTCTTCGTTCAGTATCCGACCGTCACCGCCCGCTCGGATGCCAATCGCGTGGAGCCCGACGACGCCGCGGCCGAGGTGCTCTGGGACGCGTTGCGCGAGAACCGTTCCATCGAAGTGACCGGAGGGGTGTCGGTCAACGACGGTACGGTCATCGCCGAACCGACCCCGGGAGAGCAGGTGTCGCCCACGGAAGATCCCGCGGTCGAGCCGGGCGAGGTCGATCCCCGCACGGGCGCCATCGCCCTCCCACCCGCCATCACCGGCTCTAGCGCCGCGCAGCAGACCTGCAGCGCGGGTGTCGTCAACTGAGTCAGTAGGTCGGCGCGGCCGGCAGCCCGAAGAACTCCTCGAGGGTGGTGAAACCGCCCTCGTGATACGCGCGGGCGAGCTCCGAGCCGATGTAGCGCAGGTGCCAGGCCTCGGGCTCGTAACCGCTGACGCTCTCGCGACCCTCGGCGTACCGGGTGATGAAGCCGTACTCCCACGCGTGATCGCGCACCCACGCGCCCTGCGGCGACGCCGCCACGTCGTCGAGGGTCTTGCACGAGCCCTTGCACGGGACGATGTCGACGGCCATCCCCGACTGGTGTTCGCTGTAGCCGGGCCGCGCGCTCTCTCGATCCGCTTCGGCGACACCCCCGACTGCCACCCGCCCGGCGTAGGTCGACTTCTGCGTCGTGTACGAGCGGTAGGCGCTGAGGTAGCCGATCTCGCCGACGCCGGCGTCGGCCGCCGCTTTCACGAGCGAGGTAAGAGCGCGCGCGGCGGGAGCACGCAGGGCCGAGTCCTCGAGGGCGCGCACATCGGCGGGCATGACGAGGTCGCCGGGCTGGTAGTCGACCGGGTCGTACGGGCGCTGCTTGTTGACGACGAGCCACTCGCGGTTCGGGTCGGAGAGCGAGACGCAGGGGGCGATCCCGGATGCCACCGCTGCGCGGAAGGCCCCACCGCCACCGGCGGCGTCGATGACGGCGGCGTCGTCCCCCGCGGCGAGCGCGGTCGTGAAGGCGGGATCGTCGCACGGTGTCGCCGTGGCGGCGACGGCGGCGAGCTGGGGCACGGGGATGCCGTCGTCGGCGACGGCCGGAGGGCCCGCGATCTGCGCGACGGCATCGCTCGCCGACTCGGGTAAACCCCCCGAGGCGGCAGCACCGACCGCGATGGCGCACCCGGCGATCACGACGACGGCCGCGGCCACCCCCGCAAGGCGGCGTCGGAGGAAGACGGGAGCGAGTCGACGGATGCCACGGGTCTCGGACGCTCTTTCCTGAGGGGCGTCGGCATCGCGGCGCAGCGCGCGACGTGTCGATGCCGCGGCGGGGGCGTCGTCGGCGACGACATCAGGAAGGGTGAGGGCCGCGGTCGCGAGCCGCTCGGCCTCCGCGCGCGCGGCGCGGCGGGGCGAGGTCTCGGGGTCGTGGCTTGTCACCCCTCCATTGTCGCGGGTGCATCCTGAACGGTCGACCCGGGTGGGGTCGGGGCGCGGGTCTCGAACCTGGACTCGAAAGGACCAGGCACGGTGTTGCCGGATCGTCGAACATGTGTTCGACTGTTCTCATGAGATGGCAGGGTCAGCAGCTGGGGGTGGACGACACGGCGGCGCTCCCGGGCATGGAGCGGATGGACGGCCTCGTCCGCTCGGTGACGACGCCGGAGTTCGCCGGGATGACGTTTCACGAGGTGCTCTGCAAGAGCGCGCTGAATCGCGTCCCCGGTGCCTCGGCCATGCCGTTCGACTGGACCGTGAACCCCTATCGCGGCTGCAGCCATGCGTGTTCGTATTGCCTGTCCCCGGACACCCTCATCTTGAAAGCGGACGGCCGACAGGTCCCCCTGTCGCAGATCCGTGTCGGAGACGAGATCATCGGCACCGAGGGGGGATCGCGAGACCGCCGTTATGTGCAAACGACCGTTCGCGCGAAGTGGAGCACTCGCAAACGCCTCCATCGCGTCACCCTCGCGGACGGCACCGAGATCGAGTGCAGCGCAGACCACCGGTTCCTGACGGAGCACGGATGGAAACACGTCACCGACTCCCCCGTCGCGGGCCGACAGCGCCCCCACCTCACGGTGTCGAACCGTCTGCAGGGTTTCGGAACGGGCGCCCCTCCCTCCGTGGAAGCGCCGGATCCGGACTGGCGCAAAGGGTATCTGACGGGCATGGTGCGCGGTGACGCGGCGATCTCCCACAAGACCCACGACGACGAGAATCGAGTCCGAGAAATCCACCGATTTCGCCTCGCCCTGGCCGATCGTGAGGCGCTCGATCTCGCAAAGGAGCTTCTCGAACAGATCGGCATCGTCACGATGGTCCGCCCCGTCTCCGTGCCCGCTCATCGCCGGCCCATGACGGCTCTTCACACGGCGAAGACGGACGATGTCGCGCGCCTCGAGGACTACGTCGCGATACCGCGGACGCGAAGCCGGGAGTGGATGGCTGGCTTCCTCGGGGGCATCTTCGACGCGAAGGGCTCTGACTCGGGCGAAATCCTGCGCATAAGCAACGCGAACGACGAACTTCTCTCGTTGGCCGAAGAGGCCTTCGCCGCGTTCCGATTCGATACCGTTCGCGAACCCTCTCGCCCGGGCACTATGTCGGATGTCCGCCTGCGCGGAGGGCTCGCCTCGAGACAACGATTCTTCGATATCGCCCACCCGTCCATCACGCGCACACTCGATGTCTGCGGGACAACGGTCGAGACCAGCGTGGACGTGAGAGTCGTGAGCATCGAGGACATCGGCTACGACATCGACATGATCGACATCACGACGGACACCGAGGATTTCGTCGCGAACGGCGTCATCAGCCACAACTGCTTCGCTCGCAAGACCCACGAGTACCTCGACCTGGACTACGGGGCCGACTTCGACTCGCAGATCGTGGTGAAGGTGAACGTGGCCGACGTCCTGCGCACCGAGGTGCGCCGGGGGTCGTGGGCGCGCGAGCCCGTGATGCTCGGGACGAACACCGATCCCTATCAGCGCGCGGAGGGTCGGTACCGCCTCATGCCCGACATCGTCGGGGCCCTCACCGACAACGGCACACCCTTCTCGATCCTCACCAAGGGCACGCTGCTTCGACGGGACCTCCCTCTGCTCGCCGAGGCCTCGAAGCAGGTGAAGGTCACGCTGGCGATGTCGATCGCCGTCTTCGACGACGTCCTCCAGCACTCGATCGAACCGGGCACGCCCAGTGCCGAAGCCCGGCTCGAGACCGTGCGCGCGGCGACCGCGGCAGGATTCCGGGTGACGGTGTTCCTCATGCCGATCATGCCGCACCTCACCGACTCGATCGCCGCCCTCGACGACGCCCTCGCGCGCATTCGCGAGGCCGGTGCCGCACGCGTCGTCTACGGCGCACTCCACCTTCGCCCCGGTGCGAAACAGTGGTTCTTCGACTGGCTCGAGCGCGAGCATCCGCACCTGGTCTCGTCGTATCTCGGGCTGTACCCGGGGGTCTCGACGACGGCCCCGAAGGCCTACCGCACGTGGCTCGGCAAGCGCATGCGGCCACTCCTGCGCATGCATCGTCTCGACGGGTGGGACGAGGACGACCATCCTCGTGGCCGACCGCAGCCGGGATTGGCCGCGAGGACACCGCCCGCCAGCAGCCTCGGCCCGGTCCGTGTCACCGGCGTTCCGGCATCCGGTCGTCCCCGTGTCGCCCCGGCCAGCGAGCCGACGTTGTTCTGAGGGCCGGCCAGCGGCGCGGGGGCTCGACGGTTCTCGCGGTCCCGGCATCCCGAGGATGCACGAAGCCCCCGTCGCTGAACGTGACGGGGGCTTCGAGCGACGGGTTACGCGTCGACGTTCGAGAGCTGACGACCCGAGAGCTCCTCGAGCACGTCGTCACCGAGCGCGGTCTCTTCGAAGGGAGCCTGGATCTCGGCGCGGTCGAGCAGCTCGGTCATCCGACGGCGACGCTGACGCGTGATCAGCGTGACCACCGTGCCGGCGCGACCCGCGCGGCCGGTGCGGCCCGAGCGGTGCAGGTACGTCTTGTACTCGTCGGGAGCGTCGGCCTGGATGACCAGGTCGATGTCGTCGACGTGGATGCCGCGAGCGGCGACATCGGTGGCGACGAGCACGTTGACGCGACCCGAGGTGAGCTTCTCGAGGTTGCGCGTGCGCTTCTGCTGGTTGAGGTCGCCGTGCAGAGCGACCGCGGCGATGCCGGCGTCGTCGAACTGCTCGGCGAGCATCTCGGCGTAGGCACGGGTGCGGGCGAACACGAGGGTCTTGCCCTCGCGGTCGACGAGCGAGTCGAGGATCTGCGCCTTGTCGCGGTGCTCGATGACGAGGACGCGGTGTTCGATGGTGCTCGAGTCCTGGTCCTCGCCGGCGACCTCGTAGACGGCCGGCTCGACGAGGAACTCGTCGACCAGGGCCGCGACCTCGCGGTCGAGGGTGGCCGAGAAGAGAAGCTTCTGGCTACCCTTCTTGGTCGCACGGAGGATCCGCTGCACGGGCTCGAGGAAGCCGAGCTCACACATGTGATCCGCCTCGTCGAGGACGGCGATCTGCACCTGCGAGAGGTCGAGCTTGCCCTGGTTCAGCAGGTCTTCGATGCGGCCCGGGGTGCCGATGACGATGTCGACGCCCTTCTTGAGCGCACCGACCTGACGCGCCTGGGGCACGCCGCCGTAGACCTGGGTGGTGAACAGGCCCACGCTGCGCGCGAGCACCTGCACGGTGCGGTCGATCTGCAGGGCGAGCTCGCGCGTGGGAGCGAGGATGATCGCCTTGGGGGCGCGTCCGAACTCGCGACGCTGACCCGCCTGCGAGCGCAGGATGCTCTCGACCAGCGGCGCACCGAAGGCGATCGTCTTGCCCGAGCCGGTGCGGCCGCGGGCGAGGACGTCGCGTCCTTCGAGGATCGGGGCGACCGTGGCCGCCTGGATCGGGAAGGGGCTCGCTGCGCCGAGACCGGCGAGGGCGCGGACGAGATTGTCGCCGAGACCCAGCTCGGCGAAGCCTGCGCCGGTGACCGTGGCGGCATCCACGGCCTCGGCCTGCAGGCGCTCGTGCACCACGTCGACGCGCTGCTCGTGCTCCGCGGAGCGCTTCGGAGTGCTGTTCCAATCACTGCGGCTCGGGCCGTCGTTGCGACGCGGGCGGTCGTCGAACGAGCGTGCCGGGCGGTCGTTGCGGTCGAACGAACGAGCAGGGCGGTCGCTGCGGTCGAACGAACGAGCGGGACGCTCATCACGGTCGAACGAACGCGCGGGACGGTCGCTCCGGTCAAACGAACGAGCCGGACGGTCGTTGCGAGCGAACGAACGGACCGGACGGTCGCCGGCGTCACGACGGGGACGCTCATCACGGTCGAACGAACGCACGGGACGATCGTTCCGGTCAAACGAACGCGCCGGACGGTCGTTGCGATCGAACGAACGGGCGGGACGGTCGCCGACGTCCCGACGGGGACGCTCGTCACGGTCGAACGAGCGAGCCGGGCGGTCGCTCCGGTCGAACGAACGAGCCGGGCGGTCGTCGCGATCGAACGAACGCGCCGGACGATCGTTCCGATCGAACGAACGAGCCGGACGGTCGTCGCGATCGAACGAACGCGCGGGACGGTCGCCGGCGTCACGACGGGGCCGCTCGTCACGGTCGAACGAACGTGCGGGACGATCGTTGCGGTCGAACGACCGGGCGGGCCGATCGTCGCGTGCCGACGAGCGGATGTTGCGGGCCTCGGCACGGCCGGCGCGGTCGGCGGCGTTCCAGCGGCCCTTGTCGGGGGTCGCCTCGGCCTCGGGACGGTACCCGCGGTGGTTGGGGCTCTTGCTCCCGGGCTTGGCGGGACCCTCTGCACCGGGACGACGCTTGCGGTCCTGGAACGAGGTCTTCGCGCCGTAGCGGGGCTCGAAGTTCTTGGCGGCGCGGCCGCCGGCGGGCTTCTTGTTCTTGGGCATGGAAAAACTTCCTGGGTTCTGTTCGCGCGAAACAGCGACACCGCTCGTGGCGGTGCGATACCCGGACTCTCGTCGGCCGGGGGCCAATTCACTAGTGATGGTCGAGGCCGCGATCGCGTCCTGTCCATCGGCCCCTTGGACTCACAAACCCATCCGCGCGTCACGCACGGTGTCCAGAGCCGACCACACCACGTTACCGGTCGCGCCTGGGAATGGCATCCACGTTCCCGCCCTCGGGCACCAGAACAGGAGGATGCCGCCTCAACAGGCCGATCCGGCGGCGAACGGCTGTTCCGTCGCAGCCCTTGCTCTCGATCGCCGTGCGCGACACCGGACCCTCCGACGGGTTCGGGGATCTCGGCCGCCGGGCCTGCACGAAGATAGACGCATGGCAGACACCGACGCCCACCCCATCACGGTGGCGATCGAGCGGCGCATCGACCCGACGCGCACCGCCGAAGCGACCTCCTGGATGCAGGCCGGCACCGACCTCGCGACCACTTTCCCGGGCTTCCTCGGCTCGGGGTGGGTGCGCGCGGGTGAAGACAGCGACCTCTGGTACATGCTGTACCGCTTCCGCGACATCACGACGCTCGAGGAGTGGGAGAGCTCGACGCAGCGCCAGTGGTGGCTCGACTCGGGGCGCCCCTTCGCGCGCGAAGAGCGCAGCGAACGACGCACCGGGATCGAGGGCTGGTTCGACGCCCCGCACGGCTCGATCCTCGAGGCGGCGACAGTGACGGAGGCCGGAACCCAACCGATCCACCAACCGGTGCCGGCGGCTCCCCCGCGGTGGAAGCAGGCCGTGACGATCTGGGTCGGGTTCTTCCCGACGAATCTGGCGGCGTCGTGGCTGCTGGGCTTCGTTCCCGGGTTCGCCGAGATCCCCCTCGTGCTGCGCGTGCTCGCCACGACCCTCATGCTCACTCCCGTCATGACCTACGCGGTCCTCCCGTGGGTCACCCGCATGCTGCAGCCCTGGCTGCAGCGTCCGCGCCGATCGCGAAAGGCCACGTCATGACCGCCGACCCCACCGGATTCCGCTTCCGCCTCCGCGGCGAGCACTCCTCCGCCGAGATCGCTCAGGTGGGTGCCGCGCTTCGCGCGCTGACGGTCGACGGCGTCGACCTCGTGCCGCGCTACCCCGACGACCTGCCCACGCCCGCGGCATCCGGAGTCGTCCTCGTCCCGTGGCCGAACCGCATCCGCGACGGTAAGTACTCCTTCGACGGCGAGGACCAGCAGCTCGCGATCAGCGAGCCGAAGTTCGGCAACGCCAGTCACGGCCTTTTGCGCTTCGGGACCTATCACGCCCTCGAGCACAGCGACGAGCAGCTCGTGCTCGGCGCCGAGGTGGTGCCGCAGACCGGCTATCCCTTCCACCTGCGCACGCGGGTCGCGTACACCCTTCGCGCCGACGGTCTGCACGTGAGCCACGTCATCGAGAACGTCGGGTCGAAGGCCGCCCCCGTCGCCCTGGGCGTGCACCCGTACCTCCACATCGGCGGCGTTCCGACGGAGGATCTGGTGGTGCGATCGACCGGCACGACCACGCTCGTCCTCGACGACCGCAACATCCCCGTCGACGAGGTGCCGGTCGATGCCGCCACCGACCTGCGCGAGGGTCGCCGTCTCGGCGATGCCTCGCTCGACAACGGCTATCGCGGATTGGAGCGGGATGCCGACGGCCGGGCGCACCACACCCTCACCGCTCCCGACGGTCGGTGCGTGCAGCTGTGGCAGGATGACGGGTTCCGCTGGGCGCAGGTGTTCACGACCGATCGCTACCCCGGGCAGTCCCTCGCGGTGGCGATCGAGCCGATGACGGCTCCGGCGAACGCTTTCGCGACCGGGACGGACCTGGAGCGACTCGAACCGGGCGCGAAATTGACCAGGGAATGGGGCATTTCCTACCGCGCGTAAGGCGGTCTTGTCCCCCAAATGGGGGACAAGAAATTGGGCATATGACCTGGGAATTTCCCAGACAAGCCCTTTCCTGAAAAGGCGGCGCGAACGATACCATGTGCCCTGACGGTTTCCGTCAAGGCCGGGGGAGGCAAAGGACCAAGGTTTCTCCTGGCTCATTGCCCGAATGAGCCGACGGGGGCCGAGGGTCCCGCGGTGTGGGGGGATCTTCGTTCCGTCCTGAGGAAAGATCCCCCACATGAGCAACGCGCTCCGCTCCGTTGTCCCCTTTTCGCTCCCGGTGCCGCGTCTGGGCACTCTCGCGCGCCGCCTGGACGCGATCCCGACGATGCACGTCGGCGGGGCGGCCCTGATCGTCCTCGTCAGCGGACTGCTGCTGTCGATCGCCACGACGAGCGACCCTCTGTGGTGGCAGTTGCACTTCAGCCAGCTGGGGATTTTCGGCGACCTCTCGAGCGCATTCTTCAACACCACGCTCAAGGTCAGCGGAATGATCGTCGTGGTCTTCGCCTTCCGCGTCCGTCGCGATGTGCGACGCGTGGGTCGCGGTCCCGTCCGTCGGGGCGCTGCGACGGTGGCCTTTGTCTGCCTGAATGTCGTGGGCGTCAATCTCGCTCTCGTGGGCTGCATTCCTCTGAACACCGACAAAGACCTTCACGACAAGGTCGCGGGCTCGATGGTCCTGGGATTCCTCGCTCTGCTGCTGAGCGCGCCGTTCCTCTTCCACCGTCTCGGCAAGCGGATGGCGATCGGCACGGGGATCGCGACCGTCTGGCTGGTCGTCTCGATCACGCTGTTCGTGTCGGCGACCATCAACCTGGCCCTGTTCGAGACCATCTCGTGCGCGGCGATGTTCGCGTGGTCGGGCATGTTCACCCAGATCCTCGCGTCGGCGGCGACGGCGGCCACGTCGAAGCCGACAGCGCAGACCCCCGCCGAGGTGCACCACGCCCCCCGCCGGCGCCGTCGCCTGCCGCTCGCCCGGCCGACGGCCACCCGTCGACCCGCGCGCTCGGCGGCGCAGCGCGCCCCCCGTGTCGCACCCGCTCACCCCGTCGAGGGCTCGTCGCTCCGCCCCGATCGCGCGTCGACGCCCACCCCGACCGGTGACCGGCGACACCTCGGGATGAGCACCGCGAGAGGGACGGGACGCCGGGTGCCGGCATCCCGCCCGTTCCGCGTCAGTGCTTCTCGCGCAGTTCTCGGCGGCTCAGGGGGTGCCCGTCGTCGGCCGTCGGCTCGACGCGCCCTGCCTCTCGCGCCGCCCGCCGATCACGGCGCCTCTCGCTCGCTCCTTCGATGAGGTTGTAGAGCGTCGGCAGCACCAGCAGCGTCAGGAACGTCGACGACACGAGCCCGCCGATCACCACGACCGCCAGCGGCTGCGAGATGAATCCGCCGTGACCGGTGATCCCCAGGGCCATCGGCACGAGGGCGAAGATCGCCGCGAGGGCCGTCATCAGGATGGGACGCAGGCGTCGGGCGCCTCCCACGACCGTCGCCTCGAAGACGCTGAGACCGCGGGCCCGGTACTGGTTCACGAGGTCGATGAGCACGATCGCGTTGGTCACCACGATGCCGACGAGCATCAGCGCACCGATCATGCCCGCGACCCCGAGCGGGACACCCGTGATCAACAGCATGAGGATCGCTCCGGTCGCCGCGAACGGCACCGACACGAGCAGCTCGAGCGGCTGGCGCAGCGACTTGAAGGTCGCGACCATCACCACGTAGACGATGAGGATCGCCGCGAGCAGCGCGAGGCCGAGCTGACTGAACGCGTCACGCTGGTCGGTGACCGAACCACCGACCTTCGCCGTGGCCCCCTGCGGCAGGGAGGTGTCGGTGAGGGCGGCGGTGACGCTGGCCGACGAACTGCCCAGGTCGTCGGTCGTCGGCGTCACCGTGATCGTGGCCGTGCGCAGCCCGCGCGAGGTCGAGATCGACGGCGGGGTCTGGCTCTGCTCGACGGCGGCGATCTCGTCGAGGCGGACGTTGCCGCGCGCGCTCGGGATCTCGAGGGCGCGCAGGTCGTCGATGGTCTTCGGCGGGTTGGCGGTGGCGACGTACACGGTCACCCCGCGTCCGTCGAGTTCTACCGTGCCGGCCTGCCGCGGCTGCTGCGTCGCCGAGACGAGCGCACCCACGGCGCGTTCGGACAGCCCGCGCTCGGAGGCCGCGTCGCGGTCGACGCGCACGGAGACGAAGGGGAGGGATGCCGAGAGGCTGCTGGTGACCTGACCGATGCCGTCGCGCCCCTGCAGACCCGCGACCACGGCATCGCTCGCCTGCTGCAGCGACTGTCCGTCGGCGGCGGTGACGTCGACGGTGATGCCGGCCGAGCCGAGTCCGCCGCCGGAGGCCGCGACCTCGATCTCGCCCGCGTCGGGGAGCGCCTCGAGTTCGGTGCGAACGCGGTCGCGGAGCTCGACCTGGTCGACGCCCGATTCGGAGGTGATCGAGTACGTGATGCCCGAGCCTCCGCCCGAGAAGGCGTCGCGCAACGCCGACCCGCTCGAGCCGATCGAGGTCTGCACCGTCTGCACGCCGTCCGTGTCGAGCAGAACGGCCTCGACCTTCTGGGCCGCCGCGTCCTCGGCATCCAGGCTCGGGGCGGAGCCGATCTTCTGAGTGACGGTGAAGGTGTTCTGACCGGAGTCGCCGAGGAAGTCCGTCTTGAGCAGGGGGACGGACGCGAGCGTCCCGCCGAGCACGAGCACGGCCAGAGTGAGGGTGACCCACGAGTGCTTCAGCGTCCAGCGCAGCACCGGAACGTAGGCCTTCTGCAAGCGCGAGGGCGGCGCGGTCGGCGACTCGGGGTCGATCGGATTCCCCTCGGCGTCGCGGATGACCTTTCCGGGCTTCAGGAACCACGACGCCAGCACGGGCACGATCGTGAGCGACACGAGCAGAGAGGCCGCCATGGCGATCGTCACGGTCAGCGAGAACGGCCGGAAGAGTTCTCCCGTCACGTCCCCCACGAAGGCGATCGGGAGGAACACCGCAACGGAGGTGATGGTGGATGCCGTGATGGCGGCCGCCACCTCGCGCACCGCGCGCACGATCGTGGGGATCTTGTCGGCGTCACCGACGTAATGGCGCTTGATGTTCTCGATCACCACGATCGAGTCGTCGACGACGCGGCCGATCGCGATCGTGAGCGCGCCGAGCGTCAGGATGTTCAGCGAGTACCCGAAGGCCTGCAGCCCGACGAAGGTGATGAGGACGCTGGTGGGGATCGAGATCGCCGTCACGAGCGTCGACCGCACCGACATGAGGAAGATGAGGATCACCACGACGGCGAAGACGAGACCGAGAAGCCCCTCTTGCGCGAGGGCCTCGATCGACTGCTGGACGAACGGCGCCTGGTCGAAGACGACCGTGAACTTCGCGCCCTGACCGAGCTGCGATTCGAGACCCGGGAGCGCATCGAGAACGCCACGCGAGACGTCGACGGTGTTCGCGGCCGGGAGCTTCGTGACGGCGATGGTCAGGGCCGGCTGCCCGTCGACGCGCGACAGCGTGGTCACGGGGTCGGGCTCGAGGGCGACCGTGGCGACATCACTGATCTTCGTCTGCCCCGCCTGGAACTGGGCGGCGTCGGTAGGCACGAGCGGGAGGGCGGAGATCTCGTCGACGCTGGTCAGCTTCGACCCGGTCTGCACGGTGAGGGTCTGGTCGCCCTCGGTCAGGGAGCCGCCCGGGAAGAGCACGCCGTTGGCACCGAGGGCGTCGGTGATCGCCTGCTGGCTGAAGCCGCGCTCGGCGAGCTTGGTGGTGTCGGGGGTGATCGTCACGCGCTGGGCGGTGCCGCCCACGATCTGCGCGCCGTTGACCCCCGCGACATCCTCGAGGTCGGGGACCACGCTCGTCTGGAGGATCGACTGCGTCGCCTCGGCGTCGGTGAATCCCGTGACGGCGAGCTGGATGACGGGGAAGTCGTCGATGCTGGCCGACGCGACGGTGGTGTCGGCGGAGTCGGGGAGCTGGTCCTTGATGCGCGCGATCGCGGCGAGGATCTTCTGCTGCGCCCCGGCGAGGTCGGTGCCGTAGGTGAACTTCGCCGAGACGATCGACGAGTTCGTCGTGCTCGTGGCGGTGCTCGATTCGAGCCCCTCGACACCGCGGATGGCGTTCTCGATCGGGGTCGAGACATCGGTCTCGACGACCTCGGGCGACGCCCCCGGGTAGGTTGTGACGACGGCGAGCTGGGGGAACTCGATCGAGGGGATGAGCTCCTGCTTGAGGCTGGTGAGCGCGAGCCCGCCGAAGACCGCCGCGACGATCGTGACGAGGGCGATGAGGGCGCGGTTCTTCAGGCTCAGGACGGCCAGGTACGACACAGGGGGGACCCTCCGGGTAAGTCCGATACAGGAATGTATCGAAGCTCAGTATCCCATGCACTCCCCGCGGTCGGACCGCCGCATCCTCACAGCGCCGACCCGATCGACAGTCCGACTGCCGCCGCGACGACGGACCCCAGGAACGACGCCACCGCGTACGAGACCGCCGCGCGCGAGCGCCCCTCTTCGGCGAGCAGAGCCGTGGTCACGGCCACCGCACTGAAGGTCGTGTACCCGCCGAGCAGGCCCGTCCCGAGGATCCACCGCCACGACTCGTCGGCGGGAAGGGGGGTCAGGATGCCGAGCACCAGTGCCCCGGTGAGATTCACCACCAGGATGCCCCAGGGGAACCGCTCCCCCGTGCGGCGCCGCACAGCCACATCGAGCAGATAGCGCAGCGCCGCCCCCACGCCGCCGGCGAGGGCCACGGCGAGGAAGATGAGCGGCATCACGCCGCCAATCTACCCCTCGCCGTGCGGGCCCCTCACGCCTCGAGCGCCTCGACGCGACGACGCAGTTCGGATGCCTTCTCGGCGCCGATCTGCGCCTCGGCGAGCTTGAGTGCGGCGCTCGCGGTGAGCGTGCGCGCCACGAGGTAGGTGGGGCTCGCTGTGAGGTCGGGGATGACGTCGAGGATGATGCCCTCGGCATCGGGGTCGGTCATGAGCTTGCCGAGCTTGATCTTTGCCAGGTCGTAGCGAGCGGTCATCGGTCCTCCTTGAACGGGGCGCGCCGTCGCGCCCTCGGCAGATTGTTGCACATATGTCCCGTTATGTCATCGATCGCTCGGGATCGCGCGAGAGAGCGCCCACGAGCGCGTAGGCCGCGCGCGCCTCGGGCGTCCAGAACGCCCCGACGTAGACGTGGAACCCCGCCGGAGCGGTCTCCAGACGCACCGACGCCCGCTCGGCGCGCGCCCGTCGGGCGAAGGCGACGGCGTCGTCGAAGAAGATGTCGCGACCCCCCTGGAACACGAGCGTCGGCGGCAGCCCGGCGAGCTCCATCCGCGCGGGATTGAGCAGCGGGTCGTCGAGCCCCCGATCGCCCACCCACGCCTCCGCGCCGGCTCGAAGACCGGGAACGCGTAGCGAGGGATCCCGCGGCACCCGACGCGCGATCCCCGGGTCGGTGAGAGCGAGATCGAGCCACGGCGAGAACAGCACGAGCGCGTCCGGTCGACGCGCGGCGCGCAGGGCGAGCCCCACCGCCACGGCCCCTCCGGCCGAGTCGCCCGCCACGAGGAGGCGGGAGGTCCCCGCCCGTGCGGCAAGACGTTCGTACTGCGCGTCGATCACGGCGAGGGTGTCGTCGGCCCGATGCTCGGGCGCCAGGGGGTAGCAGACCACCGTGATCGCCGCCCCGGTCGCCCGCGCGAGACGCTCGACGATCCACCAGTGCTCGGCGACGAGGGGATTCACCAGTCCCCCACCGGGCAGGTACATCAGCTCGAGGCCCGCGGTGCGCGCCGCCGGCTCGTAGCGGTAGACGGGCAGCCCGCCCTCACGCGAGACGACGACACGGCCCGAGCGTCGCAGGCGCGCCGGCGGATCGGCCGGACGGCGGCCCGGGTCGAGCGTCTCGAGGTAGTCGTCACGAGCCAGCGCGAGGCGGATCGGCCGCGCGCTCACCCACATCGCCGCGGTCGTGAGCGTCATCGACAGCGACACCGACTACTCCCCGCGCGCGTCGGCGGCCATGTCGGCGAGCGCGTTCGTCGTCACCAAGCGGACGACAGCCGGCAGGCCCGCGGCGATCTTGCGCCCCACGAGGGGGCCGAACACCAGCGCGAGAGGACCGGAGATCTCGACGGCGTGCGTCACCGACAGCCCGTTCGGCGTCTGGCGCATGCGGTGCGGGAACGACAGCACCGCCCCCGGCAAGCCGATCCGGAAGTTCATCGCGACCCCCGGCTGCAGCTCGGTGAAGGTGAAGCGCTGCGCGGGGGTTCCGTGGTTGACCACGCGGCCCGATGCACCGACGCGCGGGGGCACGGGGAAGGTGGCCTCGCGCAGATCGGGATCGTCGACGGCCCAGTCCTCGGGCGTGGTCCACCTCTTCCACACCGCGTCGGCGGTGGCGGTGGTGAGGTGCGTGTACTCGCGGCGCCAGGTCATCGGGCGACTCCCGTCTGTTCGTGGTCGGTCGAGAAGGAGCTCAGGATGCCGCGGGCCTGGAGCGCCGCGCGCTCACCGGCGCGGACGGCGCCGTCCATGAATCCCGTCCAGCGATCGGCGGTCTCGGTCCCGGCCCAGAGGATCGACCCGACGGGGGCGGCCAGGGCACCGGCGTAGGGCACGACCGCTCCCGGCCCCGGGGCGGCCGTGGGGCCGCCGCCGACCCAGGGCTCGGCGCCCCAGCGCTGGTCGATAAAGCCGATGGCATCCAGTGCCCGGGGGCCGAACAGGTCGGCGAAGGACGACAGCGCCCGCGCTCTGCGCTCGGCGGGTGCCAGCTCGTCCCACTCACGGGCGTAGACCCCGCCGATGAAGCCGAGGAGCACGCCGGGGGCGCCGGCGTGAGCGGGACCGGCGTCGAAGGTGATGAAGACCGGGCCGGTGTCGGAGAGCCCCTGCCCCGACAGGTCGTGGTCGCGCCAGAACGGCCGCTCGTACACGGCGTAGGCCTTCGACAGCACCCCCGCCGGCCATCGCTGGGCCATCTGGGCGTGAGAGGGGGGAAGGGCCGGCGCGAAGTCGATCCTGCCGCGCAGCGCCGGTGGCACGGCGACGACGACGGTGCGAGCGGTCACCGTCTCGTCGGCCGTCGACACGCGCACCCCCTGGGCGGCGGTCTCGATGCGCCGCACCGGAGCGCTCACCCGCAGGGCAGCCCCGAGCGCGTCGGCGAGACGCTCGGCGATCGCGTGCGAGCCCTCGACGAAGTGCTCCTCTTGCGCGCCTCCCTCGGTGTCGAGCATCGACGACAGTCCACCCGCCTGGTGGATGTAGTGCAGAGCGTGCAGGAACGAGATCTCGTCGGGCTCGCACCCCCACGTCGTCCGGCCGGCGATCGCGATGAGCTCTCGCGCCGCGGGAGAAGCGTGCGAGCGGCGCAGCCACGAGCCGAGGCTCTCGGCATCCAGGTTCGCGGCCTGCGGGGCTGCGGCGGGGTTCCCCCGGGGGACGGTGCGCGCCAGGCGGTCGAGAGTGAGCTGGATCCGTCCCACGTCGAGCAGGCTCGCGCCGACCGGAGGCACCGTGCCCCGGTAGCGCCGATGCTCGCCGCGCCACCGGATGACGTTGCGACCCGCGGCGTAGGTCCGATAGCGCGAGACGCCCACTTCGTCGGCGAGAGCCAGGATGCGATCCTGGCCGGGGCCGACGAACGTCCCGCCGAGGTCGACGTGCACCCCCGCCACCTCCGCCGACGACACGCGTCCGCCCACGCGGGGCGCCGCTTCGAACACCGCCACCGTCGCGCCGAACTGGCGAAGCCGGTGAGCGGCGGTCAGGCCCGAGAGACCTGCGCCGACCACGACCACGTCGACGTCGGGGGCCGGGGCCCGGTCCGCAGAGGGCGGGGAGGCGGTCATAGGCTTACTCCGTTCCGAAGGCGACACCGACCACCCCGGTCGGCGAGGAGGACAGCGTGAGCGAGACGACGAGCCGGCCGATGCGGGCGCGCGGTCGCGCGCGTCGCGAGCTGCTGTTGGACGCCACGATCGCGATCATCGCCGAGGGGGGCATCGCGGCCGTCACGCACAGGTCGGTGGCCGCCGCGGCGGGGGTGCCGCACTCGTCGACGACGTACTTCTTCGACTCGCTCGACGACATGATCGGCGAGGCCGTCGCGCACGCGATGGCGGCCGAGCTCGAGCGGCTCGAGCAGTTCCGCTCCGTCCTCGTCTCGGGCGCGAACAGCCCCGGGGCGGCGATCGACGAGTTCGTCGAGATCGTGCGCAGCCAATCGCAGGACCACACGGTCGCGCAGTTCGAGATCTACCTCTTCGCCTCGCGTCATCCGGCCCTGCGTGTTCACGTCGAGAAGATCCTCGACGAGACGCGGGCGCTCGCGGCGGCCGTGCTGCAGACGAACGGCGTGACCGATCCGCACGCCGCCGCTGCGGTCGTCGCCTTGATCGACGGTTTCGCCCTGCATCGCATCGCCCGTTCCGAGGAGGTCCAGTTTCAGTCGCTGGCGCACGCCCTGCGTGCCGCCATCGTGGGGTTCGTGACCCTCGCCGCGACCTCTTCGCTGGGCGAGGGGGATCACTCCCCCGCTTAGTTGGCACAAACGTACAGGTTTCTTGCGCCCGTCGCCTCCACGCCGAGTCGAATTCACATCTTTGTCACACAAAACGGTACGTGTGTGCAATAAAGTGACCCGATAGTCGATCCCATTGCCGTGATCGACAGAAGGGTTCCGCGATGCTCCGTCCCCGTCCCCAGGACCACCTGCTCCGCTGGGGCGCGCGCGCCCTCGGGTCGCTTCCGCCCGCGGCCCTCCGCGCGGTGAACGGCCGCCCCGTCGTGATCGACGGCAACACCCTGCACCCCGCCGTGCAGACGTCTCTGCGCGTGATGAATGACGCGCCCGGCGCACACTTCGAGCGGCTCCCCCTCGACGAGGCCCGCGCGCACATCGAGATCGAGGCGTGGACGTTCGCCGGGACGACGAAGCTCGCGCAGAGGGACGACGTCGAGATCCCAACCCGTGCCGGGCGGGTTCCGGGACGCGTATACCGCGCCGACCTCGATCGCGCGGCATCCGGGATCATCGTGTACTTCCACGGCGGCGGCTGGGTGCTCGGATCGGTCGACAGCGCGGATGCCACGTGCCGCACCCTCGCGAAGACCTCGGGCATGACGGTGGTGTCGGTCGGCTACCGGCTGGCCCCCGAAGCGCCGTTCCCGGCGGGGCTCCACGACAGCGTCGACGCCTTCCGGTGGGTCCGCGACAACGCCTCGCGGTTCGGCGGGACCGCTGACGCGGTCGGTGTCGGCGGCGAGAGCGCGGGCGGCAACCTCTCGGCGGTCGTGGCGTCGGTCACGCGCGACGATGCCGAGGGCGCACCGGCGTTCCAGATCCTGTTCTGTCCCGTCACCGACCTCTCGCGCAAGCACCGCTCGTACGCGCTGTTCGCCGACGGCTTCTTCCTCACGGAGGCGCAAATGGACTGGTACGCCGCGCACTACCTGAGCGGCGGCGGAAGCGCCGATGATCCGCTGGTATCGCCCCTGCGGGCCGAGGACCTCTCGGGCCTGGCCCCGGCGTACGTCGCGGTGTCGGGTTTCGACGTGCTCCGCGACGAGGGCGTCGCCTACGCCGAGCGTCTCGAGGCCGCCGGCGTCGCCACGCACCTCGTGACCCACACCGGCCAGATCCACGGGTTCTTCAACGCCTGCGGAGCGCTGCGCGACGCGCGCGACGCCGTGGCGGATGCCGGCCGGTGGGCCGTGACGACGCTCGCGGCGACGCGGACGGGCGGCATCCGGTGACCGCTGACGCGACGCCCGCCACCCTCACCGCCTACGCCGAACCCACCCGCCCCGTTCGTGCGGGCTGGATCGCGGCCTTCGCCGGGGTGTGGCTCGGACTGTGGATGGCGCAGCTCGTTCCGGTGCAGGTGCTGCTGCCCCTGCAGATCGCCGCGCAGCACGCCTCGGACGACTGGCTCGTCTCGCTCCTCACCTACGGCCTGGTCAGCGCCGTGGCGGGGACGTTCGTGGTCATCGCCTACCCGATCGTCGGTGCGCTGAGCGACCGGACCCGGTCTCGGTTCGGACGCCGTCGCCCCTGGATCCTCGGCGGTGTCGTGCTCGCGGCCGTCGGTCTCGCGCTGCTCGGCGTCCAGACCGAGTCGCTCGGCACGGTGACGATGTGGACCGCGGTGATGATGGGCTTCTGCATGGCCTCCGCCGCCCTCACCGCCGTCATGGCCGACCGCGTGCCCGCGGGGCAGCGGGGGCTCGTGTCGGGCTGGATCTCAGCACCGAACGCGATCGGCATCCTGCTGGGGATCGTGCTGGTCACCGCGGTGTTCACCACGACGGCTTCGGGCTACCTCGCGCTGGCCGTGTGCTGCGTAGGCCTGGCCGTGCCGTTCCTGCTCGTTCTGCGCGACGTTCCGCTGACGACGTCCGAGGCGGCGCTGCTGGGTCCGCTCACCGTCCGCACGATCCTCTCGTCGATCTGGGTCGACCCCCGGCGTCACCCCGACTTCGCGTGGACCGTCGCGAGCCGTGTGCTCATCAACCTCGGCAACGCGATCGCCACGACGATGCTGCTGTACTTCTTCACCTTCGCGCTGAGGGTGGCCGATCCGACCGGCTTCCTCGTCTTCACGACGGTGATCTACATGGTCGTGACGATCGTGGCATCCGTCGCCCTCGGCAAACTCAGCGACGTGGTTCAGCGCCGTCGCGTGTTCGTCCTCGCCTCGGGGGTCGCTCAAGCCGTCTCGGCCCTGCTCCTCGCCGTCGCCCCGGCCGAGTCGACCGCGGTGATCGGCGCCGTGCTGCTCGGGCTCGGTCAGGGGTGCTTCTTCGCCGTCGACCAGGCCCTGGCCACGCAGGTGCTGCCCTCGGCCGAGACGCGCGGCAAGGACGTCGGGATCATGAATATCGCCCTCGCCGGCCCGCAGGCGTTCGGTCCCCTGCTCGGGGCGGGGGCCGTGGTGCTGTTCGGCGGGTTCTCGGGGCTGTTCCTCGCGAGCGGGCTGGCGGGCCTGCTCGGCTCGGTCATCATCATGCGGGTGCGCTCGGTGCGGTGATCGTCGACGGATGCCGGGAGCCCGCGGCATCCGCGCCGTTCCGGCTCAGCCGTAGAGCAGCCGGATGATGCGCTCGACGAGACGGTCGACCTTCGCGGTGCGCCGCATCGTGGTCAACGTCAGCAGCGGGAAGCGCTGACGGGTCAGCGCCTTCGGGTACGCGAACTCACGCAGACCGTCCGCCCCGTGGATGCGCCCGAACCCGGAATCGCCCACCCCGCCGAAGGGGAGGGCGGGGACCGCGGCGAACGAGATGACCGAGTTGATCGCGATCATGCCTCCGCGCAGGCGCAGGGCGAGCTCGCTCCCCCGCCTCCGAGAGAACACCGAGCCCGACAGTCCGTACCGCACGGCGTTGGCCTTCTCGACGGCCTCGTCCATGGATGCCACGCGGTTGACGACCAGGGTCGGGCCGAAGGTCTCTTCGCGCACGGCGTCCGCCTCCTCGTCGACGTCGGTGAGGAGGACGGGTTGCAGGGTGACCCCGGGCGCCGGGGTCGATCCGACGCGCGCCGTCGCGCCCCGCGCGAGCGCGTCGGCGACGTGCGCCCGGACCACGTCGGCCTGGCGCGGCATGGCGAGCGGACCGAGCGTCGCGGCGTCGTCGGCGCCGGCGCGGAGTTCGCGCGTGCGCTCGGCGACGGCCTCGACGAAGCGGTCGTAGATCTTCGCGTGCGCGTAGACGCGTTCGATGCCGATGCAGGTCTGACCCGCGTTCGAGTACGCACCCCAGACGGCCGCCTCGGCCGCGGCCTCGAGATCGGCGTCCTCGTCGACGAGGAGGGCGTCTTTGCCACCCGCCTCGATCACGACCGGGGTGAGGCTTTCGGCGCACGCGGCCATGACGGCCTTGCCCGTCGCCGTGGATCCGGTGAAGGCCACCTTGTCGACACCCGCGCGGCAGAGGGCGGCGCCGGTGGGCCCGAGACCGGTCACCACGGCGAAGACGTCGGCCGACCCGCCCGCGCGCACGAACGAGCGCTGCAGCCACACGCCCACGCCGGGGGTGTACTCGCTGGGCTTGAACACCACGGCATTGCCCGCGGCGAGCGCGTACGCGATCGAGCCCATGGGCGTGAAGACCGGGTAGTTCCACGGGCCGATGACCCCGACCACGCCGTACGGGGTGTAGCCGACGCTCGCCGACTGGTTGAGCATCAGCACGCCCGCGCCCACGCGACGCCGACGCAGGACCGGGCGCGCGTGGGTCGCCGCCCAGGCCAGGTGGTCGAGGGCGAGCATGATCTCGAGCCGGGCGTCCCCGCGGGGCTTGCCGGTCTCGGCCCGCACCACGGCGATGAGGTCGTCGAGGTGCGCCACGATGTCGCGCCGCCACGCCTGCAGCGCGCGCCGTCGCCCCTCGAAACCGAGGGACCGCCACTCGCGCGCCGCGCGCCGCGCGCGGTCCACCGCCGACACCACCTCGGCGGGGCCCCGCACCGGGAAGGTGTCGACGACGCGCCCATCGAGAGGGCTCAGCGAGTCGAAGGTGTCGGTGGTCACGGCATCCATGTCACGCTCCGTGCTTCTGTCCGTATCCGGTCGAGACCGCGGCGGTGAGCACCGCGGCCTGCTGCTCGGGGCTGAGTTCGGCGGGCACCGCCACCGCTCGCGCGCGCAGGTAGATGTCGCACGCCCACTCGAGCAGGGCGGTGTTCGTCACCGCGTCGGCGAGGTCTCGGCCCGTGGTAACGGCGCCGTGGTGGGCGAGAATCGCGGCATTGGCTGCGGCGAGGGCGTCGCCCGTGGCCGCGGCGAGCTCGGCCGAGCCGAAGACCGAGAAGGGCACCACCTCGATCTCGCCCCCGAGGGCGAGCTGTTGGTAGTGCACGCAGGGCAGTCGGTCCGAGACGAGTGAGAGGGCGATCGCCGCGGGGGCGTGCGTGTGCACGACGGCCCCGACGGCCTCGTCGGCGTAGGCCGCGCGGTGCAGGTCGAGCTCGGAGCTCGGGGCGAGCGCCCCCTCGACGACTCTCTTCTCGCCGTCGACGATCACGACGTCGTCGGCGACCGCCTCGGCGAAGACCACTCCGGTCGCCGTGATCGCGATGCCCCCATCCACGCGCACGCTGACGTTGCCCGCTGTCCCCTTGACCAGGCCCTGCGCGGCGAGAGAACGGCAGGCGTCCGCCACGGCTTCTCGCACACCGCTCGCGATCACAGCACTCCCGCCGAGAGCAGAGCATCGATGGATGCCGCGTCGTACGCGCCGTGATCGGTACCCACGCCGGCGACGACCTGTGCGGCGGTGGCCGATCCGAAGCGCGCGGCGTCCCGCGAGGACCACCCGCGGAGTTTGGCGAAGACGAAGCCGGCCGAGAAGGCGTCTCCGCCGCCGCTGGTGTCGACCGGTTCCGCGGGCACGATGGGGACGAACTCGAGGTCGCCGCCGTCGACCACCACGATGTCGTCGCCGCCGTTGGTGACCGCGACGACCGCTGCTCCCGCCGCGTGCAGGGCGCGGGCGGCGGCGGGCAGGTCGTCGGCGCCGGTCCAGCCGATGGCCTGCTCGGCGTTGGGGAGCACGTAGTCGGTGTGCGCGAGCAGGGGCTCGATGAGCGCGTAGAACGCGGGGTCGCCGCCGATGAGGAAGTCGAGCGACGTCGTCGCTCCGTGCCGACGGGCGTACTCCAGGATCTCGATGACGTTCTCGGGACCGAGCAGCTCGGGCGCTCCGACGTGGACGTGGTCGGCGGCGGCGAGCGCGTCCCAGGGCACGACGTCGGCGGCGAGCGCGTTGGCCCCGACCACGTGGAGCGCCGGTCGCGACCCGTCGGAGCGGATGGGGAGAACGGATGCCGAGGTCGGCAGTTCGTCGGTGCGCAGGTTCGACACGTCGATGCCGGCGTCAACGAGCAGGCCGACCAGCACGCGTCCGGCGACGTCGTCGCCCACGGCCCCGCTCGTGACCACGCGCGCGCCGAGCTTGTTGAGCACGAGCGCGGTGCCGCCGGCGGGTCCCGCTGCGGACATCACGATCTCGTCGACGAGGAGCGAGCCCTGCCCCTCGGGGATCTCATCGACGGGCTGGACGATCGTGTCGAGCACGTGGGCTCCGAGCGTGACGATCGAGGGGGCGGCGTTCATCGTCGAACCTCCGGGTCGGGTGACCGGCGCGGCGGACCCACGACGGTAAGTGGCACATTTGTACCACTTTCTCGCCGGGTTCGACAAGCGTCAGCGCGAAGCCCGCCCACCACGGCCGAGGAGTACGCCGCCCCAGGCCGCCGCCGTCCCGACGACGACCGTTGCCACCCCCCACCAGAGCAGGCCGAGGTCGGCCGACTCGACGGCGAGCGAGCTGTAGGTGGTGAACCCGCCCAGGATGCCGGTCCCGATGAACAGCTGCACGCGCTGCGCACGCGAGGACTCCGGCATCCGTGCTCTCCAGCCGTACAGGATGCCGATCGCGAACGCCCCGACGACGTTGATCAGCGGCACGAGGGCCGGGCCCAGGTCTTCGCCGAGCGCCAGGGTGAGACCGGCGCGTACGGCCGTACCGATCGCGCCGCCGACGGCGACGAGGCCCACATCCCGCCACATGCTCACCGCGCCACCTTACGCCCGCGGCCCGACGCACCTGAGCGGCGTTACCCGATGTCGGCCCACTGCCGCGGCGTCTTGGCCTCGAGCCACGCCACGAGGTCGGGGAAGTCGTCGTACACGCTCATCGCCTCGAACAATCGGCGACCCCGCGCGTCCGCGCCCCGAAGCCGACCGCCCGACAGCAGCGAGAGTTCCGCGATCTCGGATGCCGCGACCACCCGCGACCGGCGGAGTCCCGGGCGGACGACCAGGTGATCGTCGAAGCCGACGATGCGCGCGCGCCCGGCGGACAGCGCCCAGAGGAAGATGATCGCGCCGAGAACACCGAGGGTGCCCAACCACATGGTCACCCCGACAGCGGCGAGCGGACCGCCCTCGATGATCTCCCCGACCGCGAGGACGACGGCGCCCGCCAGGAAGACGAGACCGGTGCCGCGCGCGATCAGATGCTGCGACGGGGCGCGCTCGACGACGAAGAGAGGTCGAGGGACGCCGTCGTCCGCGGGGGGATCGCTCTCGACGGGAAGGGGGTGGGGCGCGAGCGCCGGCCGGTTCTCGATGCGCCGACGGAAGATCAGGTACCCCACCGCGGCGAGCACGCCCACGGCTCCCACGACCGCGAGCCACGCCATGTTCAGCACGAAGGCCGTCGGGATGGACAACAGCGAGTACGTGAAGACCGCCAGGATCGCCGTCTCGCGCTGCCGACGTCTCTTCCACGTCGCTTTCCAGCCGTTCGGAGCCGCGCTCTTCGACATCGTCCGGGCGGTCGCGAGCAGCTGCGGGTCCGCGGCCGCTCGGGCGACCTCTTCGTCGGACCACTCGTCGCGGCGCCATCCGCGTGGACGAGCGGATTCATCCATCGCCGCGCGGAGCAGGTTGCGGAAGGCGTCGTCCTGCCGGAACCCCCGCCGGAGTGCCCCCCGCGATGCGACCGTCGGGCGGAACAGCTCCTGCGCGCCGGGGACCAGCTCGTACAGCGCGCGAGCTTCGGGCGAGAGAAGCCCGTACAGACGCGTGGGGGATTCGCCAGGGTCACCGACGCCGGTCTTCCGGAGGGATCCGCGGGACGCGGCCGAGGGCGAGAGGTCGTCCGTCACGCGTCGATCCTCTCAGCCCGTCGTCGCGAAGGCCCGCGCTCCCGGCCGCCTTGACAGACCGGGAGCGCGGGCGGAGAGCTCCCGACTCAGCCCGCCGCGGTGTTGTAGGCGGCGATCTGCGACGCTGCCTTCGTCTCGGCATCCGACATGGTCGAGGTCACGTCGGCTCCCTCGGCGACCTGGGTGAACGCCCCGATGACGGTCGAGCGCAGCGAGGGGAAAGCACCCGTGCGGCAGCCCGCCGCGGCGTTCGACGCCGGAGTGTTCGCGAGCTGGTCGGCCATCGCCTTCACGTTCGGGTCGGCGAGCGAGGCCGTCCCGGTCGCGGTGGAGGCCGCGCCCGTGTTCGACGCGAGATAACCGGTGGCCTTCGCCCACGCCGCCTGCACCTCGGCCGAGTGCAGGAAGCTCACGAAGGCGTAGGCCGCGCGCTGCTGCGCGTCGGAGTGCCCGTCACCCGAGATCCAGAGCGCGTTGCCGCCGATGACCACGCCCGCGTCGTCGGACTCGGCGGTGGAGGGGAAGGCAGCGACCGTCGAGGCGGTCTTCTTCGGGTCCGCCGTCGTATAGGCGCCGGTCGAGGTGAGCATGATGCCCACCTTGCCGCTCGCGAAGGCCGAGACCATCGCGCTGTTGTCGGTGCCGGGGTTGAGCATCGTGCCGTCCTGGAACAGCGTCTGCAGTCGCTGCATGAAGCCCACCTGCGTCGGCGAGGTGAGCTGCAGTCCGGTGACGCGGTCGGAGCCGCGACCGTTGTCGGGGGTGCAGAAGTCCACCCCGCCGGCCGCCGACATCTGCTCGATCATCCACGAGTCCGACATGTTCATCGTCAGGCCCGAGGCGCCGGTCGCCGCGTGGATCTTCTCGGCCCACGAGGCCACCTCGGCGAGCGTGCGCGGCGGGGAGTCGGGATTCAGCCCCGAGCGCGTCACGAGGTCGCGATCGAGGTACATGACCGGCTGCGACACCGCGAACGGCATGGCGGCGAGTCCGTCCGCGCCGTCGCCGTAGTACGCGCTGACCGCCGGCGGGAAGCTGTCGAGAGAGAACGAGGCGTCGCCCTCGGCAAGGGTCGAGAGGGGGATGGTCTTCTTCGAGTCGACCATGAAGCCCGTCGAGATGTCGTTCATCATCAGGACGTCGGGGGTCGTGCCCGACTGCACGGCGGCGGTGTACTTCGTCTGGGCGTCGGCGTACGACCCCTGGAACGAGGAGTCGACGGTGATCTCGCCGTCGTGCTCGCTGTTGAACTGCGACACGAGGGCGTCGAGCTCGGTCGCCGCCGGTCCGCTCATCTCGTGCCAGAACTGGAGGGTCACGGGGCCGGAGTCGGCTCCGGAGGAGGATCCGGATGCCGTGCACCCGGCGAGGGCGAGGAGGAGGGCGGCTCCCGCGGCGGTCGCCGCGATCGTGGGGCGGGGGCGCAGAGACATGGGCTCGGGTTTCTTTCTGTCGGGTCTTATTTGAGGGCGCCGGCGGTGATCCCGCCGGCGAGGAAGCGCTGCGCGAGCAGCACGAGGAGGAGAACGGGGAGGGTGACCATGGCCGCGCCGGCGAGCACCACGCCGACGTCGGCGGCCTCGGCGCTCGAGAGCTGAGCGATGCCGACCTGGACCGTGCGGTTCTCGGGAGAGTTGGTCACGAGCAACGGCCAGAAGAAGCCGTTCCATGCGGCGGTCGCGCTCACGAGCGTCACCGAGATGAGCGTCGGCTGCACGATCGGCAGCAGCATCGATCGAATGAAGCGGACGTGCCCGGCCCCGTCGAGGAGGGCGGCGTCGCGCAGCTCCCCTGGGAAACTGAGGAACGCCTGCCGGAAGAGGAAGATGCTCAGCGCTGAGGCCAGGAACGGCAAGAACACCGCCGGCAGGGTGTCGATCAGCCGCCACGACGAGATCGTCAGATAGTTCGCGATGAGGATCGTCTCGCCCGGCACCATCATGCTCGACAGGATCAGCAGGAAGAGGGCGCGCGTGCCCCGCAGGCCGCAGAAGACGAGGGCGTAGGCGGTGGCGATGCCGATGGCGACCTGGAAGAACGTCTGCACCAGCGTCACCACGACGCTGTTGACGAACTGGTGGCCGAGCGGGATGACCTGGGTGGCGCGGATCACGTTGTCGAGCGTCAGGTGGATGGGCAGCAGACCCTCGAGACCCTCGTCGAGCCAGGCGGTCGGCGTGAGCGCACCCTCGAAGATGTAATAGAGCGGGAAGCACACGACGATCACCGCGACGACGAGCCAGACGTAGAGCAGGGCGCTCCGCACGCGCGCTCGGGCGGACATCGGCCGCGCCATCAGTAGTTCACCCGCTTCTCGAGAACGCCGAACTGCACGAGCGAGAGGCCGAGTACGAGCAGGAACAGCACCACTCCCACCGCCGCGGCGATGCCGAAGTTGGCGCTCCCCGCCCCGAACGCCGCCTGATAGATGGTGTAGACCAGCGTCGTGGTCGAATTCGACGGGCCTCCGCCGGTGAGGATCTGAATCTGCCCGAAGGTGGTCAACGCCTCGACGGCACCGGTCACCACGATGAAGAACAGCGTCGGCGTGATCAGCGGCAGCGAGATCGACCACAGCGTGCGGAGCGGACCCGCCCCGTCGAGATGCGCCGCCTCGATCACGTCGGGATCGATCGCGCCGAACGCCCCGAGCAGCAGCAGCACCGTGAATCCGAGCGATCCCCACACGGTGACGGCGATCACGCTCGGCATGGCCCACGGGGTACTGGTCAGCCACGGCACCGGTGTTCCCCCGAAGCGCGTGATCACGGAGTTGACCAGCCCGCCGGCCGGAGCGAGCATCGCGGCGAAGGCGACGGAGGCCACCGAGACAGAGGCCACGAGGGGCGAGGTCAGCAGGGCGCGGAAGACGCGGATGCCGCGGAGCTTCGCCGTCAGAGGGATGACGATGAGCAGCCCGACGACGATGCGACCGACCACGACCGCGACGCAGAACACAGCCGTGCGCCAGAGCGTGTCGGCGAACTGCGGGTCGGTGAAGATCGTCGCGAAGTTCTTCGTTCCCACGAACCCGGCGGCCTGGCCGAAGATGTCGGTTCCCTGGGTGCTGAGCCAGACGACCCGGCCGAGGGGGAAGAAGACGAAGACGGCGAAGACCGCGAGCGCCGGAACCATCAGAGCGGCACCCACGCGTCGGTCGGCGCGCCGCCAGGCCAGGGTCGAAGCCGGCCGACGACGGTCGGCGAGCGTCGGCCGGCGGTCGAGTGTCGAGAGCGACATCGGCTACCTTTCCGTCATAGGGAACGTTCCCTTTTCTGATGACGGATTCACTCTGCGACACCGCGAGAGACGAGGTCAAGGCGACCGGCGAGCGGTCGCCGAGCGTTCACGCGGCGTTCACGAGCACCTGAATCAATCCCCCTGACCCCCGAGGAGAACCATGACCACGCACCCCTCCCCCTCCCCCGACGACCTTCGCGCCCTGGCCGAGAGGGCCGCGAGATCCGCCGCGCCGGCACTGCTCGCCGCGTTCCGCTCCGACATGAGCGTGTCGTTCAAGCGCGACGTGCACGACGTCGTGACGATCCACGACAGAACGGCCGAGGCCACCATCGCCGGGATCCTCCAGGACGGCGCACCCGGCTCGGTGATCCTGGGCGAAGAGACCGGCAGCTCGGGCGACGCACCCCTGCGATGGATCATCGACCCGATCGACGGCACCGCCAACTTCGCGCGCGGTCTCGCCTACTGGTGCATCTCGATCGCCGCCGAGCTCGACGGAGAGGTCGTCGCGGGAGTCGTGTTCGACCCCGTCGCCGACAACATGTTCTCCGCGGGCGCCGAGCTCGCCCACCTGAACGGTGCGCCGATGCGATCGGCATCCGGCCCCGCCGAGCTCTCGACCCTGCTCACCAGCTTCCCCGGGCAGCACGACGTCGACCTGCTCGGCGAGGGCGCCTTCGACCTGCTCGCCGAGATCACGCGCACGTACCAGCATCACCACAGCACCGGCAGCGGGGCCCTGAACCTCGCTCACGTCGCAGCCGGGTGGGCGGACGCCACGATGGGCTTCGACACCCACCCCTGGGACGTCGCCGCCGGAGCCCACATCCTGGAGCGGGCCGGTGGCACGTACACGGGCTTCCGCTCCGGCGTCGAGGTCGCTCGCGCCCGGGAGAGCCTCGACTACGTCGCCGAGGGCGCGGGCGGAGAGCACGGAGTGCTCATCCGGCACCTGCGTTCCCTGTCCGGGCAGTGGATGCCGGCCGGGCGGTGAGAGAGACCGGATGCCGCGACCGTGCGGCATCCGGACTCTTCGGATCGGGCTACGCGCCGACGAGATTCCAGGTGCGCACGTGCTCCCACGTCATCGTCTGCCACCAGCGTCCCGACCAGTCGGGACTCGAGGTGCGGTACATCACGACCGTGCGCCCCGAGAAGCCACCGGGGACGGGGACGTCGAGTTCGCGGATGAACTCCCCCACCTCTTCGTACAGATCGGGGCGCACGTACAGGTCGTGCGAGGCGAGCGAGAGATGCCCGCGGTAGAGCTCCGGGACGAAGTCGTTGGGCAGGGGGTTGTTCATCGGCGAGCGGAACGGGGCGACCGTCGCCTCGATGTCGCGAGCCAGGCTCACCAGGTCGTCGTTGACCGAGCCGTCGGGGTTCTCGCTCACGTCGTAGACGTAGCCCCGGCCCTGCGCCCGGACGCCGGCATTGTGCACGGGGAAGGCAGAGCGCCGCTCGAGCAGGCCGGTCAGCGCGGCGACAACCGCGGGCTCGGAGAACCCGAACGGCTGACTGCCCACGAGGGTGGCGTGCGGGGGGAACGCGCCCGCGGAGAGCAGGCCGTACTGCGCGCGGAGTTGGTCGGTCACCGTGGTCACCGCGCGACAGGTCTTCGCGTCGGGACGCAGGTAGATGCCGTAGCGGAAGGGGTCGCTGTCGTCTCGGGGCAGCTTGTGGGCGATGTGGTCGTTCATGCGGTCTCTCCGTGATGCCGATAGGGAACGTTCCCTATTGTGCGCCAAACGCCCGCGGCCCCGTCGACGCCGCGGCATCCGGCGGGTGAACGGTCGGTGACGACGTCAGCGGGCGGCGGCCGTGCGCCCCGGGATCAGCTCTCCGTCGATCGCGTGGTGCGTCACCGTGGTGGCGAGTCCATCGATCTGATCGACGACCGCGTCGACCGACAGTCGGCCGATCGTCCGCAGCGGTTGACGCCACGACGTCAGGCCCAGCAGCGAGGTCATGAACGGCGTGACGCCGTCGTAACCCGTCACCGACATCTCGGAGGGAACGGCGACCCCGCGCACGCGCAGCGCCTCGAGGGCCGCCACCGCCCAGGCGTCGCTCGGCGCCATGAAGGCGGTCACCCCGCCGGCCGCGAGCACCGCCGCGACGATCGCGTCGGCGCCGTCGAAGCCCGGCCCGGCATCGTCGCCGCTGAAGGTGACGACGTCGATGCCCCGCTCGCGCAGGCGCTCCGCCATCGCGTGCGTGCGCCTCGACTGAGTGATCGACGAGACCGGGGTGAACGTCATCACCGCGACCCGGCGATGGCCGAGGTCGGCCACGTGGTCGGCGAGGGCACGACCACCCCCCACCTCGTCGCAGTACACGCTGCTGATCGTCGGGTCCTCTTCCGGGCGCCCCGCGACGACGGCGGGAATGCGCCGCGCGAAGGGCGTGATGTCCTCGACGGGGAGGGCGCCACTGCAGACGATCAGCCCCTCCACCCGCAGCGCCACGAGGGTCTCCAGAGCGCGGCGCTCGTCGTCGACCGAAAAGGATCCGGCCCCGGTCGCGGTGACGACCCGGTACCCGCGAGCCGCCGCCTGCTCTTGGAACGCGGTCAGCAGATGACCGTAGAACGGTGTCGACGCGTCGCGGACGAAGACGCCGAGGGTGTGGCTGCGGTGGGCCGACATTCCCCGCGCGTGCGCGTTGGCGACGTACCCGAGGTCCGTCGCCGCTCTCCGGACCCGGTCGACGGTCTGCGCGGCGACCCCGGACGCACCCGAGAGCGCCCGCGAGACCACCGACTTCGACACCCCCGCGGCCGCAGCCACATCGTGGATGGTGGGGACGGACCCCGTCGGGCGGGGCGCGGCCCCACGGACCGATCGGTGACGGTCGTCGGGGGTCTCGTCTCGCACGCCTTCACGCTATCGGGCGACCGGCCGGATGGACCCGCCGGATGCCGTGAGCCGGGTCACTCCCCCAGGATCAGCCGCCTGATCGCGGCGTCCCTCGAGCCGCCCAGCTCCATCGTGCGACCCCTGCGATAGAGCGAGAACACACGCGGGTCGATGTAGCTCGCCTTCGCCACGGCAGGCGTGTTCCCGAGCGCGTCGGCGGTGGCGCGCACCGCGGCGACCTCGGCCTTCTTGCGCTCGTTCTTCCCGCCCGTCGTGCCCGCGTTCGCGAGCGACTCGGCCGCGAGGATCGTGCCGCGCAGGGTGCGGAAGTCCTTCGCGCTGAACGGGCCACCCGTGAGGGAGCGGACGTACGCGTTCACGTCGCCGGGGGTCAGGGGAACGCGTCGGCGCCCGCGCCTATAGCTCAACAGCGCCGCCCGCGAGCGCCCGAGGGCAAGTTCTTCGACGATGGATGCCAGCTCCGCATCGCGCAGCGAGAGCTCGGCGCGCTTGCCGCTCTTGGCGGGGAACGACAGGCGGATCAGGTCGCCTTCCACCGTGGCATCCCGTCTCTGGAGAGTCGTGAGCCCCCTGCTTCCGTTCGTGACGAAGTATCGGGCGTTGCCCACGCGCGGGGCGACCAGGTCGAGGAAGCGGAACGACACCGCCAGCACCCGCTCGCGGTCGATCTCGGCGCGGCGGAGCGATTGCGTGACGCGGGCGCGCGCTCGGGGCAGGGTCTCGGCGAGCTGCAGGGCACGGGCGAACTTGCCCTTGTCCTGACGCTTCGACCAGTCCGCGTGGTATGTGTACTGCCGCCGCCCGGCCTCATCGGTGCCGACGGCTTGGATGTGCGCATTGGGCTCGCGGGCGATCCACACCTCGCGCCAGGCCGGGGGGATGACCAGCCCGCGCGCGCGTTCGGCCTCGCGTTCGGGCACGGCGGCCCCGGTGTGATCGACGAATCGGAAGCCCGAGCCGGAGCGCACCCGACGGTACCCGGGGTCTTCGTAGGGGCGGACCCGGACGAGACGGGCCATCGCGTCAGTGCGTGCGGAGCATGTCGATGAGCTCCGCCTTCTTCTTGCCCGAGTACCCGGTCAGCCCGAGCTCCTTCGCGCGCTTCTTCAACTCCGCGACCGTGCGGTCCTCGTAGTTCTCGGCGTGGCCGCCCTTCTCTCCGATCGCGCCACGACCTCGAGCGGCGGCGGCGTTGGAGATGCGCGCGGCCTTCTCTTTCGAGTCGCCCTGCTTCCGCAGCTCCTCGTACAGATCGGGGTCCTTCAGGCTGTTCGATCCTCGCCCCTGCGGCATGGCCGTCTCCTTCCGTCGGGAATCCCGACGCTAGGGGCCGGCGCCTCCCGCCGCACTCGGCTTGACAACCCGTACGCGCTCTCTCGTCGAACAGGGTTGACCAACTCGCGATATATCGCGATACTCGGATCAACGCGATATATCGCGAGTGAGGAGAAACAGCCATGGAGAAATGGATCGTCCACCCCGGCGAGACCCGCGTCATCGACGTCGACGCCCTGCGCGAACTCAAGATCGGACTCGTCGGCGGCCAGGTCGACGTGATCGCCCACGACGAACCCGACGCCCGCATCGAGGTGCACGGCGTCACCGTGAAGGACCTGCGCATCGAGATGGTCGACGGCCGCCTCGAGATCAACCACCCCCAGCTGCGGTGGGACAACTTCCTCGAGGTGTTCCGCAACTTCGGAGCCGGCGGCCCGAAGGCCGAGGTCAGCGTCGCGGTGCCTCGCACCGTCGCCCTCACCCTCGGCGTGGTCAGCGCCAGCGCGCTCGTCTCGGGGCTTCACACCGATGTGCGCTTGAACACCGTCTCGGGCGACATCATCGTCGACGGCCTCACGGGCGACGTGGACCTCAACGCCGTCTCGGGCGACGTGCAGGTGCGTGAGCTCGACGGCGCCCTGAGCGCCAACAGCGTCTCGGGCGACGTCGCTGCCACCGGCCGCATCACGAAGGCCTCGATCGACACGGTTTCGGGCGCCATGCTCGTCGACTCGACGGGACCGACGCAGTCCGTCTCGCTCAACTCGGTCAGCGGCACCGCCACGATCCGCCTCGACCGCTCGCTGCCCGCCAACTACGTGTCGCGGTCGGTCAGCGGCCGCGTGCAGATCGACGGCCAGGTGCGCTCCGGCAAGGGTCCGACCAACTTCACCGGGTCGACCGGCGCGCTCGCGGGCCAGTTCGTCGACGTGCGCGCCAACACCGTCTCGGGCGAGATCACGGTCCTGCGCCGCGGCATCTCGGGCCTGCGCCCCGAGGAGCTCGCCGGAGAGGAGGAGTGGTGATGAGCCCCGTCTTCTCGCACGGCGATCTGCGCCTGTACATCCTGAGCCTGCTCGACGAGGCCCCGCGCCACGGCTACGACCTCATGCAGGCCCTCTCCGAGCGCACGGGCGGCACCTACTCGCCCTCCGCCGGCACCATCTACCCCCGACTCTCGAAGCTCGAAGAGGAGGGCCTGGTCACCAAGACCGTCGACGGCCGCAAGACCGTCTACGAGATCACGGATGCCGGTCGCGCCGAGGTCGCCGCGCGCACGGGTGACCTCGAGGGGATCCAGGCCGGCCTCGCCGACAGCGTCCGCCTCATCGCCGACGAGGTGCGCGGCAGTGTGCGCGACGCCATGCGGAGCCTGCGCGCCGACCTGGCCGCCGCCTCGCGCGACGAACGCGAGCAGGCACAGGCGACCCCGGCCGACGACGCGCGATCGCGCAGCCGCGAGCAGCTGTCGCGCGCCGATGCGGCGATCAACGAGTTCCGCGGGCGCGTGCGCTCCGAGCTGCGGGCGCACGTCGCACGCGGCGGGGAGCTCGCGGCATCCGGAGTCGACGACATCGAGTCGGCGCTGGGCCAGGCCTCCGAAGCCGTCGCACGGGCGATGCGCGGCTAGAGCGTCACTCCCACGGCAACTCGTCCTCGGCGCCGACCGATTCTCCCTGCGGGATGACGAGAACCGGTCGGCGCTGCCGGTGGCTCAGGCGCGCGGCGACGGAGCCGGTGAGGAACTCGCGTAAGGACTCACCGAGGCCGCGCTTTCGCGTTCCGACCACGATCAGCGAGGCGTCGTTCTCATCGGCGAGCTGGATCAGCGCCAGCGCCGGGTCTCCGATGAGCTGGCGCACGGTCCAGGTGACGGAGCTGCCGGCCAGCACCTCGGCCGTCATGCGGCGCACCTCGTCGAGGGCGGCTTTGGCCGCAGCCCCGGCGACATCGACGGTGGACGAGTGCACGTAGCCGTCGGGATCCTCGAAGGCCACGAAGCGCGTCGTATCGACGTGGGCGACGACCAGCTCGGCGTGAGCGAGAGCTGCGTAGTGGGCGGCCTCGCGCACGATGCGGGCGGACTGCCCGGGTACGACGCCTGCGATCACCATTCCATTGCCGGTGCTCGCGCGGGGCTGGTCGGTCATGACGGCTCCTCTCGACGACGGCGATGGACCCGGCGGCCGCCGCTCGACGGCTCGGCCGGAATACGCCGTGATATCCTGGCTGTTACTCTTACCGGCTCGGTCCGGAACCGCAATACGCAGGGCCCACAGTCGGCCCTCGACGTCGATCGTGAGGGGGTCTCGCATGGGGCGTGGCCGTCAGAAGGCGAAGAACACCAAGATCGCCCGTGAGCTGAAGTACGACACCTATTCGGTGAACTACTCCGCTCTCGAGCGCGAACTGGGTGCACCCGCTCCGGGTGAAGACGCGTACGTCGACAAGTGGGCCGACCAGTACAGCGACGAATACGACAACGAGAAGGCCTGACACCTTCCCGCGCGTTCTCGTACCGCTCGTACCTCGGTGCCACGGTCGTGTGATCGTCGTACCCGCAGAACACACACGCCGAAGGGCGGCGACCTTCCCGTCGCCGCCCTTCGCTCGTGTCCGTAGGGCCTCTACCAGCTCAGGCCGGTCCGGCGTTCCCACGCCTCCTCGATGCTCTCGCGCCGCACCATGATGATCGCCGCCGGAACAACGAGCAGGAGCGCGACTCCGATGAGCGCGAGCCCCGCCGTCCACCCGCCGGTGAACTCGTGGGTCACCCCGATCGCCAGGGGCATGAGAGCGGCGAAGCCGTACCCCACGCTCTGCACGAAGCCGCTCAACGCGACGGTGGTCTCGTGGGAGCGCGTACGCAGCCCGAACAGCACCAGCGCCAGCGGGAACATCAGCGGCGGGATGCCGATCAACACCACCCACAGCACCGTCGCCGCCGCGGGTGCCACCAGCAGGCCGATGACCCCCGCCAATCCGCCCGCGACGGCGACCACATAGAACGGGGTCGTCCGGCCCAGCCTCGCCACGAGCAGGGGCACCAGCAACGACACCGGCAGCCCCATGAACGAGAAGAGCGCGAGCAGTCCGCCGGCTTCCGCGGCATCCACTCCGGCGACATCGATGAGCAGGGGCGGCATCCACGCGAACATCGCGTAGGCGACCGACGAGTTGACGCCGAAGGTGATCACGAGGGCCCAC
Source organism: Microbacterium sp. 20-116 (assembly GCF_041079415.1). NCBI lineage: Bacteria > Bacillati > Actinomycetota > Actinomycetes > Micrococcales > Microbacteriaceae > Microbacterium > Microbacterium sp. 20-116. Next base: position 345,632 of record NZ_JBFYGP010000003.1, read on the forward strand.
GTCTGCGGCACCCGCACGATCCGCGACAGCACGGCAGCCCGCGGCTCGTCCAGCGCATCGCGCCGTAACGCCCGGGCGCGCAGACTCAGCGCGATCCACGGGGCGACGGCGGCCAGGGCCACCACGGCCCAGGTCACGAACGAGCCGCGCCACCCCACCGCGTCGGCCAAGGGCACCGCGACCAGCGGCGGCGTGAACGTCGCGACCGCCATCGCCGTGCTGTAGACGGTGGTCATGAGGCCGATGCGCTCGGGGAAGTACTTCTTCACCACCGTGGGGATCAGCACATTCGCCACGCCCACCGCGGCGAACACTCCCGCCGTCGCGCCCAGCAGCGACCACGCGTCGACCGCGGCTGCGCGCAGAGCCAGCATGGCCGCGGCGGTGACTGCGGCGATCAGCACCGAGCGCTCGAGGCCGAGGCGGCGCTCGATCGCCGGGGTGACCATGCCGGCCAGAGCGAACGCCACGGGCGGAGCCATGCCGATCAGCCCCACGACGGCCGCCGGGAGGGAGAACTCCTCGCCGATGCGCGTCAGCAGCGGCGAGAGCGAGGCGACCGCGATCCGCAGCGTCAGTGCGAGCAGCACGACGGCGGTCGCGGTGAGGGCGATGGTTCCCGCGCGACGGCGGGTCAAGACTCCTGGCTGCCCTCGACCCAGGCGAGATACTCGTCCGACACCGTGCCCGTGACGTAACGCCCGTCGAAGCAGCTCATGTCGAGGTCGACCAGGTCGGTGCCCTCCATGATCGCCGCTTTGAGGTCGTCGACCTCCTGGTACACCAGGTAGTCGCAGCCGAGCTCCTGGGCGATCTCGGGGATCGTGCGGCCGTGCGCGACGAGCTCGTGGCGCGAGGGCATGTTGATGCCGTACACGTGGGGGTAGCGCACCGGCGGGGCGGCCGAGGCGAACGTCACGCTCTTGGCCCCGGCATCCCGAGCCATCTGGATGATCTCGCGGCTGGTGGTGCCGCGCACGATCGAGTCGTCGACCAGCAGCACGTTCTTGCCCTGGAACTCCGTCGACATGGCGTTGAGCTTCTGGCGCACGCTCTTCTTGCGCACCGCCTGGCCGGGCATGATGAACGTGCGGCCGACGTAGCGGTTCTTGTAGAAGCCCTCGCGGTACTCGATGCCGAGCTTGCGGGCCACCTGCATCGCCGCGGGACGCGCCGAGTCGGGGATCGGCATGACCACGTCGATGGCCCCCGCGGGGGTGTACTTCGCAACCGTGTCGGCCAGACGCTCGCCCATGCGCAGACGCGTCTCGTAGACCGAGACGCCGTTCATGACCGAGTCGGGGCGGGCGAGGTAGACGTACTCGAACGAGCACGGTGCGAGCACGGTGTTCCGGGCGCACTGCTGCGCGTGGAGCGTGCCGTCGAGGGTGATGAACACGGCCTCGCCGGGCTCGACGTCGCGCACGATCTCGAAGCCGGCGTTCTCGAGCACGAGCGACTCGGACGCCACGATGTACTCGTCGCGCGGCTCACCGCCGGGCACCTGCGCTGCGGGACGCTTGCCGAGGATGAGGGGACGGATGCCGAACGGGTCGCGGAACGCGAGAAGCCCGTAACCGGCGATGAGGGCGATCGAGGCGTACGAGCCCTCGACCCGCTCGTGCACGCGGCCGACCGCGCGGAAGACCTGCGCGGGGTCGAGATCGGGGCCGGTGATCTCGGACTGCAGCTCGGAGCCGAGGATGTTCACGAGCAACTCGGTGTCGCTGCTGGTGTTGAGGTGACGGCGGTCCTTGTGGAAGAGCTCGGTCGTCAGCTCGCGCGTGTTCGTGAGGTTGCCGTTGTGCACGAGCACGATGCCGTAGGGCGCGTTGACGTAGAAGGGCTGCGCCTCTTCTTCGTTCGACGCGGTGCCCTTGGTGGCGTAGCGCACGTGTCCCAGACCGATGTCGCCGAGCAGGGCGCGCATGTCGCGCGTGCGGAAGGCCTCGCGCACCTGTCCGCGGGCCTTGTGGATGTGGAAGACGCCGCTGGACTCGGCCGTGGCCATGCCCGTGGAGTCCTGCCCTCGGTGCTGGAGGAGCAGGAGCGCGTCGTAGATCTCCTGGTTGACCGGGCCCTGCCCGGCCATGCCGACGATGCCGCACATGGGGTGTTAGCTTGCTCCGTTCGCCGGCGCACCGGCATCCGCGTAGGTTCCGACCAGGCGCACGGCGCCTCCGTCGACGCCCTTCGCGCCCTGTTCGTACTCGCCCTCGGGCCGGGCGCCGTCGCGGACGACGCCGACCTGCCACGTCGCGATGCCGTCGGCCTGCAGCGCCGCGGTCGCGGCGTCCGCGATCTCGGGCGAGACCACGGCGAGGAAGCCGATACCCAGGTTCCAGGTGCCCTCGGTCGCGATCAGGTCGAGTCCGCCGATGTCGGCGAGCACGCGGAAGACCGGCGAGGGACTCCACGTCGAACGGTCGACATCGACCCAGGTGCCCTGCGGCAGCACGCGCGCGAGGTTGGCGGCGATGCCCCCGCCGGTGACGTGACTGAGCGAGTGGATGCCGACGCCCGCCGACGCGTCGTCGAGCAGACGCAGCAGCGGCGAGGTGTAGAGGCGGGTGGGCTCGAGCAGCGCCTCGCCCCAGGTGCCGCCGAGGTCGGCGGAGGCTGCGCCGTAGGCGATCCCGGCACCCGCGATGATGTGGCGCACGAGCGAGTAGCCATTGGAGTGCAGGCCGCTCGAGGCGAGGGCCAGCACGACGTCGCCCGCGCGGACGCGCTCGGCGCCGAGCATGCGGTCGGCCTCGACGACGCCGGTCGCCGCTCCCGCGACGTCGTAGTCGTCGACACCCAGCAGACCCGGGTGCTCCGCGGTCTCGCCGCCGACGAGCGCGGTCCCGGTCATGGCGCAGCCACGCGCGATGCCCGCGACGATGTCGGCGATGCGCGGGGGTACGACCTTGCCGCAGGCGATGTAGTCGGTCATGAAGAGCGGACGGGCGCCGACCACGACGATGTCATCGACGACCATGCCGACGAGGTCTTCGCCGATGGTGTCGTGCTTGTCGATGGCCTGCGCGATCGCGACCTTCGTGCCGACGCCGTCGGTGCTGGTCGCGAGCAGGGGCCGCGTGTAGTCGCGGAGCGCGGAGGCGTCGAAGAGACCGGCGAAACCGCCCACCCCACCGAGCACCTCGGGCCCATGCGTGCGACGCACGGCCGACTTCATCAGTTCGACGGCGAGATCTCCGGCGGCGGTATCGACGCCTGCGGCGGAGTACGGGTTTTCGTGGGGAGCTGAGGCCACCCGACCAGAGTACCCGCGGCGGACACGCGCGGGCACCGCCCCGGCGACGCAAGGCCGGCCCCGACGCCTCCCCCCGTCCCTACAATGGCGCCATGACGGGCGGCCAGCCGGAATGGGTGATCCGCGAAGACGCGGCACAATCGGTGCTCGTCGCGCTCTACCTGCGCCAGGTTCTCGGCATCCGTTCTCCCGAGGATCTCCCCGCACTTCGACGCGTCCCGGCTCCCTGGGTGCAGGAGCGGACGGATGCCGCGCACGCGCAGCTCGAACGCGAATGGCGCGAGTACTGGGCGATGACGGTGGAGCCGCAGGCGCACCCCTCCCCCGTTCCTCTCGAGCTGATCGACGGATTCGAGACGCTGGTGACCCTTCCCGTCGAGGGGTCCGAGACGCTCCGCGGGGCCATCCGCGCGCACGCCGACGATGCCGTCGACTTCGCCCGGCTCGCTCACGACCGCTACTCCCGCGAGGCTGCTGCCCGGCCCGGGGTGTCGTACCGCGCGTACGCGAGCGCCATCGCCGCGCACGAGCGGGCCGTGGGCCGACGCGCGCACTCGTTCGAGCTGAACGTGCAGGTGCTTCCGCTCGCTCAGCGGGGCGTGTGGTGGATCGGATCTCTCACGGTGGCCGTGACAGACGGTCTGCGCGGCGACGTCGCGGCCTTCGACACCGCGATCCACCCGATCATCGCCGAACTGGCGTGAGGGGCCGGTGGCCCGTCAGACGCCGTGCTGCTCGTGCTCGACCGTGACCTGGCGCGTGCGACCGCCGACGGTGCGCTCGAAGATGAGGGCGACGATCGCGCCGACCGCGACGCCCAGCACGACGAAGATCAGGGCCGTGAAGCCGAAGACCTGCATCTGCGAGTAGACGACCTGCGTGTAGGGGCTGATGGCGGAGCCGTCGACGAAGACGGTGAGAACGAGAGCGATCAGGATGCCGGCGAACGCCCCCGCCGCCAGGAACACGCCGTACTTCGGGGCGCGACGAACCGTCAGCGTCTGTCGCTCATCACGCGGGGAGGACGGTTGTTGGGGGACGGGCTGCTCGGCCATGCCCCCATTGTCCCACCGCTCGTGGATTGGCGGGGCGGGAATGCGCGGGCGTCGAGATACCGGATGCCACCTCCCCGGCCGTGTGGCTCGCTACGGCGGCCGCGGCGGTCCACGACGGCGACCCCGGCCGGCACCGGCCGGGGAGCGTGCGAATCGCGGGCCCGCGGGAAGGGTCGAAGATGCATCCGTGCGACGAGGACACCGCCTGTTCGCGGCAGCCGCCGGCGTCTCCGGCGAACGCACGCGAAGATCCCACGGGCCGAACGCCTCGACCGCGCCTACGGCCGCAGCGGCAGCAGCGCGCTGAGGTCGGCGCGGACGCCCGAGGCGACGATGCGGCCGTCGGTCACGGCATCCGCCCAGTGCTCCTCGCCCGTGGCGACGGCGATCCAGGTCGCGGCGTCGGTCTCGACCACGTTCGGGGGCGTTCCGCGAGTGTGACGCGGCCCCTCGATCACCTGCACGGCGCCGAAGGGCGGCACGCGCATCTCGACCGAATTGCCGGGGGCCTTCTCGACGAGCAGCTGCAGGAGGTACCGCACGGCCGTGGCGGTCGCGGGGCGCGGAGCGTCTCCGGCGCGGACGGCGGCGAGAGCTGCGCGGCCGTCTCCGGTCTCGATACGGCGAGGAGGCATGTCATCCACGGTACCTGCGACGTGGCGACGCGGTCCGGGGCCGCGTCGACCGGCTCGCGCGCACCCTCAGCGATTCGCGCAACCTCAGCGACACCCCGCCGCCGAGGGCTGAGATCCTGCAGATGCCTGAGGTTGTGAACACTCCCGCCCCGCGGCGCGAAAGGGGCGGACCCGCGCTCGGTAGGCTGACCGCGTGAGAATCCTGGTCCTCGGTTCGGGCGCGCGCGAGCACGCCATCATCCTCGCCCTGCGCTCCGAAGAGGAATCGCACGCGATCTTCGCGGCCCCCGGCAACGCGGGCATCGCTCGCGAAGCGCACCTGGTCGACCTCGACCCGATGGATCCCGCCGCGGTCCTGACCTTCGCCAAGAGCGAGGCGATCGACCTGGTCGTCGTCGGCCCCGAGGCGCCCCTGGTCGCCGGAGTCGCCGACCCGCTGCGCGCGCACGGCATCCCGGTGTTCGGCCCGGGCAAGGCCGCCGCCCAGCTCGAGGGCTCGAAGACCTACGCCAAGCGGATCATGGATGCCGCGGGCGTCCCCACCGGCGGATCTGTGCGCGCGCACGACGTCACCACCGTCGAAGGCGCCCTCGACCAGTTCGGCGCCCCGTATGTCGTGAAGGCCGACGGCCTGGCTGCGGGCAAGGGCGTCATCGTGACCTCCGACCGCGCAGCCGCCCTCGCCCACGCCGAGAGCTACCTGCCGAGCGGTGCCGTGCTGATCGAGGAGTTCCTCTCGGGCCCCGAGGTGTCGCTGTTCTTCCTCAGCGACGGCGACCACGTCGCTCCCCTCAGCCCCGCTCAGGACTTCAAGCGCCTGCGCGACGGCGACGAGGGACCCAATACCGGCGGCATGGGCGCGTACTCCCCCCTGCCGTGGCTGACGGAGCGCTTCGGCGGCGAGGACGAGTTCGTCGCGCAGGTCACGCGCGACATCGCCGAGCCCGTCATCCGGCAGATGGATGCCGAGGGCACCCCGTTCATCGGGCTGCTCTACGCCGGGCTCATCCTCACCGAGCAGGGCGTGAAGGTCATCGAGTTCAACGCCCGCTTCGGCGACCCCGAGACGCAGGTCGTCCTGCCGCGACTCATCGATCCCCTGTCCCGCCTTCTGCTGGCGGCGGCTTCAGGCACGCTCGAGGATCAGCCGCGTCCCGCTTTCGCCGAGGCGACCGCGGTCACCGTCGTGCTCGCGAGCGAGGGCTACCCCGAGGCCCCCCTCACCGGTCGCGTGCTGACCGGGATCGACGAGGCCGAAGAGATCGACGGCGTCCACGTCGCCCACGCCGCGACGGCACTGCGCGACGGCGACCTCGTCGCGACGGGTGGGCGTGTGCTCAGCGTCGTCGCCACCGGCTCGACGTTCGGCGAGGCACGCGAGGCGGCCTACGCCGGACTCGAGCGCATCGGCCTCGAGGGCGGGCAGTACCGCACGGACATCGCGGCGCGGGTGGCTCAGGCCTGAGCGAGCACCCCAGGAGCCGTAGCCTCGAACGGTGATCGCACTCGAGACCGGTAGCGGACGTCCCCTGATCGCTCTTCACGGATTCGGTGTCGATCACCGCATCATGTTGCCGCTCGAGCAGATGACGGACGGCATGCCGTGGCGACGGATCTACATCGACCTGCCGTGGACGGAGGCGGCGGCGGCGACCGCCACGGCCTCCAGCACGCGTGAGGTTGCCACAGCCCTCCTCGAAGAGATCGATGGACATCTCGGCGACGAGCCTTTCGCGGTCATCGGCAACTCCTTCGGTGGCATGCTCGCGCGTCACGTCGCGCACGAACGCCGACAGCGCGTGCTCGGCGTCGCCACGCTGGCCGGAGTGGTCGAGGCGAAGCACACCGCACGCACGGTGCCCGAGCGAACCGTCCTGTGGGCTGATCCCCACGTCCTCCGCCGCGCGGGCGCCGATCGCGACGCCTTCACCGAGGTCAGCGTGATCCAGGATGCCGCCTCGCTCGACGCCTTCCGGCGATACGTCCTGCCCGGCCTGCGCGGGGCCGACGCGACCGTGATGGACCGCATCGCCGGCGACTACTCGTTGGATGCGCTGCCCGAGAACGCCCACCCAGAACCCTTCACCGCGCCCGCGCTGCACCTGTTCGGGCGCCAGGACGACGTCGTGGGCTTCGAGGACGGCCTCGCGCTCCGCGACCACTACCCGCGAGGAAGCTTCGTCGTCGTCGACGGCGCGGGGCACAACGTCCACCTCGAGCGCCCCGGTCTCACGGGAGCCGCCGTGCGCGATTGGCTCGATCGGATGGATCTCGAAGCCATGCCGAAACCCGCCGCATGAGCGAACCTCCCGCGTACGACGCCCGGGCCGACGAGTACATCGCGGCTCTGGGATCGATGGATGCCGTGCACCCGGTCGACCGCAGCATCGTCGACGCCTGGGCCGCCTCGGTCACCGGTCCGCTGCTCGACGCCGGATGCGGACCGGGGCACTGGACGGGGCACCTGGCCCGGCAGGGCCTCGACGTGCGGGGTGTCGACCTCTCTCCGCGTTTCGTCGATCACGCGCGGGCGGTGCATGCCGGCATCCGGTTCGATGTCGACACGATCGACGGCCTGGAAGCCGCCGACGGGGAGTTCGGCGGGATCCTGTCGTGGTTCTCGACGATCCACCACGAACCGGCGCGCGTCGACGTGCCGCTGCGGGAGTTCGCGCGAACGCTGCGTCCGGGCGGCCGACTGCTGCTCGGTTTCTTCGTCGGTGCGGAGGTCGAAGCATTCGAGCATGCCGTCGTCCGGGCGTACCGCTGGCCCGCGGCGGAGCTGGGGCGCAGAGCGGATGCCGCGGGCTTCGACGTCGTCGAGACGCACGCGCGCGAGACGCGCGGAGGCCGGCCGGTGGGGGCGCTGGTGTGCGAGCGGCGGGCATGACGGGGATCGCACTGGCGCGGGCACGCCTCGAGGATGCACCGGCGGTGGCCGCCTTCCAGACGCTCGCCTGGCAGCAGACGTACCGGGGGCTGATCGACGATGCTCTCCTCGACGTGCCCGCCGAGGACCGCGTCGGGCGGTGGGCGGAACGGATCAGGTCCGGTTCTCGGTCCGTCACAATCGCGTGGCAGATCCATTCGGTCGTCGGCGTGGCCAGCACCTCGATCGACGATCCGCCGCGCGCAGGGCTTCCCGCGACCGAGCTGAGCACGCTGTACCTGCGGCGCGACGTACAGGGAATCGGTCTGGGATCGCGGCTCCTGCACGCCGCGATCGGCGACGACGACGCGCACCTGCTGGTGTTCGAGGTGAACGAGCGCGCTCGAGCGTTCTACGAACGGCGCGGCTTCCAGCCCGAGGGGGCGGTCCTCCACGACGCCGGGACCGGGCTCGGGGAGCGGCGTTGGGCGCGACGGAGACCGACGGGGTGACGTCGGGGTGATGACCGGCGGATCATCCCTGACGCGCGGGGAGCGCGGAAGCGGCGGGGAGCTCGATCGTCACCGTCGTGCGCGCCCCGGGGGCGCTCTCGAGGTGGATGCGGCCGTCGTGCGCGTGGACGATCGTGCGGACCCGGCTCAGCCCCAGCCCGAAACCCTGGACGGCCAGCGAGCGCGCGCGAGCCGTGCGATAGAAGCGGTCGAAGACACGACGCTGCTCGGGGTGGGACAGCCCCGGGCCATCGTTGGCGACGCTCACCCGCACGCGTTCCTCGTCGGCGTCGCACGTCACGGTGACGGCGAAGTCGGGATCGCCGAACTTCACGGCGTTGGTGAGCAGCTCGGCGATCGCATCCTCCACCTTCCGGACGTCGACCCGCGCCCGCACCGACCGCGCGCCACGCACATCCACCGGGATGACCCGCGCCTGCGCGAGCGCCTTCACCCGCCGCACCGCGGCATCGACCACCTCTCGGACGTCGACCTCGGACAGCCGGAGTTCGTCGTCGCGGGCGGTCGCCGCGACGAGGTCGGACAGGCGCTGGAGCAGGTCGTCGGCCCGTCGGTTGACGACGTCCATGTAGGAACGCAGTTTCGCATCGTGGTGGCCCACGGCATCGTCGATGAGCGAGAGGAACCCGGTGACACCGGTGAGCGGGGTGCGCAGTTCGTGCGAGACCGTGCGCAGGAACTGCTCGCGCACCTCGATCGCATCGGCCAGCTCGGTGACGTCGTGTGCGACCACCACGGTTCCCTGCACCGACCCGTCGGAGCGCCGGAGCTGAGTGGACGACACCAGGATCGCCATCTGCGCGTCGGGCGGTCCGATCCAGGCGAGGTGTCCGCGGATGGCCTCGCCCCGCAACGCCCGGGGGAGGAACTGCTCCTCGGGCGGGACGAGGGTCTGACGATCGGCGGCGAGCACGGAGTCGCTCGTGTGCGGGGGCTCGTCCAGACGCACCCCGGCCGCCGCGGCGATCTCGTTCGCCGCCGCGTTGGCCAGCTCCAGCCGACCGTGCTCGTCGAAGAACGCCACCCCCGCGGCGACCGTGTCGAGGATGCCTGAGACGAGCGCCTCGGCATCGCGCGCCTCGGCGAGCGCGTTCAGCTGCGCCCCGTGCGCGGCATCCAACAACCGGTCGCGGCGCTCCGAACGACGCGCCGCGAGGAAGGTCACGACCGTCAGCCCGAGAATCACGATGGGCAGACTCGTGACGTTCGCCCACTCGGCGAGCGTGGTCGGCACGACGCCGGAGTACGCGAACCGGAAGACCAGCATCGCGATCGAACCGAGCACGATCAGGGTGATACCCGCCCATCCGAGGGTGTACGCCGCCCACAGCATCGGGAAGATCGCCAGCAGCGTCGCCGCGGCGAACACCTGTGCGATCTCGGCGCGGATCAGGGCCACGGCCGTGATGTCGAGGACCGCGACCACGATCATGGAGATCGGCGGCACCCTCTTCCCGGGGAGGAACGCACCGAGCGCGGTGGCCGCGAGCGCCACCGCGAAGCCCATCACCGAGGTCGGCGCCGCCAGGAGTGCCGGCCGCTCGAGGCCGACGATGACGATGACGTAGGCGACCCCGATCAAGAAGGGCACCTGCGTCTGGGCGAACATCGCGCGTCCGCTGTGGGTGATGCTCTTCGGCTCGACGAACGACACGATCGCCTCCACGGCTCTCCGCTCGCGGACAGGATGCGTAGGGGATAGCCGCGAACTGAAAGGGATGGTATCCGACGGAGCGCGATCGGCGTAGCCGGCGTACGCGACGACGCCGCCGCCCGGAGGCGACGGCGTCGAGCGCGAAGGCGACCTACTCGCCCGCGGCGGCCGGAGCGGTCTGCTGCGCGGGAGCCGCGTCGCGCGGAGCACCGTGCGGGCGAATCACCGAGGGCCGGCGCATGAACAGCACCGCGACGAGGCCGAGACCGATGACGATGATCGGCAGCGTGAGTGACTGACCCATCGCCTGCGAGAAGCCGTCGACGACCTGCGGCGGCAGCACTCCGCCACCGAAGCTGGCCGAGGCATCCGCCGCCCCCGGCAGATTCGCCTCGAGGCGCGCCTGCATGAAGGCGGCGATGGATGCCGATCCGATGACCGATCCGACCGTGCGGGTCGTGTTGTAGATGCCCGCGCCGGCACCCGCCTGGCGCGGCGGGAGGTTGCGCGTCGCGGTGGTCGCGAGCGGGCCCCACATGCCGGCGTTTCCGATGCCCATGAAGACGGAGGGGATCAGGAACATCCAGATCGGGGCGTCGTTCAGGATCAGTGCGACGTAGAGCCCGAGCGATCCGCCGACGAGCAGCAGACCCGGCACGAGCAGGAAGCGCGGGTCGGTGCGGTCGAGCAGCTTGCCGGCGAACGGTGCGAGCACGCCCGACAGGATCGCGAGCGGCACGAGCAGCAGCGCCGACTCGGTCGGGGTCAGACCCCGGGCGAGCTGCAGGTAGAACATCTGCGGCAGAGCCATGCTCGTCACGGTGAACCCGACGGCCGCGATCGCCAGGTTCGCGATCGAGAAGTTGCGGTCGCGGAAGAGGTCGAGGGGAACGAGCGGCTCCCCCGTGCTGCGCGCCTGCGTCCAGACGAACACCGCCATGACGACGACGCCGGCTGCGACCATCGCCCAGATCCACGCGGCCCAGGAGTAGTGCTCGCCCTCCTGCAGGCCAAACACGATGAGGAACAGACCCACGGCGCTCAGCACGACGCCCAGGATGTCGAACTTGTGCGCGGTGCGCGGCAGCTGCGGCACGAGGATGACGGCGGCGATGAAGCCGATGATTCCGACGGGGATGTTGATGAAGAAGATCCACTCCCAGCCGAGGCCGTCCACCAGCAGGCCACCGGCGAGGGGGCCGACGAGGGTGGCGACACCGGCGGTGGCACCCCACAGGCCCATCGCCGCGCCACGGTTCTGCGGCGGGAAGGTGCGGGTGATGACGGCCATCGTCTGCGGCGTCATCATCGCCGCTCCGAGACCCTGCACGGCACGCGCGGCGATCAGCACCTCGAGCGAGGGAGCCAGACCGCACGCGAGCGAGGCGAGGGTGAAGAGGGCGAGGCCGGTGAGGTAGATGTTCTTCGGCCCGAAGCGGTCGCCGAGGCGCCCGGTGATCAGCAGCGGCACGGCGTACGTCAGCAGGTAGGCGCTGGTGACCCACACGACGTTGTCGAGGTTGTTGGTGTTCGGGTCGAGGGCTGCCTTGATGGCGGGGTTCGCGACCGAGACGATCGTGGTGTCGACGAGGATCATGAAGAACCCGATGACCAGCGCCCAGAGGGCGGGCCAGGGGCTGCGTTCGTGGGTCTGGTGGGACCCGGTACGGGTGGATGCCGCGGAGGCGGCGCGAGAGTCGGTCATGCTGTGGTCTCCTTTGAGACGCGGTGCTTCTTCTTGATGTGTTCGGGGATCTCGGCGATGCCCCAGGGGAGGGAGCGATCGGCGAGGCGCGCACGCAGGGAGTCCTGCCACGCGAGTTCGGCGTCGAGCAGAGCGGATTGACGCCGCAGCTCGACGAGGAATTGTTCGGGGGTCTCGCGCTCGGCCGCGACGCTGAGACCGTCGTGATGTTCCTCGACGGAGGCGACGAGCCGGGCGCGGCGCGCGTCGAGCAGACCGATGACCTCGGCGCGCCCGAGGTTGTGGGCTTCGGAGAGGGCGACCCGGAATTCGCCCGGTCTGTCGATTCGCGGGAGTTCGGCGCGCACCCATTCTTCGACGGCCCGATGGCCGGCATCCAGGATCGTGTAGGTGGTGCGCTCGGGACGGTTGCCGTCGCGATCGACGCCGACCTCCGCGAGGAGACCGTCGCGTTCGAGGCGCGCGACCGTGTGATAGATCGTGCCCTTCTGCAGGGGCACGAGGCGGTCGTCCCGGCGTTCCTTCAGCAGGCGCACGAGCTCGTACGTGTGCATGTCAGCCTCGCGGAGCGTGGCCAGGATCATGACGGCGACGGGGGTGAGATGGCTGGCCTCCGGCATCCGTCCTCCTCATGGTCCGTTTCGACTAGTCCACGTGGACTATACGCTCATTCCTCGCCCCGCGCCAACGCGCGAAGATGAACGTCGCGTGTCGAGCACACACCGTTGGCGCGCGAATCGTCGCGGCGCGTCGTGCACACTCGACGCGAGCACGCCGCGCCCGATTCGGGGCGCGGCGTGCTTCGCAGCGGTGAGGGATGCCGGGGGTCAGGCCTTCGCGGAGTCGCTTCCGACCGATTCGGGGCTGCTTTCCGCATCGGCGAGAGCCACCTCGCGCGCCTCGGCCTGTGCCGCCACCGCACGACGCTGACGCCACCGCACGGGGATGCCGAAGATTCCGCGCTGGTTCGGTTCTTCGACCTCGAGGCCGTAGTGCTCACCGATCGAATCACGCAACTGAGCGCGCTCGGCCTTGTCGTAGGCCTTCATCTCGCGTCGGAACGCGACGACCGTGGCCCAACAGATCGCCAGCAGCACGACGCTGAAGGGCAGAGCGATGCTGATTGCCGCGGTCTGCAGCGCCTGCAGCCCGCCCGCGATCAGGAGAGCGAATGCGATCACCGCGGTGGCCAGGGCGAAGAACACGCGCACCCACTTCTTGGGCTCCTCCTCGCCGCCTGTGGCGATCATGCTCATCACCAGCGCGCCCGAGTCCGCGGAGGTCACGAAGAACACCGCGATCAGGATGAGGAAGCCGACAATCAGGACCCCGGAGGCCGGGACGTTCTCGAGCATCTGGAACAACGCGGTCGACACGTCCACCGACCCGTCGGGCCCGGTGTACGACGCGGTGCCCGTCAGCTCGCCGTAGATCGCGGTGCCGCCGAGGACGGTGAACCACAGGATGCCGACGAGCGTCGGCACGAGGATCACGCCGACCACGAACTCCCGCACGGTACGACCGCGCGAGATGCGCGCGATGAAGATCCCGACGAAGGGCGCCCACGAGATCCACCAGCCCCAGTAGAACGCCGTCCACGCGCCCTGCCAGGCGACGCCGTCGTCACCCGCATACGCGCTGACCGTGAAGGACAAGCCCACGAAGCTCTGGATGTAATTGCCGATCGATTGCACCACGTCGCGCAGCAGGAACTCCGTCGGGCCGGCGAACAGCAGGAACAGCATGAGCACGCCCGCGAGCACGAGGTTGATGTTCGACAGCCACTTCATGCCCTTGCCCACGCCCGAGAGCAGCGAGAAGAGCACGAACCCGGTGATGATGCCGATGATGATGGCCTGGCTAATGATGGTGGGCGGCACGACGCCGAGAAAGTCGAGGCCCGCGCTGATCTGGATGACGCCCAGCCCGAGCGAGGTGGCGACACCGAAGAGCGTGCCCACGAGGGCGGCGACGTCGATCGCGTTGCCCCACCCGCCCTGAACCAGGCGCGCACCGAGGATCGGCTCGAGAGCCCAGCGGATCGTGCGGGGGCGGCGACGGCGGTGGAAGGCATACGCGAGCGCGAGACCGAGCACGACGTAGATCGACCACGCGTGCACGCCCCAGTGCAGGAAGGTCTGCGACATCGCCTGCTGCGCGAGTTCGGCGGGAGTGCCCTCCACGCCGGGGCGGGGAGAGACGAAGTGGCTGAGCGGCTCGCTCACCCCGTAGAAGACGAGGCCGATACCCATGCCGGCGGCGAACAGGAGAGAGAACCACGAGATGGTCGAGAACTCGGGTTCGTCGTCGTCCTGGCCCAACTTGATCGTGCCGAACCGACTGAAGCCCATGGTGAGGGCGAAGACGACGAAGAACGCGGCGATCAGCACGTAATACCAGTTGAACGTGGACACGATGGTCGTCTGCACCGCGGTGAAGGTCGCTTCGGCCGCGGACGGGAAGATCAGCGCGAAAGCGATGAAGGCCAGGGCGATGCCGGCTGCGGGCCAGAACACCCACCCGCGGATGGTCGTATGCCGGCTACCGGCGTGCGGGTCGATTCTCACCGCGGTATCGGGGGCTGCCTCGGTCATTCCACCGAGCGTAGTCAGGAGGGTGGCCGCGTCCGGGGGGCAGGCGCGCGAGCGAGCGTTGTGACACAATCCGCGCCGATGCGCGTGCCCCGCACCCGCAATAATGAGCGGGTGACCACCGCTCCCCCGCTCGAGCTCCCCGGCTTCCGCCACGTCTACTCCGGCAAAGTCCGCGACCTGTACGTGCCGACCGACACCGCCGAGGGCGAGGCCCCCGCGCACCTCCTCGTCGTCGCCAGCGACCGCGTGAGCGCTTTCGACCGCGTGCTGTCTCCCGGCATCCCGGACAAGGGCGAGCTGCTCACCACTCTGAGCCTGTGGTGGTTCGATCAGCTCGCCGGCGCCGACGGGGGCCGCTCGATCCCGAACCACCTCGCCGCCGACCACGCTCTGGTGGGCGACGAGGCCGTCGCCCTGATCCCGGATGCCGTGCAGGGGCGCTCGATGCTCGTCCGGTCCCTCGACATGCAGCCGATCGAGTGCGTCGTGCGCGGGTACCTCACCGGCTCGGGCTGGGCGGAGTACCGTGCCGAGGGCACCGTGTGCGGCATCCCTCTGCCCGAGGGCATGAACGACGGCGACCGTCTGCCGGAGCCGCTCTACACTCCCGCGTTCAAGGCGCCGATGGGCGAGCACGACGAGAACATCACCTTCGAGCGCTCGGTCGAGCTCGTGGGAGCCGAGACGGCGTCGGCCCTGCGTGACCTCTCGCTCGAGATCTACCGCCGCGCGTCCGCGACGGCCGAAGCCCGCGGGTTGATCCTCGCCGACACGAAGTTCGAGTTCGGCTACGACGACGACGGTGTGCTGACCCTGGCCGACGAGGTGCTCACCTCGGATTCGTCCCGCTACTGGGATGCCGAGGCCTGGCGCACCGGCTCCACTCCCGCCGAGCGCATGGCCAGCTTCGACAAGCAGATCGTGCGCAACTGGCTGGCGGCCAACTGGGACAAGCAGGGCGAGCCGCCGGCCCTGCCCGCCGAGATCGTCGAGCGCACCCGCGACCGCTACGCGGAGTTGCTGCGCCTGCTCACGTCCTGACCTCACCCGCCGCGATGCCACCGACATCACGTGGCGTCGGCGGAACCACCCCGCGAGATCACGTGATCTCGCCAGAACGACCATCGAGATCACGCGACCTCGTCGAGAGCACACGTCACGGGGTGTGAGCTCGGCGAGAACACGTGACCTCGGCATCCACCCCCACCTGAGGAGACACATGTTCCGCTGGAAGCTGCACGGCAACGGGCGCACCGTCGAACCCGGGGCCGTCGTCGCCCCCGGCGAGCGCCTGAACTGGGGGGCGACGATCGCGATCGGGCTCCAGCACGTGATCGCGATGTTCGGCGCCACCTTCCTGGTGCCGGTGCTCACCGGGTTCCCGGTGTCGACGACGCTGCTGTTCTCGGGTGTCGGCACGTTGCTGTTCCTGCTCATCACGAAGAACCGCCTCCCCAGCTACCTGGGCTCCTCTTTCGCGTTCATCGCGCCGATCACGGCAGCGACGACCACCGCGGGCACCGGCTCAGCGCTCGCCGGCATCGTGGCCGTCGGCGTGCTGCTCGCCGTGATCGGCTTCATCGTGCAGTTCGTCGGCCTCGGCTGGGTCGACAAGGTCATGCCGCCGGTCGTCGCCGGGGCGATCGTGGCACTGATCGGTTTCAACCTCGCCCCGGTCGCGTGGTCGAACTTCAAGGTGCAGCCCCTGCCCGGCACGATCACGCTCGTCGCCGTCATCGTGTTCAGCGTGCTTTTCCGCGGCTTCCTCGGGCGCATCTCGATCTTCCTCGGCGTGATCGTCGGCTACGTCGCCACGGTGCTCATCCAGGCGGGCACCGGCGAGACGCTCATCGACTTCGGCGCCGTCGAGGCCGCTCCCTGGGTGGGCCTGCCGACCTTCGAGATCGCCGACTTCACGACGCCCGCGACCTGGTCGGTCATCGCGATGTTCCTCCCCGTGGTGCTCGTGCTCGTGGCCGAGAACGTCGGTCACGTGCGGGGCGTGGCGGCGATGACGGATGCCACGGCAAACCGCTCCACCGGCCGCGCTCTCATCGCCGACGGTGTCGCCACCACCCTTGCCGGTACCTTCGGCGGTTCGGGAACCACGACCTATGGCGAGAACATCGGCGTCATGGCCGCGACCCGCGTCTACTCGACCGCGGTGTACTGGGTCGCCGGTCTCACCGCGATCGTGCTGAGCCTGTCGCCCAAGGTCGGCGCGGTGTTCAACACCATTCCGGCGGGAGTGCTCGGCGGTGTCACGACCGCGCTCTACGGGCTGATCGGCATCATCGGCATCAAGATCTGGGTCGACAACCGCGTCGACTTCTCGCGTCCGGTCAACCAGTACACCGGCGCCGTGGCCCTGGTGCTCGCCATCGCCGGCTTCACCATGCAGTGGGGCGACTTCCAGCTCGGTCCGATCGTGCTGGGTTCCGTCGCGGCGCTGGTGATCTACCACCTCGGCAACGCCATCGCCCGCGCGCGCAAGACCGGCGCCGACGACGGCGGCCCGATCCCCGCCGTGGGTCCGCTGGGCGGCGACCCGAGCTGACGCGCGGCGGGCCGCCGCAGGCTGAAGCATCAGCCGGTCGTGCCGTCGCGCGGAGTTCCGCGTCGACACGCCGGTTGAGGGGGCCTGCAGCGGAGCGGCGCGGCCGGACTCCGCACGACGGCCCAGGCCCGCGCGCGTCCCGTGCGGGGCGCCGCCCTGCACACCCGGGCCCGCCCCACAAGAGGGGATGCCGGCGCCGGAGCGCTCGGTAACGTCGGGCACCCGGTGGGGCACCGCACACCGCCTCGCCACCGATGACGAGAGAGGCACGCTCATGGCATCCGAAATCTCCGACCCGTCGCAGGCCGCTGCCGACGGGGACTCCTTCGAAGGCACTGACGTCGAGGTCTCGCCCACCGCCGGCTCGGGCTCCGACGGAGAGGCCAAGCCCGGCGGGCTCGGGGCCGATGGCACCATCCCCGACGACCCGAAGGGCGTCGCCGCCGGTCACTCCGACACGGCCTCGCACTTCAACCCCGAAGAGGACGAGGAGTCCGACTGAAACCCGGCCCGGGGTCGGGCCGACTAAACTGAGAGAGGCGTGTCGGGAAGTCTGGTCGACGATCTGTCGATCGACCCTCCAGGAAGCCTCATGAGCCACGACACCACCCGCGCGCCCCAGTGGCCCGGATACGCCGAAGTCCACCGCGTCACGACGCTTCTGCGCCGCGAATCCGTCGGCGGCATGCTGCTGGTCCTGGCCGCGATCGGCGCGGTCGTGTGGGCCAACTCCCCCGCGTCCGAGGCGTACTTCGCGCTGCGCGACCTCCGTTTCGGCTACGCGCCATGGCACCTCGAGTTGAGCGTCGGGTCGTGGGCGGCGGACGGCCTGCTGGCGGTCTTCTTCTTCCTGGTCGGCCTCGAGCTCAAGCGTGAGATCGTCGTCGGGAGCCTCCGCCGACTGGGGACCGCGATCGTGCCGGTGACGGCCGCCTTCGCGGGGGTCGCCGTGCCCGCCCTCCTCTACGCCGCGATCGTGCACGCGCAGCCGAGCCTGCTGGCGGGCTGGGCCATTCCCACCGCGACCGACATCGCTTTCGCGGTGGCGGTGCTGGCGCTGGTCGGCTCGCATCTGCCCGGTCCCCTGCGCATCTTCCTGTTGACGCTCGCGGTCGTCGACGACCTGATCGCGATCGCGATCATCGCCGTCTTCTACACCAGCGACATCGCGCTGGTGCCGCTGGCGGTCTTCGCCGTGCTCGTCGTCGTCTACGGCGTCATCGCCCACCGTGGCCGCGCGTGGTTCGCCCGCACATCCTGGGGCGCCTGGGTCGTGCTGCTGCCGATCGGCTTCGCCGCGTGGGCGTTCCTGCACGCCTCGGGGGTGCACGCGACGATCGCCGGAGTCGCGCTCGCCTTCACGATCCCGGTCGCCGCCTCGCGCCGTCAGCCCGAGGTGCGGGGCATGGACCTCGCCGAGCAGTTCGAGCACCGCTTCCGTCCCCTGTCGGCGGGCATTGCCGTGCCGTTGTTCGCCTTCTTCGCGGCGGGGGTCTCGGTCGGCGGCGGCGAGGGACTGCTCCGCGCTGTGACGGACCCCGTCACCCTCGGCGTCGTAGCCGGTCTCGTGCTCGGCAAGCCCCTCGGCATCCTGCTCGGTGTCCGCCTGCTCACTCTCGTGACGAAGGTCCGGCTCGACCCCGCTCTGAAGTGGATCGACCTGGCCGGGGTGGGCCTGCTCGCCGGGATCGGCTTCACCGTCTCGCTGTTGATCGCCGAGCTGAGCTTCCCCGACGGCTCGCCCCACACCGACGACGCGAAGATCGCGATCATGGTCGCCTCGCTTCTGGCATCCATCCTCGCCTCGTCCCTGCTCCTCTTGCGCAACCGGCGCTACAAGCAGTTGGCTCTCGCCGAGAAGGTGGATGCCGACGGCGACGACGTGCCCGACGTATACCAACGGCCGCGACCCGAGGCCGGCTGAGCCGCCGTGGCATCTGACGACTAACCGGCTCGTGCTCCGTCTTCTGCGGCGCCCCGCCGACGATGGACGGCAGCGGCGGACGTCTCTTCGGTGACCCGGTCGCGAGGCGACCACCCTTTCCGGCTCCGCTGTGTTCACCGGGATGATGCTTACCGCTGCGGCAACCGAGGAGGGAATGCCGGCGCGAAGCGACGGTGCTCCGTGCCGAAGTCAGCACTTTCGACGAATAGTGCGTCGAGGTAGAAATTCCCTGCTGGGGTGTTTTCGATCTGCTTCAAACCAAATTGTTCCTCTTTGCACCATAAGGAACAGTCGCTTCTGCGCGACCTTGGCGCTGAAGCAGGCCTCGATCGATGCCGAGCCTGAGGCCCGCACGACATGCGCCTCCGCGCGTCCGTTGCCGCGCGGGGGAGTTGAAAGCTCGACTGGCGACCACCCTTTTGCGCATGTCGACCGCGCGCGCATAAACGAACCAACTACTCCGTCTTGAATCCGCAGGACGGTCATCCTGAGTGGAAAGCAGCTCCCATGACCCTTGTCACCCACCTTCGCAAGAGGAAAACTCTGATCGCCGCCGTCGCTCTCCTGAGCATCGGGCTCGCCAGCTCCGTCGCGTCCGGAGCGTACTTCACGGACTCCAAGACCGTGTCGAACAACAAACTGTCCTCGGGAACCGTTGTTCTCGGCGGCACCGACTGGTCCGACGCAACGACCTCTACTCCGGTGACGTTCACGAACGTCCTTCCTCTCGCAGATGCCGACATCCCGACGGGGAAGGCCTCTCAATTCATCACCGTGATCCGCAACCGCGGAACGGCGGCGATCGACTGGAATGCCTCGATCAGCCTGACCTCGAGCGACTTCGCCAAACAGGTCTACGTGCAGTACAAGATCGGCAGCGGTAATTGGGCGGACCCCATCACCCTCGACGCTCTCAACGGACAGAAGATTGCAAGCAGTGCGGAGCTGAGCACCTCGGGCTCGCAGACCATCTCGTGACGCGCGTGGCTACCCTCCACCACGGGCAACTCCGCTCAGAACAAGACCGTGACGTTCACGCTCAAGCTCGACGCTATCCAGGCTGGCGCCCCCCAGTCCTGAGTCCGGGGCCGGCCCGCCTTCTCGACGGGCTGGCCCCTTCACCCCGCGACAGAACGCTCGTGCACACAACGCATCCTCCTCTGACGAACCACCCGCGAACCCGCATCTCCCTGCGCCCCGTCCATGCTCTCCGGGCCACGCTTCCGCGAAGAGACAGGCATGTACGCCCCCGCCGTGACGACGCGCAGCACGGGCAACCGAGCCGTCGATGAGACCCTGGGCATCGAACTCTTCAACGATTACGCGGGAGTTCTTTACGCTCCAGGCTCAGGCTCGCGTGCGGTTGCCCTTTCCGCGTGTCGCTATGGTTTCGCGCTGAAGCGGAACTTTAGCGACGAGGTCAGATCTTCTCGGGATCGCCGGAGAGATCTGACGTGACCGACGCCCGGTGACCCGACGAGGACGACGACGTATCAACCATCCGCGACCAGACAGCGTCGCGGGACCGGCTGTCAAGGATGTGCTTTCGTCCAAGGGCGCTGAGGGGAGGGTCCGGTCGGGGGAACCTCCCCTCAGCGGGCCGCCTGAGTGCGGCGGCCCGGGGGCAGGGGTGGGTTGTTGGGGAGAAACCCTGCCCCCGGCTCGAGGAAGCCGGCGTGCGGGTGATGCATCGCTGCTCTTGCTTCTCACTCCTGCGTACGGTGCCTCCGGTGAAAACCCGTAGCGATCACGCCCGCAGCAATCAGTCCGGCGCCGAGCAAGGGCGCGGCGAGGCTGGCGTCGTTGCCGGTCACCGCCAGCTCGTTGGCGGTTGGTGGCGTCGCGTCGCCGTGGACCTGCTGGTCGGGCGGGTTTGCAACCTGAGGCGCCGGGGAAACGGTGACCGTGATGGGGTCGGTCCTGACGTCAGGGCCGCTGCCGTTGGACGCGGTAACGGCGAAAGTGCTCGCGCCCGCGGCCGTGGGAGTTCCTGACACCCATCCGTCACTGCTCAACGTGAGGCCCTCCGGCAGCGCACCCCGCGCGATCGAGAACTGCGGCTCGGGGTATCCGCCTGCGGTGAATCGATAGGAGTAGGGCGTTCCGACTGTCGCCGCTGGTGGCGGCGTCGATGCGGTGAAGACGGGCGCTGCAGGCGCCGGCTCAGTGGTAATCGTGATGGGGCCGGTCGAGGCCCCGGGATCCACTCCGTTGTCTGCGGTCACGGTGAATGTGCTGGCGCCGAGGGTGGTGGGGTACCCTCTCAGGCTCCCGTCGAACTGATCGAGCTCGAGACCGTCCGGCAGAGATCCCTGTGACACGGTGAACAGCGGTGTGGGGTATCCGGATGCGGCGAACGTGTAGGAGTACTTGATCCCGACCGTCGCGATCTTGTCGGGTGTCGAAGCGGTGAAGCGCGGGGCCACCGATTCGGGGTTCACATCGATGGTGATCACGTCGGTGGTCGCGTCGGGATCGACACCGTTGGACGCGGTGACGCGGAATGAACTCGCGCCGGTTGTCGTCGGCGTGCCCGACAAGATACCGTCTGAACTCAACGTCAGCCCGTCCGGGAGCGACCCGTCAGCGAGCTGGAACGTGGGCGCCGGGGAGCCCGATGCGGCGAAGGCGTACGTGTAGGCGGTGCCCACCGTTGCGGTGTCGCTGGGCGTAGAGGCAGTGAACGCCGGGGCACGCTCGACGGTGAGAACGGAAACACTTCCGCTCACATTGTTCAACACGTACAAGTTGTCGCCATCGGGACTCAGAACGACCGCCACCGGACGGTTGCCCGTCGGAATGGTGCGCACGACCGACCGGGTCTGCCGGGAAAGCACAGAGACGGAGTTGTCATTGGCGTTGGCGACATAACCCCATTGGCTGTCGGTGCTTACTGTCACCGCCACGGGGGTTTGCCCCACGTTGATCGTGTCCAGCACCGAGTCGTCGGTGAGATCGATAACGGATACCGAGCCCACCCCGTTCGCCACCAGTGCCAGCCCCCCGTCCGGCGCTATTGCCACGTCCGTCGGATAGATTCCCACAGGGACAGTCGCCTCGACCTTCCGCTCATCGACCGACACGATCGAGACGGTGTCATCGTCTCCGCTCGTTGTCAGGATCCGTTTGCCGTCGGGCGTGATCGCGAGCGACGTCGGAGAGCCGCCGACCACCGCCAGCGTCGCTACACCGGTAGGGAGATAGGCCTTCAGGACATCACCGGACGTCGCGTAAGCAGCGAGCCCATCGGGGCTCACGGCGATACCGGCGCTGGACCCGTCGAGCGCCCAGTCGCGGACGAGATCTCGCCCCGTTGTCGAGAACTTTTGGATCGCCGATCCGGTTGCCGTGAACAGGTACTCACCGTCCGGTGTCACGGCCAGGTCGGTCAAATCGGCACCCGCTGCGATGCTGCCCTCGATAGATCTCGTCGCGGTCGCGACGATCGTCACCTCGCCGGTAGCGTAATGACCTATGTACAGCGTCCCTCCGTCGGGGCTCACGGCGATCGACGTGGGCTCGCCGCCCACCGCTATTTCCGTTCCGGCCGCCACGGCGGCGCTAGATGAACTAGAGAGCACGCCCAGAACGGCAACAATAAGAGCGATAGCGAGCGTTGGAGATTTCTTCAGCATCATGGGGCAATCGTTTCGTGAGTGTTCCGCGCATCGCGTGTTCAGCAAGGCAGACGGACGTGTGCAGGACCTTGTCTCGAGGCTCTCGCAGTTCTGGTGTCCCGCATCCGCGCGAACTGCTGATTTGCATTGACCGCAGCTCTCGTGGACATCCGCCCACCAAAGGAGTAGCGGTGGACCTGTCGCGACCGAGGAGGATGGTCGGTGGCGGCAGTGGATTCCACTGTCATCTCCCGTGAGGGGCACGAGGGGGACGTTCGGCCGCTCGCGCGCTGCCAAGAAGGACGTCCCGATCGGGGTCCCTCCCCTGAGCGGGCCGCCTGGGTGCGGCGGCGGGAGCAGGGGGTTCTTGGGGGAGAAGCCCTGCTCCCGTTCTAACGCGCTTCACCCGCAGTTCACGGCGGAGGGGATTGTGCACTCGCGGTCGCTTTCGCGGAGGAGGACGTCCAAGCCTGATACGGATACGTGACGGAGTACTCGGCAACCCCGTTTGGGACACAATAACCGTCACTATTCGACGTGGTTCCAATTCCACAGAAATACCGGGCGCTATCTGACGATAGTTGCAGATTTGTTTGCACCTGAGTGGGTTTCGCGTAAACATCCGGGGAAGTCTGATTGTTCCCGAAAAGAGCAGTGCCAGTGGATCCATCCACGGCATAGCCCCACCCGTAGAGATTGTTGGTGCTTTTGTCGACGAAGTATGCCTGCGAGTTTCCGGTAGCGAGTTTGGTGGCGGAGATATTCGACGCAACATCCATCTGGATGAAGTTTCCGGTAGCTGTATTGTTGATTACTCCGTTGCCTGCGCGCCCGTTGGAGGCGTAGCCGACGCTGTACAGCTTGCTGCTGTCCGATCCTGAAACAATGACGGTTGTGGATGACTTGATCTGTGCATCTGAAAACCATTGATTCTCGGGTGTTTTCATGCGGGTGGGCGTGAGAATGTTCTCCTCTTTAACGCTTCCCAACCCCAGTGCGCCGTACGAATCGTTATATCCCCATGCATACAGGTCCCGGCCCCCTGAGGCAATTGCGACGAAAGAGGGAGCTTGCGAGTCTGCAGATACGGAAGTTATCACCGTTCCCTCTGGAAAGATGGCCTGAACCGGCGTGGAGCTTCCGGTTGTGGTCCCGTTCCCGAATTGACCTCGGCTGTTGTTACCCCACGACCAGACCGTGCCATCTGAGGCAAGAACCGTTTCTCGCCTCGTGAGCTGTTTCACCGTACGACCACCGGGCAGGTTCACTTTGAAGAAGGTGGTGGAGGTACCGCCGACCGATCCACCGCGTTGCCACAGCTGGCCGGTGGAGTCGAGAACGAGGAGTGAGCAGTAGGAGCCGACACCCGGCGACGCGGCGATGGGCGTCACTCCTGCGGGGAGTTGAATGGTGTCAGGCGGGGATGACTCGTCGCTGCAGTTCTTGCCGCCATGTAGGCCCGGGCCCCAAGTGAACAGTTTCCCGGTAGAACTCACGGCCGCGCCTGACCACCCGTTCAGCGCCATGTTGATGATCGGGTTTCCCGCCGGAATGCTGGCGGCAATCGGTACACTGCTTGACTGCCTGGACGCGTTAGCGAGCCCTGATGCGGAGCTTGACCCCCACATCATGAGGGTCCCGTCACTCCTGATGTAGCCGGCAATCGATGATCCAGAGTCGATTACGGTGGGCTTGATGGAGACCGATTTGCCGTACTGGTCAGTCACCGAAAGGTTCGTACCTGTGCTGATCGCCGTCGGGTTGGCACCGTCGATGGTGCGGGTGACGGTGTACGTCGGTTCAGAGGTGACCGAGTTAGCGGTTGCCCACGACTGTTGCAGTGCGCTCGTCCACGACACATCCACACCGATCGAGGACTTGACGGCTTTTAGGCCGCTGACGGGCTGAAGGGTGGCCGCCGTCAACGAGTTGCTGCTCACCGTTTTGTCTGCGGTGAACCAGGCTCCCGTTGCGGCGGGGGTCGAGATGACTCCCGTTGCGAGAACGCCCATGAGAAGCGTCGTCGCGAGACGCCGTCCACGGGCCTGTCGCGGCCGAGGGGCATAGGTGGCGGCGGCGGGTGGCATGTCATCTCCTACGAGGGGCACTAAGGGGGACGTTCGGGTGATCGCGTGCTGCCGAGGATGTGGGGACACGCGTGAAAATTGGAGGCGCGGCAGACAGCTCGGCCTACGCGGAAGGACAACCCATCGACGGATATGGGCTGACGACTCGCCGCGCGCAGAGACGTGGGCGCCAGCGTGCTGCCGGCGCCCACGCGCGAGGGTCAGGACGAGAACGGAGCGCCGGCCTGGATGGCGTTCACGACGGTCGAGAACGTAAGAGTTTTACCCTGGGCTGTGTTGTCGGTGGCGGCGGGCAGCCACGCACGGAACTTGATCACCGCGGTTCCGCCAGCAGCGAGCGAGGAGGTGCCCGGGATGGAGACGTTTCGGAGGTCGTCAGCAGTCCATGTCTTCGACCAGGTCGAGCCATTGTCGGTGCTGTACTCGACGTTGACCTGCTTGGCGAAGTCGCTCGAGGTGGAAGCCATCTGGACCTTCCAGTCAACGGCCGCCGTTCCGTTGTTGCGGACGTTGATGTTGAACGTCTTGGCCTTGGTCGCGACGTCCGAGGACGCAACCGGGAGCACGTTGGTGAACGACAGCGCCGCTGTGGAGGACGCGTCGTCGCCGATGTTCCCGATCACGACGGTGCCGGACGCGAGGGTGTTGCTGGAAACGGTCTTGTCGGCGGTGAAGTACGCGCCGGTGGCAACCGTGCCGCCCAGGCCCATAGTGAGCAGGGCGAGGGAGGCGACGAGGACCTTCTTCTTCGAGAAGGAGCGCTTGGTGGTGGACATGGGATCTGCTTTCTTTCAGTGGTGAGTCGTGCTTCGGGTCGGAAAGGGAGGCTGAGGGGCTCGACGAGTGCGAACGAAGGTGGCGTAGCGGCTCGACGAGAAGGTGGGGGCGCAGCCCGCAGATGCGGGCGCGCGAGGTGCGGGTGTTAGAAGCCCTCCTGGACGGCCTGGACGAGCAGGCTGAGGGGGACTGTTTGGCCCTGGTACTCATTCCCGACCGAGGCGGGCAAGTTCACCGCGAACGTCACCGTGGTGCTCTCACCCGGAGCCAAGGTCCCGAGGGAGTGCGAGTCGGAGTCCCCCAAGCTGGACTCGACGGCCGAACCACTCGAGCTCTCGCTCTTCCACACGATCTGTGTCGCGAGGGGGACGGCGTTATCGGTGCGTGCGATCGCGGTGAGGGTCACGGGCACGGTGGTGGAGTTCGTCACGGACGCGCGAACGACGGCAGGCTGACCGCCGGGTACGAGCTGGATCACTCCGCCGGCGAGCACGGGCGCGTCGATCTGCACATCAGATACCGAGATGACATCGCACTGTTCCGGAGCGGCATGCGCGGCCTGTGACGGGGAGAAGGCCCCCAAGAGCAAGATCATGCCCAGCACGCTCGACAGAGCGAGCCCCACGCCAGGCGCGGCCGCCGTGGAAGAGGGCAGCGCTTCACGGCGACGCCGACGCGACCGGGCCAAAGCCATGACGCCACCCGCGAGAAGGACGAGCGCGATGCCGCAGGCGAGTATGACGTCCATGGGAGAGCCTGTTGCCGCAAGTCCGGACCCTCCCGAGGCCGTGATCGCGGGCGCTGCCGGGGAGGGCACGACCGGAACAGAACAATCCACAGAAGATCCTTTGGTATGAAACGGGTTGAAACGGACTCAGGTGGACCATAGCCGACGCCGACAGCCCCTAACAACTCTTTTCCGCCTCGAGCTCTACACCCGATGTAGTGCGCTTCACGCAAAATCACGCCGGATCAGGCCGTTATTGGGCATGGTGCCCGTAAACTGTGATGAGTCTGTTACCCCCCGGGAGCGCCATGCCTAAGCACCTCGAGCACCTGTTCGCTGGATATCCGCCGATCCTTTCCGCCAGAGACGTCGCCGAGGTGCTCGGGTTGAACAGCAAGACCGTCTATGAGTACTTGCAGTCCGGCGAGCTGCCCGCGTACCACATCGGCTCGAAGTGGGTCATCGTGCGAGACGAGGTGGTCGAGTACATATCGAGCACCTCGAACGTGGCTGACCGAAGCACCCCTGAGGTGGCGACGCCCTCGAGCTGAACAGGATCGACGCTCGACTCCGTTCGCACGGGACGCTGAGGCGGCAGCGTCCGCGCAACGAGGAGAGCCAGCTGTAACGTCGCCGCGCGTTGCGAAGCCTGCCGCGCGGGCTCCCAGGGAAGTCAGTAGCGGTGCAGGACTTCCGTTTCGCCGATCGACCACGTGGTTTCGAATGTGTGACACGAGTCGATGTGACGTACGGGCAGCTGGTCGAACGGGGCCATGATGTGGCCGTCGAGAGTAAGCCGCGACGGCACCCGGTAGGCGTCGCGGACCTCGAGCTTTGCGCTGCGCAGCATGAAGAGAGTGGGCTTCGCTGGCTCACCCAATGCCGGCCGCCCGAGCACCTTCAGGAAGAATTTGGGGCGCTGCAGGAACTCGACGGCGTCGTCGGCGAACATCGGCTCGCTTCGGTAGCCCGCACTCCCGCGAACGACGACGGTATCGTTCACGGTCAGCGAGAAGTTGCTCGCTGACCGTCGCGGTGCACGATCGACCCTACGCCGTACAGCACGGGCTGCAGGTAGGCCTCACGGTTGTGGATGATCGAGGTCACGTTGTCCGTGTAGACCGCCTGGATGTAGTCCCCCACGACGCCTGCCGAGCTGACCGCTTCGATCGACTGCGTCACTTCGAGGAGGGGAACATCCCCGTGCGAGTTGAAGAACTGCGTGAAGAACACGCTGGCGCGCGGAATCAGAGGCAGATGCAGGGGCTCCGGAAGGAGCTTGCGCGCGGCGTGCTCATCGGTCACATAATCGACGCGAAGAATGCTCCGGCGAATACTCGGCGCACCTGAGTAAGCGATGAACGGCACATTGGCAGGCGTGGTCAGCAGCTGCAGGACCTCGGAAGCTAGCACGCGAAGATTCTAAGGATCTGAATAACTTGCTCATAACGCCCCCGCCGCGCGGGCCCCACCGCTAATATCCGGCGGCAATCAGCGCTCCCGGCAGGCAGGGGACGACCGCTCGTCGACCAGAAGACACGTGAACGTCATGGGCGTTGCGGACGGACCTGGTTCGACTCTCGCACTCTACGGACGAGGGTGCCGCGCGCACTTCGCGGAGCGTTCCCCCAAACAGACGGGACGATCGAGGCGATTCCTGCTATGGTGCGTAAGATCCGATACGCACCGTTTTGATCCGTTATGTGTTTTTACGATAGTGAGCATGCGTCAGGAGGAGGCCCGGTCAGGTGCCGGAACCGTCGTCCGCGTGTCAGCCGACGAGTACTCGAGCTGCCGAGCGGCACCCACCCACACCCCAGAAGGAGCGGCGGCATGAGCATTGTCCGGCCGAACCCTCAGGGACCGCACACGGCCACGTCTGCTGTCGTTCTCCTCACGCTCGGCGTCGACCACGCTGCGCCGTCCTCGTCCGCCGTGACCCCCACCCCTGACTCGTGCACGCACGACACAATCCGTCTCGGACACACGGACGGCGGCCGCATCACCGCGCACACCACCTCTTCGCTCACCGCTCCGGCATTCGATGCGCAAGCGGACGCATACGCATTCGCCATCGATGCGCACAACACGAGCGGCAAGGCAATCGACTGGATTCTCGGTATTGAACTGCGCAGCAGTGCATCGGATGCGCGCGAAGTAACACTCGCCGCCAGCACGACCGACGGTGCCACGTGGTCAACACCGCTGACCATCGACACGTCCGGTAACCCCGCGTTCTGCGCCGTCTCGCCCCTCCTGCCCTCAGCGACCCAAACAGTGCACTTCCGCGTCCGGGTCCCCCGCCCCGCCAACATCACGCACCTCTGCCTCGAGGCATCGACCGCTCAGTCCTCCTCGCGCCCCGAACGTCCGCAACCGCGCGCGCGCCTGCTATCGCGCGTGTGACGCGCTCCACCCCACCGGCCATCACCCGATACTCACCTGGAGGCACAATGCGCATCCTCTCCTTCCTCCGTTGGAGCATCGTAGGCGCGTTGCTCGCCCTCCTCATCGCCCCCGCCGCCATCACTCTGGCCACCGGGACCCAGCTCGTCGTCGTCGATGGGAAGTCCATGACGCCCACCTACGAGTTCGGCGACCTTGTTCTCATCGGCGACCCCCACCCCGACGACTTTCAACCCGGCCGCGTCGTCACCGTCGGACGCCCCGACGGAAGCATGTATACCCACCGCATCCAAGAAATCACCGACGGTAAGGCCCTCCTGAAGGGCGACGGCAACACCGCGGCGGACCCCGACACGATCTCCTACGACCAGCTCGTAGGCGCCGTCCGCGGCCACATCGGCGGCCCGCTCGCCGCCGTTCTCGCCTACGTCCAAACCACCCCCGCGCGTATCAGCCTTGCCGTCCTCGTTCTCGCCCTTCTCCTGCTTCCCCTCGAACGTCGGCCCGCCGACGCCAAGGACGGCGAGGACGGCGAGGACGGGGGTCGCGAAGACGGCGATACCGACCCCGCGGACCAGAAGGACCCCCCGGCCACCTCGGCGGAGGACACGGACCGGGTGCTCGGGGACGTTTTCGGTCTCGCCGGAGACCGGCATCCCCGCACCGAAAAGCCCTCCTTCCTCGCCCCCCAAGAACAGAACGGTCCCATACGGCGGCGGTCCCCGCAGTGGTGACGAACGAACATCGACCCGTGGCCACTCCTCACGCCCCGATCCTCACGGACCGGGATCTTCACATCTCGCAGAAAGATCAACCGGTCACCTCATGACTCTTCTCGACAAGCGTTCAGAACCCACAAGCCCTTCGAACTTCTCTGCCTGCGCCACCGCTGTCGTCGTCGACGATGATCCGCACGTCCGGTCCGTGCTCACGCGAATCCTCGAGAGCGCCGGATACGCGACCGACGCCTTCGACAACGGAGCCGAAGGCGCTCGCGCGGCGCTGGCCATCCGCCCCGACCTGGTCACGATGGACCTGACCCTTCCCGGCATGGACGGCATCGAAGCCATTCGACGCATACGATCCGCCGGATCCAGCGCGCACATCATCGTCATCTCCGGCCTGCACGACGACGCCGACAAGGTCTCGGCCTTCGACGCCGGCGCGGACGACTACGTCACCAAACCCTTCCGCTCCCGAGAACTTCGAGCCCGCATAGACGCCGTCACTCGGCGCCTCAACCGCTGACTCGTATCCCCGCCCCGACGCCACCGAGCTCCACCGGAAAGAGGGCACGACCCGTCCAGGCTGGTGTCGAATCCCGCGGCACCCTTTGTGGCATCCCCGGTTCTGGTGACACCGCAAAACTCCGCCCCGCCCGACGCGTCAGCGCCCCGCGGCCTCCCGCGGCCGGCGCAACGAGGCGGCCATCTCCGCCGCCGAACGCAGTGTGAGCCCGGGGATGTAGCAGCGGACGAGGGCGATCGCGATGGCCGGGATCTGCGTGGCATCCGGGTAGATCATCCACAGAGGCGCGAAGTCGGGCTGGAACTTCTTCTTGAAGTTCGCCAGCGACCGGAACCCGTACGCCGGCTCGAGGAGCGCGCTGAT
Organism: Microbacterium sp. 20-116; assembly: GCF_041079415.1. Classification (NCBI taxonomy): domain Bacteria; kingdom Bacillati; phylum Actinomycetota; class Actinomycetes; order Micrococcales; family Microbacteriaceae; genus Microbacterium; species Microbacterium sp. 20-116. The sequence goes on from NZ_JBFYGP010000003.1 coordinate 375,663, forward strand.
GACGTCGAGGCCGCGGTCCAGGGCGCTGCGATCGGCGTCGTCCCCGGTGGAGTGCCGCGCCAGGGGCGAACCCGACAGGCTCATCACCGTCATGCCGTCCTCACGGAGCCGCTCGACGGCCTGACCGATGAGGAACTCCATGACCCCGGGCATCGCGTCGTCGCGCCGACGCATGACGTCGAGGGCGTACCCGGCGATCGTGCCGTCGCGATGGATCGGTATCCAGCTCGTGAAAGCCGTGATGCGTCCCGATCCGTCGCGCGCCACGAGAAGGCGCACCTCGGGGTCGTCGAGCTGGTCGGTCGAGCCGAGGGTGAAACCCATCTCGGGGATCGTCTTGTCCGAGACCCAGGCCTCCGAGATGTCGCGGATCTGGCCGCGATCGAAGAACGACAGCTCGCTCCACCGGGCCCAACGCGAGGTCAGTCCCTCTCGCGCCGCGCGGTTGGTGGCCGTCCGGACGTCCTGTCGCTTCTTGCCGGCGGGAGTCCAGCTGCGCGGGTCGAGGAAGGCCTCCTCGGCGACCTGCAGCGACGACCAGCCCAGCGGGGCGAGCCGCTCGCGCTCGGCGTCGTCGACGCTGTAGAACACCGGCGTCCAGCCCTGCTCCTCGCAGAACGCGGCGAACTCCGCGCCGACGGAGGCGTCGTCCCGGTCGGGGCCGAAGGCACCCCCGAGCGTCACCGCGAAACCGCCGCGAACCCGGTAGGCGATCGCCGCCTCCGCGTCGGCGGCGAACCAGTAGACGTTCCCCTCCCACAGGGTCATGTGCCCGAGGGTGTCCCCCGATCCCGCTGCGAGCAGAGCCCGCGCGCGCTCGCGATCGGGTGCGGTCTCGGCGGCGCCGGAGCGGACCACGAAGCGCACGGCGGCGACCACGACGCTCAGCCAGAACAGCAGCGGCGGCAGGTACCACGCCGCCTGTGCGGCTCCGGTCATCGGGACGAAGACGAGGGCCTCGGGCGGCAGAAGCGACGGCGGGACGAGACGCAGGGGCAGAGTGGCGAGCACGGTGGTCACGTTCGGCCACGGCCGGAACTCGGCGGACGTCATCAGGATGCCGACCAGCGCCAGCGCCAGCGAGCCCAGGGCCGCGACGACGACCGTGCGCACGAAGATCCGGCGCACCCCGGGGGTCGATCGGATCTGCGCGGCGGCGCGGAAACGCACGAGAAGCACGGCGACCATCAGGGGAAGGGCGGCACCGACGACCATGCCCACGACCGTCTGCCAGACGTCGGCGACGTCGTACGCGGCACGCACCGTCGCGAGCTGCTCGAGCGTGTCGGTCTCGCTCAGCAGCAGCAGGATGCTCATCGCCGCGAAGGTGAGGACGTTCACCCCCACGGCCAGGTGCAGGGCGCCGCGGCGCCCGCGCAGCACGCCCCAGGCGGCGATCAGCAGCACCAGCTGCGGGAGCGCGGCGATCCACCCCGAGGCGGGCTGAAGCTCGGCGTAGACCGAGGCGGAGGGCGGGCAGGGAGCGTTGGTCGAACCGATCGCGCAGACGACGCCGTCGGCCACGTTCAGCGGGTCGTACGACAGCCAGCTGTAGACCGACAGCACTCCCGCCCCCGAGCCCCAGAGGGTGGCCACGACCGGCCCGATGGCGGTGATGGCGGTGAGCGCGGCCAGCAGCACGCGCTTCTCGCGCAGGGAGCTGCGGGGAATGCCGACGGCCCGCGTCCCCCCGAGCACGAGGCCGGCCGCCATGCCGACGGGCAGGGCGATGAGCGTGTAGAGGTCGGACGCCGAGGCCGCGTAGAGGAACATGGTCATGGCGAGGACCACGCCGCCGATGCGGATGCGCCGGCGCCACAGCGGCGAGGCGAAACAGCTCGCGGCGATCGCGACGCACAGCAGCGCCGCAATCGGCGGTGCCCCCGTGTCGGGGGTGACGTTCAGCGAGACCTCGGGGATGACGTTGTCCTCGAACCAGCCGATAACCTCGCCGACCGCGCAGACGACGAGCCCGCCGCCCACGAACGCCGCGAGCAGACGTCGCGTGCCCAGGAGCCCCTCCGCAGCGCCGCACGTCACCAGGGTCAACAGCACGGTGACGGCGAGCACGAGCGGGTCGTCGACCCGCACCAGGGCGAGCAGCATGTCGCGCAGGTCGAAGGGACCGGCCTCGAAGGTGCTCTCCGTTGCGATCGTCACGGTGCTGACCACGAGGATCGCCAGTGTCACCCCGAGCGTCCCGGTGCGACGCCGGAGCAGTCCGGGGACATCCCACCGCGGGACGCGTTTCACGGGCCGCGTCGCCGGCGTCGTCTCGGGCGCTGCCTGCGCCTTGTCCATCACCGCGACCATCGGTCCTCCCCGAGCGTGCGCATGCCGACCCCCGGCATCCTGTCCATACTCGCGAGATGCCCCGGGACGCCGCATCGCCCGGTCGGCCCCCTCCTCTGGCCGATCGGGTGGTCCGACCGGTCAGGCGGCGGCGACCCGCCCGGGCCAGAACCGGCGCACCAGGAGCGGTCCCGCGATGCCGTGCAGCACCACGCTGCCGAGCACGACCATGCAGGTCGCCGCCAGCACGAGGAACCCCTCTTCCCCGGGCAGGGCGTTCGCGGCGATGAGACCGAAGACGATGGATGCCGCGCCCCGAGGACCCATGGCGGCGACGAAGAACCGCTCCTTGCGGGTGGCCTCGGTGCCGATCAGCGCGAGCAGCACGGGCAGGAACCGCCCCACCGTCAGGGCCACGAGAGCGAGGACGATCGCGGGCCACCAGTCGTAGGTCTCGCTGAGCAGAACGATCGAGGCGAAGCCGAAAGCCAACCACAACAGCAGGTTGAGCAGCCACGAGAGGTCGTCCAGCAGAGAGATCTCGACGGAGGGGACGCCACTCGCCCCGCGCGCGAGACGCAGGGCGACGCCCGCGACGAAGACGGCGACGAACCCGTTGCCTTGCAACGCGACGGCGAGGCCGAAAACGATCAGGGGCGTGGCGATGAAGGCGATACGCATGCTCTGGGGCTCGGTCCATCCTCGCCCGTCGGCGAAGCGCATCGCTCCCCCGATCGCGGCCCCCGCGGCAGCCCCGACGAGGATCGCGATGAGCCCCGCGGGGGCGGCCACCGCGAACGCACGTCCGGCGTCGCCCGTCGTCCCCGCGGAGGCGAAGGCCACCGCACCGAGCAGGAGCGGCGAGACCAGACCGTCGTTGTACCCGCTCTCGACGTTGAGCCACCGCCGTACCCGCGCCGGAACGCGGTCGTCGCGCACGATCGAGGTCTCGGGCGAGAAGTCGGCGGGCACCGAGATGCACGCGATCGCCAGGATCACCGCCACCGACAACCCCAGCGGCAGGATCAGACCGACCGCCAGCACGAGGACGAGCGACAGCGGCAGGCCGATGCCGAGCAGCCGCGCCGGCACCCCGGTGAAGTGCGAGCGGAAGGAGCCGCGAACCTCCAGCGCGTCGACGAAGAGCAGGTAGGCCAGCACGATCTCGGCGAAGAAGAGCGTGGCCTTCGACTCGAGGAACAGCTCGCCCTGCACCGGTAGCAGCGCGCCCCCGAGCAGGCCGAGAGCGGTCATCACGATCGGTCCGTTGACCGTGGCCTTCCGGAAGACGCGGCTCCACAGCGCCCAGACGAGCAGGGAGCAGCCGACGACGAGCAGGGGGACGGACACGGCGAGAACTCCTGGGTAGAGGATGGGACGGGAGCCAGTCTGTTCGACGCCCGGGCCCGCGACCGGGGGCTGACCGGGTACCGTCCGCGTCCGGTCGGGTACATCGGATGCGCCCCCTGTCTCGACGGCGCCCGGAGTCCCTAGCCTGGTCGCATGGCATCCATCGCCTCTCCGGTCATCCGTGTCGCCGTCATCGACGACGAGGCACTCATCCGCTCCGGCTTCTCGCACATCCTCAGCGCCGCCGACGACATCGAGGTCGTGGCGACCGCCGACGGCGTCCAGGCGATGGAGGTCCTCGCCGAGGCGCGTCCCGACGTGGTGCTGCTCGACATCCGGATGCCGGGACGAAACGGTCTCGAGGTGCTCCGCGACATCCGCCGGGCGGGGTGGAACGTGACGGTGGCGATCCTGACCACCTTCGACTCCGACGATCACATCGCGTCGGCCCTCGACGCGGGCGCGGCCGGGTTCCTCGTGAAAGACACCGACCCGCGTCAGCTCCCCCAGCTCGTGCGCACCCTCCACGGCGGTGGGGTGGTGTTCTCGCCCACCGTCAGCCGCGCCGTGGTGGCCGGATACCTGCGCCCCGAGCCCGCGGCCGACACCCACCTGGTCGACGCGCTCAGCTCGCGCGAGCGCGAGATCCTCGTGCAACTGGGGCGCGGACTGTCGAACATCCAGATCGGCGCCGAGATGTTCCTGAGCCCCGCCACCGTGAAAGCGCACATCAGCACGATCCTCGGCAAGCTCGGCGTCGACGGGCGCGTGCAGGCGGCTCTCGTGGCGGAGCGTGCGGGCCTGCTGCGCGACGAGGAGGCACGATGAGGCGCCGCGATGTCCTGATCGATCTCGGCCTCGTCGCCGTGGCCGCCCTCGACGGCGTGCTCGGTCTCTACACGACCGACCTGCTCGAGCTGGTGCTGACCCTGGTCGGAGCCGCGGGCCTGCTGCTGCGCCGCAAGATCCCCCTGCTGTCCCTGGCGCTGGCGCTTCCCGCCCTCTTCCTCACCGGCGGACCGATCGCGTCGGTGATCGCCCTCTACACCGTCGCGAGCGCGGCGACCGGAATGGCCTGGCTCGTCGTCGCGTCCGCCCTCACCTTCCTCGGACTCGGCCTGTCGTGGGACACCTTCACCTCGGTCAACGACCACGTGCTCGCCATCGTCTACGCGACGATGACCTCGGGCGGCGCCGTGGCGCTGGGCCGCCTCCGACGCAACCAGAGCAGGCTGACGGCGAGTCTCGACGAGCTGCGCCGCGCCCGCGCCGACGAGAACCGCCGCGTCGCCCGCGAGGCCGTCGCGGAGGAGCGCGCCCACCTCGCGCGGGAGATGCACGACGTCGTCTCGCACCAGGTGAGCCTCATCACCGTGCAGGCGGGTGCCCTGATGGTCCGCGCCGACGATCCCGATGTCGTCGAGACGGCCGACACGATCCGTACGCTCGCCTCCACGACCCTCGCCGAGCTGCGTCAGATGCTGCTGGTGCTCCGCGCCGACGGACCGGAGGCCGCACCGCTCGGCCCCCAGCCGACCCTGCGCCACCTCGATGAGATCCTGCACCCCGCCGACCTTGATATCGAGGCCCGCATCGACCTGCGCGAAGGGCTCGCACCCGCGACCCAGCGAGCGGTCTACCGCACGATCCAAGAGGGGCTCACGAACGTGCGAAAACACGCGCCCGGGTCGCGCGTGACCGTGACCGCGACGAGCACCGACACCGGTGGGGTGCGGGTGGTCCTGCGCAACGCCGCCTCCCCCGCCCCGCGCCCCGACCCCGCTCCCACGGCGCGCCTCGGTCACCTCGGGCTCTCGGAACGCGCCCACATGCTGGGGGGCTCGTTCCGCGCCGGGCCCATGGCCGACGGCGGCTACGAGATCGACCTGCGCCTGCCGGCCGGTCCCTGACCCGCCTCAGGCCGAGGCGCGCTGCACGACCTCGATCGGCAGGATCGTCGCGTGAGCCGCGGGACGCCCGGCGAGGATGTCCAGCAGCACGGATGCCATGTGCCGGCCCTGCGCCAGCGACGGCTGCCGGACCGTGGTCAGCGCCGGCGTGACGGCGGTCGACACCGCCGAGTCGTCGAAGCCCATGACGGCGACGTCGCGCCCCGGCTCGATTCCCTTGTCGCGCAGCACCGTGTAGACGCCTCGGGCCATGAGATCGCTTGCGACGAAGACCGCCTCGGGGGTGACCCCGTTCGAGAGGATGCGGTTCATCGCCAGCGCCCCGCCCATCTCGGTGAAGTCCCCGTTCTCGATCGCCACGGGCTCCAGCCCCGCCTCCGCCATCGCGTTGCGGAAGCCCTGGAGGCGGTCGATGCCCGCGGGCATGTCCGACGGGCCCGACACCGTGGCGAGACGGCGGTGACCGCGCGCCAGCAGATAGGCGGTGGCGACCCGGCCACCCTCGACGTTGTCGACGTCGACGTAGTAGTCGTCGGCGCGGATGCGCGCGGGGCGTCCGCCGTAGACCACGGGGACGACGTCGGCGACGCGGTCGAGGAAGGTGTCGCTCGTGTGGTGCGAGGCGACGATCGCCCCGTCGACGCTTCCCCCACGGAGGTACCCGAGCGCCTTGGCGCTGACGTCGTCGCTCGCGATGAGCATGTTCATGATGTAGTCGGACTCGCCGATGACCTCGCCGATCCCCGCGACGATCGAGGCGAAGAACGGGTCGCCGAAGAAGCGGTCGGTCTGCTCGGGGATCACCAGGGCGATCGCCCGGGTCTGGCGGCTGGCGAGCGAGCGTGCCGCACGGTTGGGCACGTACTGCAGCTCGTCGATCGCGCGGCGCACGGCCTCGAGAGCGGAAGGCGAGACGGCGGAGGAGCCGTTGACGACTCGCGACACCGTCGAGCGCGAGACTCCGGCGCGCGCCGCGACCTCTTCGATCGTGGCGGCACCCCGCACGGATGCGAGATCCATCGCTCCCCTCCTTCAGGACGGCCGCGTTCTCCGGCGCTCGGCTGGCCGGATGCACCCCGCGCTGATGCGAGCGTACTGCGGTGTCGCCGGGGAACGCACCGGCGCCGGCGCGGATCCCTGCGGCCCACGCGGCACGCCGGCCACCCGTGCCCGCCGCATCGCCTTACGCCGCTTATGCGAAGGCCCGGCCGCAGACGCGCGCGACCGGGCCCTCGCGGCCGACGTCAGCGAACGACGACCGGCTCCAGCGCGCGGTCCGCGATCACCCGCGCGTAGGCGAGCCCCGAATCCTTGATCGTGCGCTCCTGCGTGGCGTAGTCGACGTAGACGATCCCGAAACGCTTCTCGTAGCCCCACGCCCACTCGAAGTTGTCCATCAGCGACCAGTAGAAGTAGCCGCGCACGTCGACGCCTTCATCCACGGCATCCAGAACCGCCGCGAGGTGCGCCTCGACGAACTCCACGCGCTCGACGTCGTGCACGCGCGGCTCGTCGCCCTCGGTGTTCAGCTCGTCGTCGAACGATGCACCGTTCTCGGTGACGAAGAGGGCCACGCCCGCCTCCGCCGCATAATCCTCGCTGACCCGCTGGAGCAGACGCGTGAGCCCCTCGGGCTGCACCTCCCAGTGCATGTTGGTGCGAGCGAGACCGCGATCGTGCCAGTACAGGTTCTCGTGCGCGGGGAAGGGCTTGCCGACCGGGCGCGAGGTGGGAGCATCTCCCGCGGGCGGGTCGATCTCGGGCGCAGTACCCCCGACGAACTCGCCGTGGTAGTAGTTCACGCCGAGCGAGTCGATGGGCGTCGAGATGATGTCGAGGTCACCGGGCTGCACGGCCTCCTGCCAACGCGCCACCGCCTCGGCGTCCGTCTTGCGGAAGTCCTTGATGATGTCGGCGGGGTACTCGCCACGGAAGACGGGGTCGAGGAACCAGCGGTTGAACTGTCCGTCGACGCGACGTGCGGCGTCGAGGTCGGCGGGGTTCGTCGGGTCGACGGCATCCGCCACCGTGAGGTTGAGCGTGAGCCCGAGGTTCAGCGAGGAATCGCGTGCACGGAGCTCGCGAACGGTCTGACCGTGTCCCAGCAGCAGGTGGTGTGCGGCGAGCATGCCCTCGGCCTGGGAGTAGTGCCCGGGTGCGTGGATGCCCGCGGTGTAGCTGAGGAACGACGAGCACCACGGCTCGTTGAGCGTGGTCCACACGTTCACGCGGTCGCCGAGCGCGTCGTGCATGTCGAGCGCGTACTCGGTGAACTTCTCGCTCGTCGAGCGCACGGTCCAGCCGCCGGTGTCCTGCAGCGCCTGCGGGAGGTCCCAGTGATACAGGGTGAGCCAGGGCAGGATGCCGGCATCCAGCAGCTCGTCGACGAGGCGCTTGTAGAAGTCGACGCCCTTCGCGTTGAGGGCACCGCCGTCGGGGCGGACGCGCGACCACGACGTCGAGAAGCGGTAGGTCTGCAGTCCGAGCTTCTTCATGAGGTGCACGTCGTCGGCATAGCGGTGGTAGTGGTCGCACGCGACATCGCCGTTGTCGGCGTTGATCACGGCGTCGGGCACGCGGCTGAACGCGTCCCAGATCGAGGCCGTGCGACCGTCTTCGAAGGCCGCCCCCTCGATCTGATAGGCCGCGGTGGCGGCACCGAAGAGGAAGCCGTCGGGGAACGAACGGGTGTGGGACATGGTTCGGGTTCCTTCCATGGGCGCGAGGGTCATCCCTTGACCGCCCCTTGCATGATGCCACTGACGAGCTGCTTGCCCGCGAAGACGAACAGCAGCAGCAGCGGGATCGTCGACAGCAGAACGCCCGCGAGGACGATCGAGTAGTCGACGAAGTAGTTGGACTGCAGGAGCGACAGGGCCACCGGCAGCGTGGGGTTCTGGCGGTCGAGAACGATGAACGGCCAGAAGAAGTTGTTCCACGCGCTCACGAAGGTGAACAGCCCGAGCATCGCCGCAGCGGGGCGCGCGGCGGGGACGCCCACCGTGAGGAACGTGCGGAACGAGGTCGCGCCATCCACGCGCGCGGCCTCGATCAGCTCGTCGGGCACGGACTGACGCAGGTACTGCGTCATCCAGAAGACGCCGAAGGCGCTGGTCAGAGCCGGGATGATGATGGCACCGAGCTGGCCGGTCCACCCGAGCTCGCTGAACAGGATGTACAGCGGCACGACGCCCAGCTGCGTCGGCACGGCCATGGTCGCCACGACGAAGACGAGCAACCACGGGCCGCCGCGGAACTTCAGCTTCGCGAACGCCCACCCCGCGAGGGTCGAGAAGAAGACCACGGATGCCGCGATCAGGCCCGAGCTGATGATCGAGTTCACCAGCGCCGGCCAGAAGTTGACCGCGGGGTCGCCGATGACGGACGCGGCGTTGGCGAAGAAGTTGCCGCCGGGGATCCACGACCGATTCGCGTCGCGGATCGTCGATGAATCGCCCGAACCGATCAGCAGCGACCAGTAGAAGGGGAACAGGCTCGCCAGCAGCACCGCGCCGAGAGCGGCGTAGACGATCCAGCCCGGGCGGGAGCCGCGCACGGGGCGCGTACGGCGGCGGACGGGGCCGGGGGCGTTCGGATCGACGACCGGGACGGGGGCGGGGCTCACGGCGGTCATCGGCGGGTCTCCTGTCGTGCGGCGCCGCCTCGGGACGCGTCGGTGTCTCGCGGGGGCGCCGGGGTATCGGCATCCGCCCTCACTCGGGCTCTCGCCGCTCGCGCCTGCGCTCGGGCGTCTCGACGGGAACGGGTGTCACCGCGACCACCGTCGTCGCGCACGAGCGAACGCGTGACGAACAGGTTGATCGCGCCGATGGCGAGGATGAGCAGGAAGAGGATCCACGCGAGTGCCGCGGCGCGGCCGAAGTTCCACTCCCCCCAGCCGACGTTGTAGAGCCACAGGGTCACGGTGAGCCACTGGTTGTCCGCCCCGCCCGTGCCGTACTGGTCGTACATGCGCGGCTCGTCGAAGATCTGCAGGCCGCCGATGGTGGCGGTGATGATGACGAAGACGAGGGTCGGTTTGAGGCTCGGCAGGGTGATCGAGAAGAACTGGCGGATCTTGCCGGCGCCGTCGACGGTCGCGGCCTCGTAGTACTCGCGTGGAATGGCCTGCATCGCCGCGAGCAGGATGAGGGTGTTGTAGCCGGTCCAGCGGAAATTGACCATCGTCGCGATCGCGATGTGGCTGGCGAAGGCGTCGGAATGCCACGGCACGGCCGGAAGACCGAGATTCTGCAGGGTGGTGTTCACCACGCCGTACTGGTCGCCGAACATGTTGCTGAAGATGAGGGCCACGGCGACGGGGGCCATCACGTACGGCACGAGCACGCTCATGCGCCAGAAGGTCTTGGCGCGGATGTTTTGGTCGAGCATCGCGGCGATGAAGATCGCGAGGATGAGCTGCGGGACGCTCGAGAGCAGGAAGATGCTGAAGGTGTTGCGCAGGGCGATCCAGAACTTGGGCTGCGAGAGCACCCAGGCGTACTGGTCGAAGCCGATGAACTCGCCCGAGTTGCGAACCAGATCCCAGTCCATGAACGAGATCACCGCGGTGTAGGCGATGGGGAACAGACCCGTGATCGCGAACAGGATGAAGAACGGCGAGATGTAGAGATACGGCGAGAGCTTCAGGTCCCACGCGCTACGGCGCTGACCGAAGCCGAGGCGCCGTGGCCGGCGGTCCCCGGCCGGGGGCTGCGCCGGCCGCGTGGGCCGTTCGAGAGTGCTTGTCACGGTGGTGTCTCCTCCTCGAGACGAGCGGGACGGATGCCGGGGCTCGAGGCGCGGGGCCCCGGCATCCGCTCGCTACAGGTCAGGTCAGGACAGGGCGTCGACCTCGGTCGCCCACTGCTTCCACGAGGTGGCGGCATCCTGCGTTCCGTCTTCCACTCGCGTGAGCGCCTTCTGCATGGCGTCGTTGATCTGGAAGTAGAAGGTGCCCTTGTACGGCGAGACCTTGACGGCCTGCGCGCGCTCGGAGAGCATCTCGCCCACGGGGGCGTTGTTGAAGTACTCGTTCGTGTTGCCGAGCAGCGCGTCCGCCTTGAGGGCGTCGGTCTGGCTCGGGAAGGTCCCGGCGTTCTCGAACGCCTTCACCTGGGTCTCGGGGTCGGTCAGCCAGTCGGCGAGCTCCTGGGCGGCTTCGACGTTCTTGCCGTTACCGGGGACGGTCAGGTACGACCCGCCCCAGTTGCCGGCGCCGCCGGGGAAGACGTTCGCGATGTCCCAGCCCTTGACCTCGGGGGCGTTGCCCTCGATGACGCCGAGCATCCAGCCGGGGCAGAGCATGGTGGCGAAGGCGCCGTTCGAGAGCCCCGCGAACCAGTCGTCCGACCACTGGCCCAGGTGCGCCGACTGCGTGGCGCTGGCCTTCAGGACCTGGTCGTAGATCTTCTTCACGTCGGGGTTGCTCGTGGCGGTGATCTCGCCGTTGTCGGGGTTCTCGTATGCGGCCTCGACCTGGTTGATCGCGCCCTGGTAGGTGCCGCCTGCGGAGTCGAAGAAGGCCTTGCCGGTCGCGGCGACGTAGGTGTCGCCCGCGGCGAAGTAGGTCGACCAGTCGCCCTGGAGCATCTTGGCGACCTCGGCCCGGTCGGTCGGGAGGCCGGCCGCGGCGAAGAGGTCGGAGCGATAGCAGACGCCTTCGGGGCCGATGTCGGTGCCGTAGCCGACGAGCTTTCCCTCGGGGCTGGTGGCGGCCTCGACCTTGTAGTCGAGCCACCGGCTCTTGAGGTCGTCGGGCACCGGAGCCAGCAGGTCGGCGTACTCCATGACCTCGGGTAGCCAGTCGACCTCGATGGCCTCGATGTCGGCGAGGCCGGGCTTGCCCAGCTTCTGGAAGTAGTTCTCGCGGGCCTCGTTGCTGGTCGCGGCCTTGTTGTGCACGATCTTTACGTTCGGGTGCGCGTCCATGTACTCCTGCAGGAGCGCGTCGGTGTAACCGAAGTCGTTGAAGGTGGCGATGGTGAGGGTGACGTCACCATCACCGCCCGAAGCGGAACCCCCGGTGCCGGAGCAGCCGGCGAGGACGAGGGCAGAGGTCGAGGCGACGGCGGCGACGAGAGCCACCCGGCGCAGGGCACGATTTTTCACAGATCACTCCTTTGTGGTGGGTGCTGACCGGCGCTGGCGAGGGCTCCCTGCGACCGCGCGTGGGAGCGCTCTCACCGATCGGGGATGACGCTATGGGATCGCTCCCACGCGGTCAAGAGGACGCTGTGAGATCGTTATGAAGCCCCGCCCCCTCGGCCCGGTCCGCCGTAGCGGGCGCCATCGGCCGCTCGCGTAGACTGGCCTTCACAACGCCACCCGACTCTTGGAGCTGCAGTGCCCACCATCGTCGTCGACGTCATGCCCAAGGCCGAGCTTCTCGACCCGCAGGGAAAGGCCGTGGCCGGCGCCCTGTCGCGTCTGGGCGAGCACCGCTTCTCCGACGTGCGCATCGGCAAGCGCTTCGAACTGACCGTCGAGGGCGAGGTCGACGAAGCCACGCTCGCGCGGGCGCGCGAGCTCGCCGACGAGATGCTCTCGAACGCCGTCATCGAAGACGTCGTCAACGTCGAGGTGGTCGAGTGACCGCTCGCATCGGGGTCATCACCTTCCCCGGTTCGCTCGACGACCGCGACGCGCAGCGCGCCATCCGTCTCGCGGGCGGCGAGCCCGTCGCCCTCTGGCACGGCGAGCACGACCTGAAGGGGGTCGACGCCCTGGTCCTGCCCGGCGGCTTCAGCTACGGCGACTACCTGCGTGCCGGCGCGATCGCCGCCTTCGCGCCGATCATGGCCGAGGTGAAGGACGCGGCCGGCAAGGGCATGCCCGTGCTCGGCATCTGCAACGGCTTTCAGATGCTCGTCGAGGCGCACCTGCTGCCCGGGGGCCTGATCCGCAACGCCCACCAGCAGTTCATCCGCCGCGACCAGCGCCTGCGCGTCGAGAACGCCTCCACCGCGTGGACCAGCGACTTCGCCGAGGGCGAAGAGATCGTCATCCCCCTGAAGAACGCCGACGGCGGATACATCGCGGATGCCGAGACCCTGGCGCGCGTGAACGGCGAGGGCCTCGTGACCTTCCGGTACGTCGGGGTGAACCCCAACGGCTCGCTCGACGACATCGCCGGCCTGACCAACGACCGCGGCAACGTCGTGGGTCTCATGCCGCACCCCGAGCACGCGGTCGAGCCGGGCTTCGGCCCGGGTACCTCTGCGGCGATGCGTTCGGGCGTCGACGGCCTGGGCTTCTTCACCTCGGCCATCGCCGCTGTCGTGGGCGCCGCCGTCTAACTCGCGGAGGCTCCCGACCCGATCCTGGCAGGGGTGCCGGACGTGCCCGCGTAGCAGGGACGCTCGCCCTACCAGGGCGGTGGCCTTCTGCGTGCCGCGCGGCAGGCCGTGCGCCAGGCGCGGACTCGATGCCCGCGCCTGACCTCGAGGACCTGCCCACACCATGGCATGCGGTGCTGGTGGCGGCGCCCCCGGCCGCCACCAGCACGGAGCGCGAGGCGTGCTCGCATATCCCGAACAGCACACGCCGCACACTCGATGGAGGTCATTCGCATGAAGGGAGTGCGAGAAATGGCCTCCTGGCAAGAGGACGCGTGGCCGCGCGGATCATGACGCGTGCGGCGAAGATCTTTAGCAAGGGGCCCGTCCGGCCCAGATCAAGCCAAAGATAACGAGGGCGTTCCTCGTTTCTTCCGTCTCACGTCATGAATGCTCTATGGCGCCGTCTTTCATTCGACAGAAAGGCGGCCCGATGCCCGACGATAACTCTCCCGGTGGACGCGACCTCATCAAGGAGCGCGAGAACGCTGCGTCGATCACGCGCGGGCTCATCATCGCCATCGGACTCTCACTCGCCTTGTGGACGATCGTGGGCCTGATCGCGTGGCGGGTCGCCCACGCGATCATCTCCGCTCTTTCCTAGAAGTCACTCGCCGGGTGAGATCAGCGCTCACCCGCACCCATGCGGCTTTCAAAGCGTCGGCCTCGACGTTCCCCTCGGCTCCCTCGACGTCGTCGACGGAGAAGTCACACCTCCCGGCTTCCAATCCGCCTACCTCATCCGCAACTACGGCGTCACCCCCGACCGCGCCGGACTCGGCACCGTCTACGTCGTCATGCACTCCCTCCGAAACGGCGCCGTAGGACCCGGTAACGCCCTCATCGATATCGACCACGGCACAGCCCGCATCGACACCGGTGCCACCATCACCGTCGACGACGTCGATTACACCGTCACCGGCACCCGACACATCCCCAAGACCGAGTTGCCCAACAGCGACATCTGGACCACCGGCCCCGACGAACTCGTCGTCATCACCTGCCTCCAACGCCCCGAAGGCGGCCCCTCCACCGACAACATCGTCATCACAGCAGAACGTAAATCTGCCTAGCTACATCCCGCCCGCGGATCGAGGCGGCACCATACGAACTTGGATTAGCGGCTACGGCGGCGTCATATCCTCACTCCAGCACCGTCAGAAGGTATGAGGCAGCAACCGACGCGCCTCACCCGGAGGACGTTCAATGTTTCACCACCCTTATAGCCAAGTTGATGGCTGGTCAACCGATGAGAACACCTGCCTCGACGAACAAGAAGGAACAACGACTTTTCGAGGGATCCTGATGGGTGTCGCGTTGGCTATCGCTATGTGGGCGTTCCTCGGTGCGGCCATATGCGCTGCCGCTTCGGCTGCAGCCTGGATCTCTGAGGCGTAAATGGCCATTCGGCGTCATAATGACCATGGATTCGCATCTCACATGTAGGGAGATCCCCCATCCTGCGAGGGGGTCGCGCAGGCTTCTCCCTCATGAAGCAGAACGTGAGCTGGACCCACTCCCGGCCCGCGTTCAGTGCTTCAAAAGTGGTGGTGCGGGCGACCGGGGGCGCCCGCACCACCACTCTGCCCCGCCGCTCCAAACCGCGGTCACTAGCACCCCTCTCCAGCGCGGAGGCGGGTGAGCGGGGTGCTGACATAACCGTCGATTATCAGCATTTATACATCACGGTGCGGCGAGCCGGCGCCGCTGAAATCGACCTGACGCCGGAAAAGCTGAGCGAGATCGACGACGCCTCCCCGCATGGCGTGGCGACCGGTGATCACAACACCCCAGAAGGTCTGGCCGCTGACCGGCTCTGATCGCGGCGAGCGGGAGGGGCGGGCGCGCCTCACGCGCCGCCCGCGACCACCTCCCCACTGGGACCATTGACGGAACATGGAATGGACGCAAGGCCAATCACTAAGCGCCCAGCGTCACCGCCCCGCGACCAGGCGTTCGGCGACGGCGCGCCCGTTAGAACGAGCAGCTTGTCGGCGGGCTTGAACGGCAATTCGCTCTGAGGCAATTCGCGCAGCTTGCGCGGCGCCCATGGGGCCGATGAAGACCCGATTAGGCGCCAGATATCACGCGCAACAACAATCACGAAAAGCGCAAGTGGTCGTCAGCTTTGTATTTCGGTAGTACTATCGGCCATGTCCCCCAAACGGGGGACATGGCGAGTGAGGATTGTCATGGTGATGCGGCTCGTAGCTCGGCGCTTCGACGACTTGGATGGTACGGAGCTAGACAGCTCCGGAAGCCCTGTTCGTCTAACCATCAACGATGTCTCATACGAGGTCGATCTATCTCCGGAGCATCTCGAAAACTTATTTACTTTCTTGAGCCCGTTCCTCGCAGTTGCTCGCAAGCAAGTTGTGACGATAAAGCCATCGACGCGTCGAGAGGAACAAAAAAAGCGTACTGATATTCGATCCTGGGCGAGAGCGCGCGGCTATGCAGTGTCCGAACGGGGGCGCATAAGCCGAGCTGCGCTCGATGCTTACAGGGCAGCGGCTGAAGAAAACGACGAGGATGATCGTTACCCGGATAGGGCGACCTATAGCTCCGAGGTCAATAATTTAGCCGCCAAACAACTCAGCGGATAAGTGCCCTCCGAAGTACCGTCAGGTTCTATCCTTAACGCTCGTCGCCAGAGGTAGCATAGCTACAGCAGTCGCCACTACGGCAGTCAGAGAAAATGTGGCCGCCGCGCCTGAAATAACGGCTGTAATCCCAATCAAGAGGCTTGTCTCGTGCCATCTTGTCGCGACCATGAGGTGCGCAAACAAGGTTAGAGCTACAGCTCCTGTAGCGCCGACTGCTACTAGAAATCCGTGGGCGAAGGCGTAGATGAATGCTGCATCCATTCGTCGAACGCCAGACGTGACGTACAAAGCGATCTCGCTACGCCGGATGTATACAGTGAGTGTGACGGGAAGCAGGGTGACGGCAACTGCGGCGATCCATGCATACTGCGATGGCCGTTGCGTCCAGTCTGAGGAGCTCACACCTTCATATAGGTAACGCACTTCTATTGTCGGCGACGGACTGAAGGCGGCTCGCAAACTTCGCGCGACCGTTTGCGTCGATCCACTCTGTGCTTCTACCCAACACTCGTTCGCCGACATAAATAAGCCCGCGGACCTTACGTCATATACCCAGCGAGCCTGCCCGGGAGCTCGGCGGTCTGTGTCGACTACGTCGCCAACAGTCGAAGTGGATAGGGTGGCACCGCGAGGCGCCCCGAGTTCTTTCGCTGCCGCAGCTCCCAGGACGAGCCCCCCTGTCCCGGGGGAAAAGCTGGGGTCGACGATCTCAAGGTACGAAGAACTAGCACTCGCTTTTTGTAAAGGGTTTCGCGCGGACTTCTCAAACTGAACTGTGCCTGTATTTTTGAACCAACCGGCGTGTACCACACCGACCCAGCTCCCGACCTTCTCGCACTCGAAAGCAGAAACGCCCTCCTCTTGATCGCTGACGATAACAACGTTTGATCCCCTAGCCTCGGCTTCCTCAACGCGTTGAGCAAGGTTCTGCAGCTCTGAGACCTCCCAGGCAGCAGGAAGAGCCAGCGCAACCATCGCTGTCAATACAATCAAGAATGCGAAAAACGGCCGGGAAACAGCTGTCGAGAGCGCTTCTCTGACCACGACTGAAGGACGCATCACGGGCTCTCTCGAAGGTCGACCATTTCGTCTAACCGCTCCCAGACCGACGGATCATGAGTTGCGATGATCACGATCTTCCCGGCGCGGGCGAGTGTCTTAAACGCGTCGACAACAGCCGCGGTGTTCTGATGATCCAGCTGCCCCGTCGGTTCGTCAGCGAGCACGAGCGGCCTGTCCGAAAGCAGGCAACGCACAATGGAGACGCGCTGTTGTTCGCCACCGGATAGTCTCGCCATCGGCGCGAGCATCCGATCCTCGAGGCCAAGATCCGCGAGACTCCTGCACGCTGCGGCGCGAGCGGTCATCATATCGGCGCCTTGTGCGAGAAGCGCTATCGCGGCGTTCTCGACTGCCGTGCGCCCGTGCAGCATGGGGTTGGTTTGCGCAACCCACGCAGTCGCTGCGCGTCGTACTGCTTCGCTTGCTGGGACATTGTCGAAGGCAACCGATCCGGAAACTGGCTTCCGGAGGCCACCGATCAGGTCCAGAAGGGTCGACTTGCCAGATCCAGAGGGCCCAACCAGCCCCATGGTCGTGCCGGGCCGCAGAGTTTGATCAAAATCCCTGATGATCTCCCGGGGCGAACCGGGGTAGGCGTAGTTCATTGAGCGGCAAGTGACTAGCAATCTCTGGGTGCACCCGAAATCTCAAATGGGTTTGCGACGGCGAAGGGGCCGAGCGGCTCGGCCGGGGCGATGATAGACATACCCAGTTCTCCGCCGAGGACGGTCACACGGGTTTTGCGCCACGACGATGGGTTCAGTCCGTCAGCGTCGGAAGTCAAGATGCAATACCCACCCTCGCCAGAGAGAAGCGACGATGCGGGCACCTGCACGCCCTCGATAACGCTCGCACGACGAATTGTGGCGGAGAACGGAGCTTCCTGGCGTGGAAGTGAACGGAGCACAGAAGGAGCATTAGCCACTGCGTTCGCTGCGTCTCCCGTGAACGGAATCTGAAGACCATTTACATCGATGTTCCACGCGACATCTTGCGCAATAGCGGAAGAAGTATCTTTCAGTTGCACCGAAGCGCGCGTGGGCACAGGCGCGGTTTTCATCAACGGGTCGGTTTGAGCTGGAGCAGGAGCCCCGACCTCAGCGTTTATGACCGCCGGGACGAAGTCGTCCCGGGGAATCCAAACAAACCACGAAGGATCCATGACGTTGGCGTCTTTGACGCCGATTTCCTTCCCGAGAGCCTTGATACCGTCAGCTGTCCAGCGGGACCAGGTATTGCTTCCTCCCGCACTGTACCCAAGCGCGTTCAGATACTCGTTCAGCATCTGAACATCATCGCCCGAATCACCTTCACCCAGGGGTCGGTAAAACGGTTTTTCAGTGACCGCGGCGATACGCCAAACGCCGTCGACCTGTACAATCCGTTTCCCGTTCTCGATGTACTGCCCGAGGATATCGGAGGATATCGCTGTGACGATGCCCTGCCAACTGGGGCTAATCACATCATCGCCATCCACCCAATCGAGCTTGAGGTCTGCCGGAATTGATTCCTGGGTGGAAGCTTGAGATGCAGATACGAGAACCGGCTTCGCGGATGATTCAACTTGTGGCTTTGGGCTTGCGTTTACTACTAGAGCTCCAGCTACAGCCAGCCACGGCGCCGCCAGGCATACGGACAAAAGTAGCCATCCACTGACGCGCGCTCGGCCGCGTTCCCGCCGATCAGCGCGCATTCGTGACAGAGATCATAAAGTACTCCGGAAACTCGGATAGGCACGAGCTCGTTATTTCTCGCCCGTCAGCATCGATGTTTTCGGAAACGTACTTGACTATCTCGTCGTAGGTGGCACCCGGGGAAATTTGACCGCCGTTTTCTTGCAAGCAGGAAATAACTTCAGGGCGGAGCTTCTCGCGGTCCTCAGTGCTGAGCAGGTTTTGTTCCGCCCACACCACTCCTACAGCACTGAGAAACTCTTCGTCACAGGCCGCTGCCTCATTATTGATCGCTACGACCTCTTCCTCCGTCTCGGCCTCCACCTCCCAGTCGAAAGTGAGCTGGCGTGCGGCTACCGGGTAAACATCGCTGACAGTGGCGCCCGTATCGGTGACGCACTGTCGCTTCGCGAGAACTGCTCTTTCGTACTCCGCTGGGTCAACGACTCCGTCTTGGAGAATTTCTGCTTGGAAGGCGGAGGCACTCTCGGCGAGAGCTCCAACATCGAGGCTCTGTTCAGCCGCAGTGGCGCACGACGTCAATCCAAAGGCAGCTAGTGCCGCCACAATCGTGACGACACTAGCCCTTTGGACGCCGGCGCGACGCCGCGTGCTCGTCGAGCATCCCCTGGCGTTATGCAAGATCAGGCCCAGATGCCGACTTGCGGCTTGCCGGCGTTGATGAACCCATCGTGCCGCACCTGGAGTCGAATCGTCGTGCCGCTCTTGAACGGCAGTCCGACGTTGGTCACGGACACCCACGAGGTCGGAACGCAGCCGGAGAACGTGCCCCACGACTTGCTCCAAGCCGCTCCCGTGCTCCGGGTGCCATAGGCCGTTGCCGTCGCGTTGCAGATGGTGTTGAAGGCGTAGGGGTAGAGAACCCCAGCCTCAAGACCCGAGACGTTGACGCTCTGTCCCTTTACTAGAAGCGACACCGTCGTCCCGTTGGATCCGAGCACGGAGTTGAGACCGTCGGCGGAAGCGGGGGCGACCGCTCCGCCAATCGTGAGCGCACCAGCTATCGCCAGAACCGCAAGACCTCGTACTCCAAGTTTCACGCGCTTAGTTGACATGAGCCCCTCCATCTGTTGGTCCTCGCAAGCTACCAACGGGATCGGCTGAAAGCAACCGTTGATTCTTATACCAATCTCCTGAATGATGATCACTATCGAACCAAAGGGGGACATATGAAATCGCTCAGAAGTCGTATTGTCGGCTTTTCGCTTGCGGCAGTCACCACATCCGTGTTACTGTTCGCGCCTCCTGCGTCGGCCGACTCCGCGCAAGAGGTTTATGTGAATGGCGTAAAAGCAGGGTCGGCGAGTTTTTCGTCGTCTGCTAAGCAGTTCACCATCCGTGACCACGTCTCCAGTGATGGATTGAGAATCAAGGTCACGTGGTACAACACGGCCCTTGTCGGCGGAGGTCAGGCAGGATCCTGCCAAACATCCTCCTCCCTCATGACGGCAACTTGTGTCGTCCCGAAGGGCATTACGCTCAAGTGGAAGATGTTCGCGATCAACAGCGCGGGTAACATCGTGAAGGCGACGGGCGAATTTGAGGACCGCTCGTAAGAAATTTTCCCCGGATGCTATGCTTCGGGATGTGAAAAGTAAATCTTTCGCGACCCTGGTCCTAGGGTTGGTCATATTTCTCTGCGGAGTAGGCGGTTTCGTCTACGCGCTAGTAAATGCACCGGACCTTCCTCAGGCTTATCTCATCCCTATTTTTCTTATCATACTCCCGATTGTGGCGATCTTCGTGTATTTTTTCCACTCACGGAGAAGGAATTAGTGACTGTGCTCAATAAGAGAGCGCGTAGACTCTGGATTCGATTGCTCTCGTTCGACGAGTTAACCCAGTAGTGCACTATGCCGAGCCCTGCCTTGGCATAGTGCACTACTGCGTTAACTGACATCCGCGGTGGCATTCCGCCCCAGATGGATCCCTCAGCCTGTTTTGCGCATATCCGGGAACAATCCATCCGGTGGTTCGACGTAGGGCAGCAGCTCGCCCTTCTCGTTCGTGTGCTCGCGGTCCTTGCCGGTGCCGATGCCGGCGAACGGTCCCGAGGGGCTGAGCAGGACGGCCATGTGGTGCTCAGCGTGGTCACGGAACCACACCGACATACCCGTCGGGGCCGAAGGAATCGTGTGCGATTCCGAGCCCCTGAGGTTCATCGGTTGTCCCTTCGTGGCGTGCAACCCACGCCCCCAGAGGCCGCGCTCGCCTCGAGGAAATGACACCTAGGGCGTCTCCTAAATGGGTAGGTTGAGTCGGTGATGCTAGAGACGTGTCGCGGTTCCAGTTGCTTTCGGACGCTCAGTGGGATCTGATCAGCGGGTTCTTGCCCGGTCCGACCGGCCGTAAAGGCCGCCCGTTTTCGGACGCGCGAACGATGGTCAAGGCGATCGAGTATCGCTATCGGACAGGGATTGCGTGGCGGGATCTGCCCGTGGTGTTCGGGCCGTGGCAGACGGTGTGGAAGTGGCACCGTCGGATGGCCGGCGATGGAACCTGGGATCGCGTTCACGCGGCGCTGTTGGCTCGCGCCGACGCGACCGGCAAGCTCGATTGGTCAGTTTCGGTGGACTCCCCGATCGCCCGCGCCCATCGGCACGCGACGAACATCACCCGGGTCACGGGGGGGGCTTCGTCGAACTACAACAATTCGCTGATCGAGCCGCCTGATCACGGGTTCGGCCGCTCCCGAGACGGACTCTCCACCAAGCTCCACCACCTGGTCGACGGTCACCGCCTGCCGCTGGTGATCGCTGTGACACCGGGCCAAGCCGGGGACTCGCCGATGCGGATCCCGTTGCTGGAACAGTTGCGCATCGCCCGCCCCATCGGGCGCCCCCGCACCCGACCCGACCGGCTCCGCGGCGACAAGGCGCTTCGCCACCCTCAAACAATGGCGAGGCCCGCCACCCGCTACGACAAACTCGCCATCGTCTACCGCTCTGCAGCCGTCTTGAATGCCGTCCTCGCCTGGACACGACATTTGGGAGACACGCCCTAGGTGTACCGGGTGAGGACGTTGGTGCGGTTCGGTTGATTGGTGGAGTCCCGATGGCCGAGTGGATGCGTCGAGTGTTGTATCGCTCGATGAACGGCGCAAGTGCCGCGGCCCGGGCAGCGTTGGTCTCGAAGGGTTGTCGGTAGGCCCACTCGGTCTGCAGTGTCCGGTTGAAGCGTTCGACTTTGCCGTTTTGCCAGGGGCAGTGCGGACGGATGAACTTTTGCTAGATGCCTCGTTCAGCACAGAGCTGTCGGAGCGAGAATCGGTATGCCCAGGCGTTGTCGGTGATCAGCCGCTCGATGCGGGCGATGCCGTGCTCGGCGAAGTACTCGATCGCGCGTCCAGGAATCCCGCGCAGGTCGGTCCCTTTTCGTCCGGGAGGATCTCGGAGTAGGCGAGCCGGGAATGGTCATCGACGAGGGAGTGGACGTAGTCGAACCCGACCGGTGTGTCCCGGTGTCGGTCGGCGACGGCGCGGCCGAGGGAGCGCCAACCGCCGCCGTCGGGGATGCGGCCGAGCTTTTTCACATCCATGTGGACCAGCTCGCCTGGGTGGTCGCGTTCGTATCGGACCGCGGTCGTCTTCGATGCTCGGATCACCTCGCCGGTCATCGGGTCGAGCCGGGAGAGGTGCGGCTGACCGCGACGAGCCAGGACCCGTGACGCGGTCCGCGGCGATACTCCGACCGCTGCCGCGAGCTCGTCACGGCCCCAGCGTTGATCCCGCCGCAACCGGAGCAGTTCAATCTCGACGCGTTGCGGGGTTCATGACGGCGATGACACTGGTCGAGACGACCGGTCGTTCAATCCGGCGACGCCCTCGGATCGATGTCGAGCGATCCAACGCTGCACGCACCGACGGGAGACGCCCATCGCGGCAGCGATATGCTCCTGTTTCCAGCCTGCAGCAGCACGCGCAACGATCAGCAACCGACCCGGCGGAGTCAGCCGAGCATTACGGTGGGGCACGAGAACCTCCGGTTCGTGAAGACGTCAGACATCTCCACTCAGCCGGAGGTTCTCCTCATTCACAAGCCCCAACCAGCCACCAACGTCCTGACCGGGTACACCTAGCACCCCTCTCCAGCGCGGAGGCGGGTGAGCGGGGTGCTGACATAACCGTCTACTACCGGCTTGGGCTTGTGAGCGGCTTCCGCGTCCTCATGACCCAACCTTTGCGCCCCTGCGGAGAAGGGCTGCCGCGCCCCGTCGAACGACGTAATCCCACAAGATCGGCTGGATTTGCAAGTCTCCAGTTAGCTCGGGACCGTCTTCTACGGTCACGAAGTGTGGGGTTTGTGATGCCGTGGGGAAGTGCTCGCGGGTCAGGTGCCACAAGTCGGCGACGGCGTCATCGATGTCCGGATACAGGAACGGCTCCAGCGCCTGATTCAGCTCCTCGATGTGGACAAGGGCATCATCTGCAAGTGCTAGAAAGTCAGGATTTTTGAGTAGCTGAGCGACTTCGTGTCTGGTTGCGGCACGAGCATCGGAGCGGGCGAACGCTTCCCTCTCTACGTGAAGGGCCACCTGTACGTTCGTCTCGGTAGAGGTATTGTCTTGCGGATCATCTAGTTGAGCCAGCCAGGTACACCCAATGATCTGCTCTGAACTGTGAACCAGCGGATTGCGCAGAGCATAGAGAACTCGATATCCGAAACTGCGGTCGAATGTCTGTGCGAAGAGCTGTCTAACCGCGTCCGTCTGTGTCGAGCCTTTGCCCCACCTTCGATGGACCTCGCTCATGACATGCTCTTCGTACAGGCGCACAGCCACGCTGAAATTTAAGGCGCGGTTGACCAGACGCATCAGCCCCGTATCGTCCGGTCGTCTCCGACCGGCCAGCCCATCGTGAGCGGACTTGAGTTCGTCGACCACGTCTTCGTATGCGATCCGCAGATGGATGTTGAACCCTCGGTACAACTGCGTCAGCATCCTGATCGTCCGGGACACGGCACCCACGGTGACATTGTCAATCGGCATAATCAGGTCGAAACGAACAATGGCGGGCTCCTCGGGGGTCCGTCCGACTCGTGCCAAGAAGACTCGCCCCGCGCCGTTGTAAAGAAGCGTGTTTTCACCCAAGTGGGCATCGTTGCCGGATTGGCTCATTGGTTCTCCTTCAAGGGCGATTATTTCGTGGCACTCGTACGTCGGGCCTTGCACCCGTACGCGAGCGGGTGATCTCGAAGGCTACAAAACGCTCGGATCGCGGCAGCTGCTAGGACGACGTCGAACCAACGCAGGGAGTCGCTGATTGGCTCCTCGAGGGAGTGTCCCGCGATGCGCGCGTCGAACGCATTTTCCGCCCGCTTATCGGGGTGGCGCCCGTCCGTCCGAATGTCTGAGCGGCTCTTCCATCGGTTACTAGGAGCTACGCCCCGCTGCCAAGCAGGTAAGAAGTGGGCTGGGCGGCACCCCGCCCGGCTTCCGATTCGCCACTTTCATCCGCAACTACGACGCGACCCCCGACCGCGCCGGACGCGGCACCGTCTACGTCGTCATCGGGACCACCGGCCCCGACGAACTCGTCGTCATCACCTGCCTCCAACGCCCCGAAGGCGGCCCTTCCGTCGACAATGTCGTCATCACCGCGAAACGCTCCTGACCCCGGGCAGGGATGCCAGGCGCTCACGCCGGTAGCGTGAGCGCGTGGCATCCGAACGCACGACCGATCCCGATGCGCTGATCGATCGCATCCTGCACCTCTGGCGCGTGGATGCCGAGACTCTGCCGTCCGAGCCGAAACTCGCGGAGTTGACCGGGGCGAGCCGGAATTCCGTGCGCGAAGCGCTGATCCGCCTCGAGGAGCGCGGGTACGTTCACCGCACGCAGGGAACGCGGACGTCACGGAACCGCCGCCTCCCGGGGGTAGGGAGACGGATTGACGAGCAGTTCGACCACTCCCTCTCCATCCGGGCGGCCGGATACGAGCCCACCCTCGAGGTCGTATCGGCCGATCGTCTGACGCTCGAGTCGGGCGTTGCCCGGTACGACGATCTGCCCGACGGCACCGTCGTGCTGCGGACGAGGAAGATGTGGCGGGTCGACGGCGCCCCGTACGCCCTCGCCGAAGACCTCGTGCCCGTGGGGCGCGACGTCGAGCTCGATCCACGCCGGCCGGTGTTCGATCTCGCTGAGAAGGCCAACGGCATCCGGGTCGCGTGGGAGACGATGTGGATCGATGCGATCGCCCTCGAGGCCGAGCGCGCAGCGATCCTCTCCGCCGAGCCGGGCACCCCGGTCATCGAGATGACCTACTGCGGGTACGGCGCCGACGACGCGATCGGGTACTGGTCGCGCGAGGTGCAGCTGCCCGCGCCGGAGGGGCTCCGCAACGCCCTGATCCGCCGGGTGCGCTCGTGAGCGTTTCGCCGGCGTAACAGTGCGGTGAACATGTCGGACAAGTTGCTCCTCTGCTTGTTGGACAAGCGTACGGTCGGATTACCCGACGAAAGCGAGCCGCCATGTCCGACACCCTCACCGTCCATCGCCTCACCGCCGAGATCGTGACCCCCGCGTCGTTCGACCCCTTCGGTGTCGTCCTGACGCCGATGGAAGACGGCACTCCTTTCACCGCGGAGGAAGCCGTGCTCGACGTGTCGAACGGCATCCCGCGCTTCTATCTGATGCACCTCGACGACAAGACGCCGGAGTTCGTGCGCGTGACCCGCCACCTCGAGACCACCCAGACGCTCATGTCCGTCGGCGACGTCGAGTGGACGATCGCCGTCGCCGCTCCCGGTATCGAGGCCCCGGCCCTCGACGACCTCCGCGCCTTCCGCATCCCGCCACGCACGGCCATCACGATGCGCAAAGGCACCTGGCACGCCGGGCCCTTCTTCGCCGAGCCGAGCATGGACTTCGTCAACCTCGAGCTCGACGACACCAACGTCACCGACCACCACAACCACCGCTTCGACGACACCCTCGGCGTTCGCGTCGTGATCGACGGCGAGTGAGCGTGCTGACCCCGCTCCCCGATTCCGCCGCCCGCCTCGCCGCGCTCGAACGAGAGGCCGCGCACCAGAGCGCACTCAGCGCCGGTGACGGACGCTCCTGGGTAGGTGCGCGAGACGGCATCCGTCCCGTCGTGATCGTGGGCGCGGGGCAAGCCGGGCTCGTCCTGGCGCGCGGGCTCAGACGCCGCGGGATCGACGACGTCGTGGTGATCGACGCCGCCCCCGCCGATGCGGCCGGCCCCTGGACCACCTACGCGCGCATGCACACGCTGCGCACCCCGAAAGACATCGCGTGGCCCACCTGGGGGACCCCCGCCGTGAGCCCCCGCGCCTGGTTCGAGGCTGTGTACGGCCTCGCCGCGTGGGACGCGATCGAGTACTTCCCCACGAT
Source organism: Microbacterium sp. 20-116 (assembly GCF_041079415.1). Taxonomy (NCBI): domain Bacteria; kingdom Bacillati; phylum Actinomycetota; class Actinomycetes; order Micrococcales; family Microbacteriaceae; genus Microbacterium; species Microbacterium sp. 20-116. Next base: position 401,271 of record NZ_JBFYGP010000003.1, read on the forward strand.
CGCGTGGCAGGGCTTCCTGCGGTGGTACCGGGAGGTGTCCGCCCTCACGGTGGTGCCCTCGACCCGCGTGCGTTCGCTCACGCCGACGAGCGCGAACGGTCCGATCGAGATGCACCTCGAGGGGCCCGACGGCGAGTGGATGCTGCCGGCGCAGCACGTCGTGCTCGCCACGGGCATCGAGGGGGCCGGAGGTCGGCACATCCCCGCCCCCCTGCGCGAGCTCCCCGCCGAGCGCGTGCATCACACGCACGACTCCATCGATTTCGACTCCCTCGCGGGGCTACGCGTCGGCGTCCTGGGCGCGGGGACCGGGGCGTTCGACAACGCCGCGACCGCTCTCGAGCATGGCGCGGCCAGCGTCGACGTGCACATGCGTCGACCGGCGATGCCGCAGGTGAGCCCCTACCGCTGGATGGAGTTCGCCGGTCTCATCGAGAACTACGGCTCGTTCACCGACCAGCAGAAGTGGGCGTTCAACGTCCACCTGTCGGCGGTCGACCAGCCGGCCACGCAGAATGCCCTCTGGCGCGCCCACGCCTTCGACTCCTTCCGCTTTCTTACCTCGTCGCCGTGGGAGCGCGTGGAGTGGACGGGCAGCGAGATCGCGGTGACGACGCCGCATGGCATCCATCACTACGACGTCGTCCTGGCAGCGACCGGGATCGTCTCAGAGCTCGCGCAGCGCCCCGAGCTGGCGGACGTCGCCGCGGATGCCGTGCTGTGGAGCGACCGGCTCGACCCCGCCTCCGCCGCCCAGAATCCCGGACTCGCGGCCTTCCCGTATCTCGACGACGACTTCGGTCTCGTCAGCCGGAGCGCGCCGGAGGCCTCGGCGCTGTCGCGGATCCACATGTTCAACCACGGCGCACGTCTGAGCCAGGGCATGCTCAGCCACCAGATCCCCGGCCTCGTCGGCGGGGCCACGAAGCTCGCCGCCGCCCTCTCGCGGCGGTTGTTCGTGCGCGACGCCGGCGCACTGCTGCGCGAGTACCTCGCGTACGACGTACCGGTCGGTGTGCACATCGGGCGCCGGGCGCAACCTCCCTCACCCACCGAGACGACGGGGGTAGCGTCTCTGCGGTGACGACCTCGACCCCCCTCCTCGTGTCCGTGCCCACCGACGAACTCCGCGCCGACCTGGGCGAGCTGCCCGACGGCGTCGAGGTAGTGGTGTGGGACATGACGGGACCGGCGCCGCGCGACCGTTTCGACATGGTCGTGCCGCCGTACATGTCGATGGACAACGTCATCGAGAGCCTCTCCGAGATCGAGGTCGGACTCGTCCAGGGCCAGTCGATCGGCTACGACAACGTGGAGGGGCGCCTTCCCCAGGGGATCGTCTTCGCCAACGCCTCGAGCGTGCACGAGACGGCCACGTCCGAGCTCGCCGTCACGCTGGCGTTGGCGGCGCAGCGACGTCTGCCCGACTTCGTGCGCGCCCAGGACCGCGGCGAGTGGACCGGCGGCGGCGCCCCGGGCCTGGCCGACGCCCGGGTGACGTTGCTCGGCTTCGGCGGGGTCGGCCGCGCGATCGCCGCGCGTCTGAAGCCGTTCGAGGTCGACCTCCGCGCCGTCGCCTCGCACGGCCGCCTGCAGGACGAGGTCGAGGTGTTTCCCCTCGGCAAGCTGTACGAGGTGCTGGCCGAGACCGACATCCTCGTCGCCTCGCTCCCCGGCGGCGAAGCGACGCGCCACGTCATCGACGACCGCGCCCTCGCGGCCCTGCCCGACGGCGCGCTCGTGGTGAACGTCGGTCGCGGCCCCCTCATCGACACCGACGCGCTCGTCGACCACGTGCGCCGGGGCCGCATCCGGGCTGCCCTCGACGTCACCGACCCGGAGCCCCTCCCCGAGGGCCACCCGCTGTGGAGCCTCGACGGCGTGCTCATCGCCCCGCACGTCGGAGGGGCGACGGATGCCATGCGCCCCCGCATCGCTCGCTTGGTGCGCCAGCAGATCGAGCGCCTGCACCGCGGCGAGGAGCCGGTGAACGTGGTGCTCGGGGGCTGATCGCCTCCTCGTCGCTGAAACGCCGTCAGGCGTCCCGTCGCCGCGCGCAACGTGCGACCGCGCGCAGCGTGCGCCCGCGCCACAAGTGCCGAGTGCCGAGTGCCGAGTGCCGAGTGCCGAGTGCCGAGTGCCGAGTGCCGAGTGCCGAGTGCCGAGTGCCGAGTGCCG